>NZ_BMWM01000005.1 GCF_014651235.1 Leuconostoc lactis KCTC 3528 = DSM 20202 | reverse complement strand
CACCAATCGAGATCTTCTTACTTAATCTACGTCACTAAATTCGTTCAAGTTATTTCTTGCAATCTGCCGTTTTAATAAACGATTATTAATCTATCTATTATTATCCTAATGCTCTGGTCATATAAATACTTAGTAAGATTGTGTAGCATTGTGCTCATAGAAAAATAGATATAACAAACAATACAATAATAATGATTATAAATATGAAATTTGAATTTAAAAAAATCTTGTCAGAAGTCATATCACATTTTTTATTCCTATTGTCATCATAAGCGTCATGGTTTTCGTTATTTTTCAAACTGATACTATATTTCTCGAATAAATGCCTAAACTCAATGGCTTTATCTGGTCTTTCGGAAACCAATAGTAATTTTAACTGCATTCGCAATTCATTAATTTCAAGTTGTTCATAATGTAATTTTAATGCTCGAGCGCTATAATCTAATGTAGATAGAAAATACTGCAAAAGAATTAAATATATAGAAAACGAATTAGTAATAAATATTGATAATTCAGATGCTTCAATATTAGTATATGTAACCAATATTGCTATTATTGTTCCTATATTTGTTATGAAAAAAAGAGTATTCCACTTCGAGTTGTATGATTTGAAACGCTCACTTTTTGAAATACGATTCGTACGAGTTCTTTTGAGGTCATCAATGGCATCTTCTATTAACGATTCCACTGATTTATATTTGTTTTCCATATTAAAGTAACCTATTCAATAATTTCAAATTAACACAATATATTTTATACTAAAATTTTGAGTAATCCATTAAATTCGTAATTGCATCATAGAACCCAGCTCAATTATGATTGATTTAGACAAATATTATTAAAGACGCTGAGGATTGTTTTTGATTTGATTTAGCGATCTATTATTTTCCAATCTATTCGAAACCACTCTGGCAATGTAGACTTAAAACCTTCATCTTCAGATTTAAGTTCTTTTGAAATCAAATCATCCAACAGTTGTTTAGTTGACTGACTTGATTTGGATATCTTTCCTCATTATGGTTACTCTTTTTTCAATTCAGACTTATCGATTCGAGTCCCATCGCCTAGATCAATCCCATCATTAGCAAAAGTCTTTTTAGCCATTTTTGCAATTGCTGATGTTGTAGCATAATCAAAGCTACCACCAACTACTGCACCGGCAACTGGAATTGCTTTGCCCATGTTAATAACACCTTTTGTGCCAAACTTAGTAACTAATCTGAACCCAACTGCCTGATTAATTTTTTGAAGCGATTTACCGGGAATTCTTTTTACGACACCAACTAGTAACTTATCTCCAATTGTTATTCCTGTTTTTTTAGTAATATCAATAGCAGAAGTACCCGCTAAAGTAGCATAAACAAAGGTTCTGACTTGATCGCTGTTTAAATCATAATCTCGAATAGTGGCAATTGCAGCAATCATTCGCATTTGTACTAAAATAACTGACGCAACATTGGCTGGAATAGTTACTGGTAGTGTAATAATTCCACCAAAACCAGTTAAAAAGCCCGAGGTTGTTGCCTTAACCTTTTGAAAATTCACTAGTTTGTTTATTGCTGTTTCAGGATCATATCTAGTTAAATAATCTTGAACTAGCAAATCAATACTTTTTTGTCCAGGTAATCCTGTCATTGTCTTTTCATATGCCCAGTCTAATGTTTGCATCATCTTACTATGAGTTAATGAATTTACATCGTCAGGATTCAAGTCAATCTGGTGTTCAGATTGATTAGTATTACCAAATATTTTTACCACACGAAGTTTCCTCATATTTCGTATTTATTAAGTATCTTATGACACAAACATTTTTTGCAAGAAGCCTTTTTTCTGCTCTTTTAGTAAGTCTAACTTACGCTGATGAAGGGTGATGAGGTTGTCGAGTTGTTTAAAGAATGAACCTATCTCAGTTTGCTCTTCAAAACAAGGTAATGTTGACGTAAATCCTTCAACTTGCGATCTTGATAAATTAGTCTGAGAAACACCACTATCAAATTTTAGAAAATAACTATTCCGATTCAAAATATAACTTAGAAATATTGAGTCCGTACCTTTTTTAGGTGTGATTCCTGCAATACGTTGATTTAAAGTATACTTGTTATCTTCATCTATCCGGAAAACTTTAGCTAATGCTTTTCCATTAGGCAAGTCACTTAGAACAAAAGTTATCTCTCCTTTAAACAGAGGTTCTACTTGTTTGTAGGTATGCCGCTGGACATTCCCATTGGTAGAAATAAATTTTGAGTTAACAATTGTAAATTGACCATCAATATCTTCAACTTGCTCATGTGCCTTACCATTTCTATAGTTTGCAATATCTTTTAACTTACGCTGTTCCCAATCGTCAGCAAATCCCGAAAAACGCAATTCTGGAACTCTTGAGCCATTTTTTGGAAACATTTTTTGCAAGAAGCCTTTTTTCTGTTCCTTGAGCAAATCTAACTTACGTTGATGAAGAGCGATAGTGTTATCCAGCTGCTTGAAGAATGAACCGATTTTGTTTTGTTCCTCAATTGCAGGGACACTTATTATAGCTTCTTTAATATCAGTAGAATTAATACTTTCAAATGTTGATCCAGTGCTATATCTAGTCCAATACCCGTCGGACTTCATTTTACCAAGATTTTGAAATATAAATTCATTACCTTTTATAGCAGCAACACCTCGACCAATAACCACGTCATAAGCTGTTTTACCAATATCTCCAACCGGTGCTCGGACACTTAGAATGAGATCATCTTTTTCAGCTTGTTTAGTAACTTGAGTTGTCCATACTCTCGGGAAAACACGACCATTTTTCATGTCAGCATTACCTTGCACAAGAATATAATCATTAGGATCATCAGTATAATTTTCTGAATTAGGAGATTGTCCCATCACTATTCGAACTTCGTCTCCCAACTTACGCTCTTCCCAATCGTCAGTAAAACTCGAAAACCTAACCTTTGGTACCATCTCACTCATGCTGATCACCTACCAAAATGCGCTTAGTTGCTTCGATAATGTCTTTGCTCTCATCTGTAACCGCTAGGTCATTAATCATCTTGAGCAATTCTGCTTGTGTTGCGGCCATTTCGGCTTCAACTTGTGCCAGTTCTTCGCTCACTTTAACGAGGTCAATTGGTTCTTCCTCTTCAAAGGTATCCACGTAGCGTGGTATGTTTAAGTTAAAGTCGTTTTCCTTGATCTCTTCAAAACTGGCGACATGGGTATATTTGTCAATATTTTCTCGGTGCTTATAAGCTTGTACAATTTTTTCAATATGTTCTGGTAATAACACATTTTGATTTTTCTGCTTATCAAAGTCGTTTGACGCGTCGATGAATAAGACATCACGATTGGCACGATTCTTCTTCAGGATAATAACCGTGGTTGGGATACTTGTGCCGTAGAAAATATTAGCCGGTAACCCAATGACCGCATCAATAGCGCCCATTTCCAGCAATGCTTGACGAATAGTGCCTTCTGCCGCCCCACGGAATAACACACCGTGCGGTAAGACAATTGCCATTGTCCCGGTATCTTTCAAATGATAGAAGCCATGCAATAGAAAGGCAAAATCAGCTTTAGACTTTGGTGCCAACTTACCGAAACGTTCAAAGCGTGGGTCAGATAAGAACTTATCAGCGGCCGACCATTTTGCCGAATATGGTGGATTCATCACCACTGCATCGAATTGATGTGGTTCTTCCGTCGGCCAATCCGCGTCTAGCGTGTCCCCATTATTCAAATTCATACGATCTTTATCAACACCGTGCAAGATCAAGTTCATGCGTGCCAAGTTATACGTTGTCGTATTCAGTTCTTGACCGTGATAATGCACTTGGCGTGGTTGAGACAAATAGCGTCGAATATTTAACATCAACGAACCAGAGCCCATCGTTGGATCATAAATATGGAATGGCGCACGGTCTTCCTGACCGATGGCAACAATTTCAGACATAATGCGTGACACGGCTTGTGGTGTATAGAACTCCCCCGCCTTCTTCCCTGCACTCGCAGCAAATTGACCGATCAAGTATTCATAGGCATCACCAATCACATCACCATCATGGGCAAACAACTCGATTTCATCCAAGGCACGTAGTACTTCAGTAATTGTCACGTTACGCTGTTGGGCGTTTGACCCAAGCTTAGTTGAGTTCAAATCAACGTCGGCGAACAAGCCATTGAATTGTTCCCCTTGGCGTTCCAGTTCGTTAAACCCTGCTTGTAAATCCGTGAGGTTAAATTCATAGCGATCAGCTTGCTGACGATACGTATAAAAGAGTTGATCAGGGGCAATAAAGTAGCCTTTTTGAAGTCTGATGATATCAGCGACTTCTTCAGGATCTTCTTCATACCAGTCGAGTAGGGACTGGTACATCACACTACGTTCTGGGTAAGTTGTTGTCGCCCCATTTTCTTGTTCATACACTTCGCGTAATTCAGCATCTGAGAGATACTTGTAGAAGATTAAACCTAATAGGTAGTTCTTGTATTCACTGGCATCCATTTTCCCGCGCAAAATATCCGCTGATGCCCAAAGTTGTTGTTCTAATCCTGTTGCCATTAAAGTTCTTCTTTCCATTTTTGGATAATATCGAATTTATCCTTGAGTTGTTGTTCGATGACTTTCGTGTGTCGACGATATTTTTCACCTGTTTTGGCTTCAAAATCAGTCTTTGAAATCGTCATAGATTTGATTAGATCAGGCAGATAAGGAATCACTTGCTTATCTGCCCGATATTCATTCACCGCTGATCGTAAAAAGTCACGCGACAAGCCAAATGCTTGAACCTGTTCTTCCGTTAAAGCATCAATTTTTGCTTGAATAGCCGCTTCTTTTAATGCGATAACATCCATGGTTTCCGGACTATTCAGAATTTTCGTTTTCAAATCTTGATACAAAGGTTGTACCAGTTCATCTTTGTTCTGAATTTCTGCCTCAAACTTGGCCAACGCCCCATCTTCTTTTGCCTGCAAGGCTTTAAGGAGATGATTGATATAAAAACTATCAACCTTTTCCTTATGCGTCGCGTTGAGGTCTGACGAGAAGATAATGTCGGCCAATAAGCTGTCGATATCCAACGTTTCTTCCTCATCTTCAGCTGCTGTCTTAATGGCTGCTTTCAGATTTTCAGCTTTCCCTTGGAATTGTGGGAGTTGGTTGGTAATTGGTGCCAATTCTTCAGCATCTTCTTCAAATTCATCATAACTCTTCAACGCGCGGTAGTTCTGTTCCAGCTTTTGGTAAGCACGGACTTGATTGATCATTGTTGGAATGTCATTTGGATTCTCATCCAGTGCTACCTCTGCTTGGAAGTAGTCTTGCACCAGCGTGTCAAACTCCTCACGAACTTCGTGGTATTCTCGTGGGATGAGTGCTTCAAAGTTTTGATCTTCGTTTGAGAACAAGCGGAATGTCGCTTCCACGTTCTCTTTCATCGTCTCAGGCTTCCGGAAGGTCACTATCATACCCGCGTCTTTGCCGGTATAAATCCGGTTAGTCCGTGAAAAGGCCTGCAACAATTTTTGATACTTCATTTCACGATCGACATATAATGTTTGAATGGTTGGTGCATCAAAACCCGTCAGCAAGCGATCTACGACGATGACAAGATCTAGCCATTGGCCGTCCGTTTGATACTGACGCTCCTTACGCGCCAAGCGTTTGTTAATGTTTTGGTTATACAGTTTCTCATCAGTATATGGCGTACTATCAAACTGCTTGGCATAGTCGGCCATAATCGTCAATAATTCATCATCAGTAGCATTTTGATCCTGTTGATCAGGGTTCGTGGAAAAGGTAATTGCTACTCGCGGAAAATCTGGATCCAGCAACTGGTGCCGTTCATCGAATTGTCGACCATTAATTAAAGTTCCAGCTGCCTTCATTTCTTGCAAAATTTGATAAATACGCTTGGCTTGGGCAATTGAGTGCGTGGTTAGAATACCAGACATGGTTGGCAAACCATTTTGCACTTTGAATTTCTTAACGATACTGCGGCGATCAAAAATTTTACGCAACATCGCACGAATGTGTTCATCTGTTTCATAAACGTCATTCGGTATTAAGCGCTCCTGCTCAATCACCTCATCTGGTACCTGGTTGTTATTTGCGCGTGCCACGATTCCTTCTTGATCGACTTCTGATAGCAGCGAATGATATTCCACTTGGAAGCCTAGAACGGCTTGATCATCCATCGCATTTTTAGTGGTGTAAGCATGGAGTAAATCACCGTACTGTTGTGCCGTCGTCCGTGCATACGTGCCGTTTTCTTGCTTTTGGTTTTCCTCAAAGATCGGTGTTCCTGTCAAACCAAACCAAGTAGAATTAGGCAAAATTTTCTTAATGCGACGCATCTCTTCATCACTGACCGCCCGATGCGCTTCATCGACAATAAAGACAATGTGTTCTTTGCGTAGTTTTTCAAAACGATTGCTACCGGTCTCTTCACTTTCCGCCTGTGCTGTCCGCATCGCCGCTGACAACTTTTGAATCGTCGTAATCAGAATCGTATTATTATTTTTCTGCGACAATAGACTCTTGGCCAATTGATGTTGGTTTTTAATCCCGACAATGAGTGTATTGTTCACTGATGTACCTGAAGTTTGTCCCGTATGGTACTCAGACGCAAACTTGGTGAATTCATCTTGTGTTTGCGCATCAAGATCGGTCCGATCAACAACCATGACAGTCCGATCAACACCGACTGAATTTTGCGCCAATAGTTTCGTGGCGACAAAGCTGGTAATGGTTTTCCCTGATCCAGTCGCATGCCAAATGAAGCCACCTTCATGTAAGGCCGCTTGTTGTCGAATCTTACGGATAGCATGAATTTGATAAGGACGCAAAACCATCAAGAACTTTTGATTCTTTTGATCATCAACTAAGATGGTATATTGACTAATTAACTCATGGGCATCTGGAATACGTAAAACTGTCCGCGCAAAATCAAAAAGGTCTGGTACAGGGACATTATTCTCTGTTCGCCAATTAAACAAAAACTTTTCCATGCGTTGGAAAGCTGCGGCATTGTCCATACTTGGTCGCGCAAAATAACGGGTATCGACTTTGTTCGACACAATAAACAGCTGTGTCGTAGCATAGATCCCCTTGAAAAAGCCATCCTCTGCATAACGTTGAATTTGATGGAACGCCTGCATATAACCATCTTTAGCTGATTCCTTTTTCAACTCAATGTGAATAATCGGCAAACCATTGATTAAGAGCGTGACGTCACCACGGGTACTACGTTCTGTATTAGGGACAATCTGGTTCACCACTTCATACGCTGAGGTCCCACCTGCAATATCCTTGTTCCGGAGTACCTCAAGGCTTATCGTATCACCCAAATCACGTTCCAACAAAATCTGCGCAACGCCGTTTTCACCGCGTAACCATTGTGACGCCAAGAATGGTGAACTAGTCAAACGTGCGAGTTCGACTTTGACACGATTAAATTCATCATCTGTCAACGCCTGGTCTTCTAAAATCGCAGCGTTTAAACGATTCAGATGGTTCCGAAAATTGGCCCACAGGTCGTCTTCAGTTTTAATATCCGGCCGATAACGCCACTGATTTTCTTCTTCACCTAATATACTGATAAGTTGATTCTCAATTGATAGCTCTGATGGCATATAATATATCCTTAGATCAAATTAGCAAGCCAATATGCAATACACTGTTGATATAAACAGTGACATTTTGGCACAACTTGTTACTGTTTATATTATGCCATGAAACCAGCAAAAAATAAGCATCATATCATTCAACATAAACACCAAATATTTGATATTTTAATGTTTCTAGAGAACCTATTACTTATTAAATTCGTTCAAAGCGTCAATTGGAACTTTGATATAATTTCTCGCTATGACAGTTTGTTGCGAAACGACATAAATTTCAACAAAATGATTTCCAGTAAAGTTAGACGGCTCTATATGATACTTTTCGCCAGATGAAATTTCACCATGCTCTAATGATTGTGACCTTGCAGGCCACACTGTGGAAATTATCCATACATACTATCATGCGTTGTTAGATGAAATATCACATCAAGAAGCAGAAAAAGTTAAGAGTATTTGGGGCTAATTCTTAGTATCCTAAAGGGTTGAGCTGTTAGGTTAAGAAAATTTGAGCGTGGCGACAATTTGGCTCCGCGTGGGATGTTTTCTTCTGTTATTTAACGTAATGGAAAATAAAAAAACGTTGATATATCAACGTTTTTTTCATACTCTGACGGTATATAGCATACCCTTAAGGAGATAGCGGGATTTGAACCCGCACACCGCGAAACGCGGCTCGACGGATTTCGAGTCCGTTGCAGTACCAGATTGTGCCATATCTCCATGAACAAGAACCACAAGTGAGTGGTTCTTAATCAATTAAATTACTTTGATGCCTTACGACGCTTAGCAGCCTTTTCACGTTCAGCCGTGTTCAAGATTGCCTTACGGATACGAACGTTTTCAGGTGTTACTTCAACGTATTCATCATCGTTCAAGAATTCCAAGCTAGCTTCCAAGTTCATGACACGTGGTGTCTTGATTGAGGCTGTTTGGTCCTTGTTTGATGAACGCACGTTTGATTGTGGCTTCAACTTTGTCACGTTGACAGAAATATCGTTGTCACGTGAGTTCATACCAACGATCATACCTTCATAAACGTCAACACCGGCACCAACGAACATTTGGCCACGGTCTTCAACACCCATGATGGCATAGTTAGAAGTAGTACCTTGGTTAATTGAAACCAAAGCGCCGTTACGACGACCTGGTTCCCAGTTACGAACAACTGGACGGTATTCAGCATATGTGTGGTTGAAGATACCGTAACCACGTGTTGCTGACATGAATTCAGTTGAGTAACCAATCAAACCACGTGAAGGTGCCATATAAGTCAAACGTGTTTGACCGTTACCAACAGATTCCATGTTGATCATTTCACCCTTACGTTGGTTCAATGAATCGATAACTGTTGAGGCATATTCATCAGGTGTATCAATTTGAACTGATTCGTATGGTTCTGATTGCACGCCGTCAATGTCACGATAGATAACTTGTGGACGTGAAGCTTGCAATTCGAAGCCTTCACGACGCATTGTTTCAATCAAGATTGACAAATGCAATTCACCACGTCCTGAAACTAACCATGCACCAGCTTGGTCAGTGTCTTCAACACGCAAAGAAACATCAGTGTGCAATTCGCGACGCAAACGGTCTTCGATTTGACGTGCTGTCACGAACTTACCTTCACGACCAGCAAAGGGGCTATCGTTTTGACGGAACGTCATTTGCAAAGTTGGTTCGTCAATACGCAAGATTGGCAAAGCTTCTGGGTGGGCAGGATCAGCAACAGTTTCACCAACTGAGATGTCTTCCATACCTGAAACCGCGATCAAATCACCGGCCTTAGCTTCTTCGATTTCAACTTGGTCAAGACCAATGAAACCAGCAAGCTTTGTGACACGGAATGATTGTGTTGTACCGTCAAGCTTCAACACGTCAACGTTATCACCCATCTTGATCGTACCGCGCTTAACACGACCGATACCAATACGACCAACGAAGTCGTTATAATCCAACATTGCCACTTGGAATTGCAAAGGTTCGTCAGAGTTATCAACAGGTGCTGGAATTGTTTCAAACACCTTGTCAAAGATTGGCTTCATTGTGTGTTCTTGGTCAGCAACATCTGGTGACAATGATGATGTCCCGTTCATTGCTGAAGCAAAGATCACTGGGAAGTCCAAATCTTCTTCGTCGGCACCAAGTTCAATGAACAAATCCAACACTTCATCAACAACTTCTTCTGGACGTGCGCCTGGACGATCAACTTTGTTGACAACAACGATTGGTGTCAAGTTTTGTTCGAAGGCCTTCTTCAACACGAAACGTGTTTGTGGCATTGTGCCTTCAAAGGCATCAACAACCAACAAAACACCGTCAACCATACCCATGATACGTTCAACTTCACCACCGAAGTCCGCGTGTCCTGGTGTATCCAAGATGTTGATCTGCTTGTCCCCAACCTTAACGGCTGTGTTCTTTGACAAGATTGTGATCCCACGTTCCTTTTCGATGTCGTTTGTATCCATTGCACGATCACCCAATTCCTTGCGTGAGTCCAATGTATCTGATTGCTTCAAAAGTTCGTTAACCAACGTCGTCTTTCCGTGATCGACGTGGGCGATGATAGCGATGTTACGAATATCTTCGCGATTTGCCAATTTCCTAGTGCTCCTTTAATTTAAATGCTACTCTTCTCATAGTAAAAGCTAGGGACTGGTGTGCCCTAGCTTTGATGCAACGCTAAAATATCACGATGCGCACGATTTGTAGCCACTAATACTATGTTAGATGATAACATATCTAGGGGCTTACCGTCAATATCTGAAACTGATAATCCAAGCGTTTGTGCCAAAACTTGGCCAGCCGCAAAGTCCCACGGCATCATTTTAGAGGAATAACCGACCGCCTGGCCTAAAATAACGCGAATAAATGATGGACCCGCAGCCCCAATAATCCGAAAACCTAAAGCGGCTTTGGCAATGTCATCATAGCCAAACATCCCATACAATAAGCGCGCACCACTTAACAAGACTAACCCTTCAGACAAAGGTTCATTTTTAGGGGCGCTAACGCGTAATTGGTTGGCATAGACGCCTATTTCTGGTCCGCCGTGATAAACAACATTATTCATCACATCAAGAATCCACCCCAAAACGGGCTGATTATCGATATAGAGGCCAATCATAATCGCAAAGTCCGATTTTTCTTTGATGAAATTCATCGTGCCATCAATGGGATCTACAAACCACACATGCCCTTGCATATCCAGTTGCTGATCGCCAAAGCCTTCTTCACTGACAATATGTGCTCCCGGATCAAAAGCGCGAATTTTAGTATTTAAAAACGTTTCGTTTGCGCGGTCAACATTGGTCACCAAATCTCGCGGATTATTTTTGGTGCCGACGTTTAATTCCTGCGTCATTGCCGCTAAGGTTTGCTGGCGCACGTCATCGAGCCACAACATGACGGTTTGGTCAATTTCTTGAATTTCAAATTGGCTCAGTGTCATCCGCGTACCCGATCTTTGGTCGTGTATTGCGCCAGTTTCATCGTTTGATAAATGCTATGACCTGTTTGACGTTCAAAATCACGATCGAACCGCTTTTGTTCACTTTTTGCCGGCATCACATCACGAAATGCGTCATAACTTGCCAGTAACGTGGCTTTAGCGACACCAGTTTCATAAACAGCTAACACGCTGTCAATAAAATGAGATACCGCCACAATATCTTCAACTGTCCAACTACCATCGATTAGTAACGTATAATTTTCACTCATTACTCTATTTTCTACAATCTTTCAAATTTTTTATCAACTATCTCTATTTTACCGCTTCAGCCACTATTTTAGCGATCTTTAGCTAAAATTATTGTAACATACATCCCCTTGCAACCGATTTACCGGCCAACCAATTAGCGGCTGCTAATGATAACGTCACGACCGTGTATCGTCGTGTGAAAACCTATGAAATCAATGCGCTTCTTTGTATAATGATTTGGAGGTGTTGAACGACACGATGACAAGTTTTAACACCTAGTTAAATTAATCATGAGGGCACAACAGATGATACAAGGTCTTTTAAATATTTTGAATTGGCACCCACTATACTTAGCTGGTCTCACATTTGGACTCGTGATGTTGTTTGTTTTTGGATTAGCTTACTTGCGACATCGCCCTAAAAAACAATCCTTGCGGTGGTTTTATCAAGCACTCATGGTGGCGAGTTTGGTCACCAGCATCACCTTGGGGCTAGACTATCTCTACCAAAATAATGTTGGTCAACTCAAAGACCACACGCTCAATACGCTCCAAAAACAGCAGCAAAAGGCACAAACGCGTCAAGCCAAAAACGATACGACTTCACGCGATCAGATTGCCAAAATGGTCATGCGACAAGCGCAAAAGGGCTTAGAAAAACAAGGTTTTGTCGCCATCCCCAGCCGCTTTATTCTCCTCCCTATTTATAATGATGCCTATTCAAATAAAGGTTTAGATGCTGGTGCCAATTACGCCAATCGGTCAGCAGTCGATCCGCTCGGTACCCAAAAACCTGTTATGGGTCAAGGTAACTACGGCTTGGCTGGCCATAATTTCAACGATGGCCAATCTGGCTTTAGTGCTTTGCAAGAATCTAATAATCATGATTGGCCCTACATTCAAAACGGCCAATTGAAGGGATCCGACTGGTTGAATGGTGAGCCGGTTATTTTAGCTAATGCTTCGGGTCTTTTTGTTTATGAGATTACCGGCCAAACCACAGTGACTAAAAATGACATTGCGGTCCTTAATCCAACCAAAGCGCCAACACTCACGATCATTAGTTGTCTCTTTCCATCAACACAATACCGCATTATCACCCACGCAGCATTGAAAACCCACTACAATTGGCAACAAGCACCGCAAAATCTCGTTGATTTGTTTAATTTACGTACCCAACGTACCAATGCCCACGTTGATTGGTGGAATCCAGGTACCGAAGAAGGCGTTAACGGCGACGCTGGTGGCACAAAAAAATAAAAATCGGTATAAAACTGCGCTGCATAACACGTTTAGGAGTTTTAACCTGTTGGCCAGTTTGATATACTATTATGGAGGTGAAAAGACATGACAATTCGATTTACAATGGATAAAATCACACGTGATGGGGAGCCAGTTCTCAGACAAGTTGCTGAGAAAGTACCTTTCCCACTCAGTGAAGAACACGCACAACTAGCAGAAGATATGATGACCTACTTGGTGATCTCACAAGATGAAGCACAAAACGAAAAGTACGGTTTACGTCCAGGGGTTGGTTTAGCAGCCCCACAAGTTGGCGAATCACTCCAAATGGCAGCTGTGTTGATCCCTTCATTGGATCCCCACGAACGCGATGATGAACCTTACTTTAAGGGCACAATCTTCAATCCCGTCATTATTTCAGAATCAGTTAAGCGTGCTGCCCTAGATGTTGGTGAAGGCTGCTTATCTGTTGACGAAGATGTGCCTGGTTTTGTCCCCCGCGCTAACCGGATCACAGTCCGTTATCAAAACGAACAAGGTGAAACCAAGACGATTAAGTTACGTGATTATCCTGCTATCGTTTTCCAACATGAAATCGACCACTTGCATGGCCACTTGTACTACGATCACATTGATATGACCGCTCCTTGGGAAGTCAACGACGACACAAAATATATTGATTAACCAAAAAGTCACAGGGTTGCCTGTGACTTTTTTGCTTGTTGCAACATCTTGTATTGCGTATCTGTGATGGCATAATGTACCATATCTACTATTTCACCTTTAATAATCTGTGATTTAAGTGCCACGCCCTCTTGCTGCATACCAATTTTAGTCATCACCCGACCTGATTTTGGGTTACGCGTGTCATGTTCAGAAAAGATACGTACTAATTGCAGCTGATCAAATCCCACCGCCAAAATGGCTTGTGCCGCCTCTGGCATGATACCTTGGCCCCAATAACGCTTATTTAAAACATAACCGATTTCCGCTTGCCGGTGCGCTTCATTGAGGCGTAAATCAATCGTCCCAATCATTTTTTGGTCATAGACAATCGCCCATTTTCCAATCGGATCCAGCATAAAATAACTTTGAATACTGTTTTCAATGACTTCCGTCACTGTTTTTACCGGTGGCACCGTGATAAAGCGGACTGTTTCTTCGTCACGTAAATAATCAAACATCGCCTCAGCATCATCCGGTTGCACTGGACGTAATATCAAGCGCTCAGTCTGCAAGGTACTAAAACCAGCCAATTGGGCTTTTAAACGCATCATCTATCTCCTCATAAAATATATTAAGTTTTACTATAACATATTCACTTTATTTTTTCATTTTTCATCATATAAAAATCATAAAAAAACGCACGGATTCCCCCATGCGTTTTATCGTCTTCATTCTGTTAATTCTTCTAACTTATCAAAGAAACTTTTCTTCTTTTTACCAGTCATGGCTTCTTGGAAGGCTTCCAAGGCCTTCTTTTGATCCTTAGTCATTGACGTTGGCACTTCAACAAAGATTGTGACATATTGGTCACCATTGCCTGTACCACGTAGACGTGGCGCACCCTTACCGCGCAAACGGAATTGCTTACCTGTTTGCGTACCAGCAGGAATCTTCAACTTCACGTCACCTTGTACTGTCTTAACTTGGATTTCATCCCCTAAGGCAGCACTCGTGAAACTAATCTTTTGTTCAAGGAAGACATCAGCACCATCACGTTCAAAGCCGTCCTTTGAAGGGGCAACTTGGAAGACCACGAACAAATCACCCCGTGGGCCACCGTTAACGCCTTCTTCACCTTGACCAGCCAGACGCATTTGTTGACCTGTTTCAACACCGGCTGGAACTGTCACCTTAATTTCATGAGGGCCATCACCACGGTTAAACTTGATGATTTCTTCCTTACCAGTAATGGCTTCTTCGAAGCTTAAGCGCATCCGGTATTGCAAATCTTGTCCCTTGCGTGGTCGGTTCGGATCAAAGCCGCCGCCAAACATTTGACTGAAAATATCACCCAAATCAGAGAAGTCACCGAAGCCACCTTGTTGGTAACCACCAAAGCCTTGGCCACCAAAGCCACCATTGGCGCCGGCTGGGCCAAATTGGTCATATTGGGCACGCTTTTGGGGATCGCCTAACGTTTCAAAGGCTTCTTGAACCTCTTTGTACTTTTCTTCGGCACCTGGTTCTTGGTTCAAGTCAGGATGATACTTTTTTGATAATTTTCGGTATGCTTTTTTAATATCATCTTGGCTGGCATTCTTATCAACGCCAAGACGGTCATAGTATTCTGTATTATTCAACAGCCCGCTCCTTTTCCATATTATGTACACGAACCGCATCCAACTGGATGCGGTTCGTTTATGCTTAAATGATCGTCACGAATTGCTTTGTCGTCAAAGGATTACTTCTTTGATGGGTCAACTTCTTCGAAGTCACCATCAACTGTGTTATCATCCTTTGGCTTGGCTTCACCTTCAGCACCTTCTTGTGGGGCAGCTTGTTGGTAAAGCTTCATTGCTAATTCTTGTGCAGCCTTAGCCAATGCTTCTGACTTTTCCTTCAATTCAGTCAAGTCAGCTTCAACATCGTCGCCGACCTTTTCCTTAGCTTCCTTCAATGCTTCAAGGGCATCCTTTGTTGCCTTCTTAGCATCTTCTTCCAACTTGTCACCCACTTCTTCAAGTGTGGCTTCTGTTGAGAAGATCAATTGGTCAGCTTCGTTGCGTGTATCAACGGCTGCCTTCTTCTTTGCATCGGCTTCTTCGTTAGCCTTTGCATCATTCATCATTTGTTCGATTTCTTCATCAGTCAAACCACCAGCGGCTTGGATCGTAATCTTTTGTTCCTTTTGCGTACCCAAATCCTTGGCAGATACAGAAACAATACCGTTACGGTCAATGTCAAATGTCACTTCAATTTGTGGCACACCACGCTTTGCAGCAGGAATATCTGACAATTGGAAACGACCCAAAGTCTTGTTGTCGGCCGCCATTGAGCGTTCACCTTGCAAGACATGGATATCAACGGCTGGTTGGTTGTCGGCAGCTGTTGAGAAGACTTGTGACTTTGATGTTGGGATCGTTGTGTTACGATCAATCAACTTTGTGAAGACACCACCCATTGTTTCGATACCCAATGACAAAGGTGTCACATCCAACAAGACAACGTCCTTCACGTCACCAGTAATCACACCACCTTGAACTGCTGCACCAAGGGCAACCGCTTCATCAGGGTTGATTGAGTGGTTAGGTTCCTTACCAGTCAACTTCTTAACAGATTCTTGTACGGCTGGAATACGTGTTGATCCACCATTCAAGATGACTTCATCGATGTCTGAGAATGACAAACCAGCATCCTTCAAAGCGTTCAAAACTGGTTGTTCAGCCTTCTTGATCAAGTCAGCTGTCAATTCATTGAACTTGGCACGTGTCAATGATGTTTGCAAGTGCAATGGGCCTTGGTCACCTGAAGCGATAAATGGCAAATCTATTTGTGCTTCAGTTGCTGAAGACAACGTCTTCTTAGCTGATTCTGCGGCATCCTTCAAACGTTGCAAAGCTAACTTGTCTTCCTTCAAATCAATGCCATTTTCAGCCTTGAATTGTTCAGCCAAGTAATCGATGATCTTGTTATCGAAGTCATCACCACCAAGGTGTGTGTCACCGTTTGTTGACAAAACTTCAAAGACACCATCACCTAATTCAAGGATAGACACATCGAATGTACCACCACCCAAGTCGTAAACAAGGATCTTTTCATCCTTATCCAACTTGTCCAAACCATAAGCTAACGCAGCGGCTGTTGGTTCGTTAATGATACGTTCAACTTCAAGACCGGCAATCTTACCAGCATCTTTAGTTGCTTGACGTTGTGCATCGTTGAAGTAAGCAGGTACTGTGATAACAGCCTTTTCAACCTTTTCACCCAAGTAATCTTCAGCATAGCCCTTGATGTATTGCAAAATTATGGCTGAGATTTCTTGTGGTGTGTAGTCCTTGCCGTCAACGTTGACCTTGTAGCCAGCTTCACCCATGTGTGACTTAATTGAAATAATTGTGTCAGGGTTTGTGATTGCTTGACGCTTAGCCACGTCACCAACTTGTGTTTCGCCATTCTTAAATGACACAACAGATGGTGTTGTACGACCGCCGTCTGGGTTTGTGATGATCTTTGGTTCGCCACCTTCAAGGACGGCAACTGCTGAGTTTGTTGTTCCTAAATCAATACCGATAATCTTTGACATGAATTAATTCTTCCTTTACTTTTTTAATCTTTTATTTTTAACTTTTTAAGGTGTGGTGCACACGCTGAATCACCATGACAATTGTTGTTATTTCGCCACGGCAACCATTGCTGGTCGAAGGACGCGATCTTGAATCATATAGCCTTTTTGCAAAACAGCGGCAATTTCATCAGACGCAACATCCTCTGAGGCAACACTTTGAATAGCTTGGTGCTTCGTTGGGTCAAATGCTTCTCCGACTTCACCCGTTGCTGAAATACCATTATCAGCTAAAGCTTGTACCAATGTCTTCAGTGTCATTTCAACACCTGTTTTAATTTGCTTTGTTACTGTATCATCTGCTTCAACTTGCAATGCGCGTTCAAGATTGTCAACCGCTGGCAAAACTGCGCCGGCCAATTTCTGACCATCATACTTGCGTACATTTTGCACTTCGCGGGCATGACGTTGTTGAATATTTTGAATTTCCGCTTGTGAACGCAACAGCTTGTCTTCTAATTCCGCAACCTTAGCTTCAAGGTCTGCAATTCGACTTGCTTCTGAGCTTTCTACTGGTGCTTCATCTTCTTGCAAAACATCAGTTTCTGCTTCGATTTGTTCCGTTACAGCTTCATCATCAACTGCGCCATCTTCTACAACGATTTCTTCGTCGTTCTTCATTGCTTCTTTCGCTTCATCTGCCACGTAAGTGACCTCCTAATTTATGTATATTCGAGCATCTTTTGGCTTAACGCTTCACCAAAGGCATCCATCAACAAGACGTTGCGCGCATAAGGCATCCGAATTGGGCCAAGCAATGCAATCACCCCATCCCCTTGATTTGGTACCTGAAAGGCACTCGTAATCAAGCTAAAGGATTGTAATAAGGGTTCATCGATTTCTTGCCCAATCTTAACTGTCACCTGATGTGGGACAGCTTTCGCCACACGTCGGATATCAGGCGCTGATGACAGAAACTCTAGCAAATGCTTCACTTTCTGTGTCTCATCAACATTTTCACCAAAATCCAACACATTCAGTCGACCACCAATATGCACATTATCGCCAATCGATCGCGCTAAGACGTCGCCAAACATTTGCAAGAAGGCAGCTGGTGTCTTAATCACCCGATTCATTTGCGTTGGCAACTCATCTGATTGCATCAGTTGCAACACTTCCAAAATCGGATGGCCAATCATCTGATCATTGATATACTTAACCATACTATCTAACGATGATATCGCCAACTCGCGTGGTAATTTGAATGTCTGACTTGTCACTTTACCGTCACTGGTTACCAGCACGGCAATTAACTGATGATTCTCCAACGGTACCAAACGGAACCCCGACACTTTGATATTTAACCCTTTTGGCTTCAAAATCAAAGCGGTTGCGCCGGTTAATTCTGATAGCGTCCGCGCAGCTTCATCAAGCAAGTCGTCAATTTCATGAAAAATCCCACGAAACGAATGCATCACCATCGCCACATCTTGCTGTGTTGCGGGACGTGTCGCCATGAGGTGATCGAGATAATAACGATAACCAGCACACGACGGTACTCGCCCCGCTGAAGAATGTAGTTTTTTAATCAGATCAGCTGACTCTAATACAGCCATTTCATTACGAATTGTTGCGGAACTCACTTTAATATCAAGCTGTTCCTGCAAACTTTTCGACCCGACTGCTCGCGCAGTGTGTGTGTACTCGTAAATGATGGCGCTTAAAATTAATTTTTGTCTTTCTGTTAGCATGCCATCGCCTCCGTTTTAGCACTCATAGATACCAACTGCTAACATCTATTATCATACACCCTTTCCGAAAGAAATGCAAGCATTTTAGCACTCTTTTTATGCGAGTGCCAAATAAAAAGCACTTAACGCTTGTTAAGTGCTTTAAAATACTGTCGTGTCGCCTGTTCATCGTGCTGTAACTGCGTGATTAAATCAGGTACCAACGTGAATTTGACTTCGCCGCGTAAGTAATGATGCCAAGCAACCGTCACCGCTTCCCCATAGATTTGTTGTTTGAAATCTAAAATGTTGATTTCAACAGTGATTGGTCGGGCATCACCAAATGTGACGTTTCGGCCGATACTTGCCATCCCTTGATACCACTGTCCAGCAATTTCAATCCCAACCACATAAACGCCAATACCAGGCAGCCATTCTAATTCTGGCGTTTGAATATTAGCCGTGGGGAAACCCAGCTCACGTCCGCGTGCTTCACCATGAACGACTGTGCCAGTCGTTTGATAAACACGCCCTAACTGGTGGTTGACTGTTTGCATATCGCCAGCGTCTAAAGCACGTCGGATTGCCGAAGAGCCCACTTTTTGATGTGCCTCTTCAAAAGGTGGTACCGTAATCACATCAAAGCGATTAGCGGCGTACTGATCTAATACTTGCATATTGGCCGTCTGTTGATCACCACCATAGAGATGATCAAACCCCGCAACCACAGTCGTTGGTTGTAAAGGCAATAGCACCTCATCGACGAACTGCTGGGGCACAAGTTGTGCCAATTGCGAGGTAAAGCGCATCACATACACGCGGTCAACGCCCAACGCTTCAAATAAGGCCACCTTTTGATCAAGTGGCGTTAAATAATGTAAGGGCTGCGTGAGGGTCTTAAACACCACAACTGGATGCGGATCATAAGTTAGGACCGCTAGCGGTACCCCTAACCGATCAGCTTCCGCTTTAGCTGCTTGTATCACTGCTTGATGACCCAAATGGACACCATCAAAAAAGCCCATCGTCACCACTTGAGGTTGCGATGGTTCAAAATTTTTAATTGGATAATGTAACGGAACGGTTTCTATCATAGTTATTCGTTTGTAAACACATAGCGTGATTGCCAGTGGTGTTCAGCAGCTTGATACGCATAAACTGCCTTTAATTCCCCTTGATAAGTTAACTGCAAATAAGTGTCGGCCGCTGGCCAGGTGGTGATTTTTTGCCCGTTTTTGACCGCAAACCACTCGTCATCCGTCAAAGCTTTCACCGGCCATGTCAACACCGTTTGAATGGGAACGACTAGCTTTAAGACATCTTCTCGTGGCAACGACGTGATCGTTTCTAACGGCGTTGCCGCTGACAAAGGCATCCCGCTCCCCATCGTTCGCGTTAAGCTGGTCATGGTCGCTGGGACTTCTAATTGTTTACCGGTGTCAACGGCTAGTGTCCGAATATACGTCCCTTTTGACACTGTTGCTTCAAAGTTAAATTTTTGCTGTTGTTGCTGATAACGCACTGCTGATGTCCGATGAAAATCATAAATCATGGCATCACGAACTGGTCGCGTCACAGTTTCACCTGCCCGTGCGTATTCATATAGGCGTTTGCCGGCGACTTTAACAGCTGAAAACATCGGTGGTACTTGTTGAATTGGCCCGTTCAATTGCGCAATAGCCTGATCAATGGCTGCGTCCGTATAAGGCGTTGTAATCGGTTGTTCGGCCACCACGTCCCCGTCAAGGTCTTCAGTTTCCGTTGCAAAACCTAACGTAATTTCGCCGATATAACGTTTTGGTCGTGCTTGTAATTCATCAATTAGTTTGGTTGCTTTTCCCAAAGCGACAACTAAGACACCATCAACATTGGGATCTAACGTCCCAGCATGACCGACCTTTTTTTGACCGACAGCGCGCCTTACTTTGGCCACGACGTCAAATGACGTGACTCCTTTTGGTTTATTGACGACCAAGATGCCGTCAACTGGATTATTCTTTTGCATCGATTTCCTCTTGCGACCGCCAGATATTTTGTCCAGCATAAACTGCACCATAGCTGACAAATGGCGTCGCCTGCGCTTCAAATAAGACATACACGCGAACAGACTGATCGTGCTGACGAACTGAACCAATCAAATCGCCTGCGTGTAATTGTTGCCCCGTACGATAAGATGCCAATCTGACATCCTGAGCCTTTTCATACATCACTTGCACGGTAACAGTCCCGTAACGCTCACTGCGAATTGTGATCGCCTGTGGTACCGCATCTGTGACAATCCCTGCCACTGGTGACATGATATCACGGCCGTTTGGAATCATCATAAAACCATGACGATTGTTTAACTGGTCATTATCGAGCGTAATTCTTTGCAGTTGTCCCGTGACTGGTGCCACAATGACAGGCAATTCCGATTGACGCGCAATCTGAACAGCATTTAATTGTCCGGTTGATGCCACTGTTGCGTGCTTGCTGGATGATATAAATAAATTTTGCCACCAGTTCATAGACTACCTCTCACTTAATTCCCACGACGTTGCTTAATATAAGCTGTCAACCGTCGCATACCCTCATCCAAATCTTCATCGGATGCTGCATAAGAGATCCGGATATAAGCTTTGGCCGCCGCACTAAAACCAGACCCTGGAATCACGGCAACTTTACCTTCTTTTGCTAACTGTAACGCAAATTCATCGCCATCGTCCCCTAAATTAGCTGGTAACTTGGCAAACACATAAAACGCCCCTTCTGGTGCCACTACATCAAATCCTAACGCAATTAATTGTGGCAAAATGCGATCACGTCGCTTTTTGTAAACATCACGCATTGCTTGTGGCGCTGTGGTCACATCGCGCAAGGCGACCAATGCGGCATCTTGAATAAACGTTGGAATGGCAAACGTCAACGCCCCGTGGACTTTTTGCATTTGCGCAATTACTTCTGCGGCCCCCAAGATAAAGCCGACGCGATAACCTGTCATCGCATGTGACTTTGATAAACCATTAATATAAATCGTTTGATCAGGAATAATTTCCGCAAATGACACGTGTTCTTGATCATAAGTCAGCACCGCATAAATTTCATCAGAAATCACCCAGATGCCATGCTTTTTGAACGTGGCAGCCAATGCCATAATTTCATCACGTGAATAAGTTATGCCCGTTGGATTTGTCGGGTAATTCATCAAAATCGCCCGCACTGGTACCGTGGCTTTGGCAATGGCTTCTTCAACCATTTCTGGTGTCAGCTTAAAACGATTAGGCGTGGTGTCAATGGTAATCCGCGTCCCACGCGCCAATTCTAGTGAGGTAAAGTATGGCCCGTAAGCGGGTTCAGGCATTAATAACCCGTCACCATCGGCCAACAAGGTATGAAGAACCACGTTGATGGCTTCACTGACACCCAACGTGACAATCACATTTTCTTCACCAGCATAATTTAAATGATAGGCTTGATTAAAATAATCGACTGCTGCCAAGCGTAATGCCCGTTCACCTTGGCTCTCGGCGTAGTGTGAACGATCACCTTCAATCGCCGCAACCGCTGCCTGTTTGATACGATCATCAACTGCAAAGCCAGGCTCACCAAACGTCAGCTTTAACACACCTGGAATATCGCGCACTTTTTCTTGAAAGCCCAATAACCGATCAGGTGCCATACCGGCAATGATTGGGTTTAAAGATTGTGGCAAGCTTGTCATTTTCGAAGTCCTCATTTTTTAGTCAAATTAATATAAGTCTATTCTAACACAAAAAACGCTACCCCTTTTAGAGTAGCGTTGAGATGTTATCATTTATTAATTTTCAGCATGTAACTTACGAATCAAATCTTCAATATGATTACCATATTGGACAGATTGATCACGAACAAAGCGTAATTCAGGTGTCTTGTAAACCGTCAAGCGTGCCCCTAATTCCTTACGGATCAAACCACTTGCCGCTTCCAAACCAGCTTGCGCTTTTTGCCCATCACTTGCCAAATCAGACAAGATTGAATAATAAATTGTTGCAATTTGCAAATCACCAGACAATTCAACACTCGTTACCGTCACGTCTTTTACGCGTGGATCATTGATCCGCTTAAGCAAAAGATCCGTCACGTCACGTTGGATTTCTTGTGCGAGGCGACCTGCACGTTGTGGATTAGCCATAACTTGTGCCCCCTTTTTCTTTTAATACAAGCGATAAAGTGCCAATTGGCTTACTTTATCTTAACTTCTTCCATGATATATGATTCAACAACATCACCGACACGAATATCGTTGAACTTTGATACTGTAAAGCCGAACTCGTAGCCCATCTTCACTTCGTTTACAGCGTCTTTACCACGTTGCAATGAGGCCACTTCGCCATCATAAACAACAACGCTATCACGCATGATACGAACCTTTGAGTCCTTGGTAATCTTACCTTCTTCAACCATCGCACCGGCAATAATACCAACCTTAGAGAACTTGAACAGTTCCTTAACGAGAACAGTTCCAATAACCTTCTCTTCATAAACAGGTTCAAGTTGACCCTTCATGGCTGCTTCAACATCATCAATTGCGTTATAAATGACGTTGTAGAAGCGAATGTCAACCTTATCAGAGTCAGCTTGCGCCTTGGCCAATGGTGTGGCACGAACGTTGAAGCCAATAATAATAGCGCCTGATGCTGAAGCCAAAGTGACATCAGATTCATTAATTGCACCAGCAGCTGTATGGATGATATCCACACGTACGCCATCGACTTCAATCTTCTTCAATGAACCAGAAAGTGCTTCAACAGAACCTTGCACATCCGCCTTCACGATAACTGGCACTGTCTTCATGGCCTTTTCAGACATTGTGCTAAACAATGTATCCAAAGTCACAACAGAACCTGAGTTACGGACTGCTTCTTGCGCACGCTTAGCACGTTCTTCACCGGCAGCACGCGCTGTCTTTTCATCTGCCATAACGATGAAACGATCACCAGCTTGTGGTACATCGTTCAAACCAGTAATTTGAACTGGTGTGGCTGGCAAAGCTTCTTCAAGTTCAACGCCACGTTCATTAGTCATTGTCCGGACACGGCCATAAGTGTTACCCACAACAATTGGGTCACCAACACGCATTGTGCCTTGTTGTACCAAGACAGTTGCCACTGGACCACGCCCCTTGTCCAAACGTGCTTCAACAACTGAACCACGTGCTGGCATATCAGGATCGGCCTTTAATTCAAGCACTTCAGCTTGCAACAAGATCATTTCCAACAATTCGTCAACGTTTTGACCAAACTTCGCTGAAATCTTAACAAAGATTGTGTCACCACCATATTCTTCAGGCACCAAATCATAGGCCATCAATTGGTTCATGACATCATCAGGGTTAGCCCCTGGCTTATCAATCTTGTTAACGGCAACGATGATTGGTGTTTCAGCCGCCTTGGCGTGGTTGATAGCTTCAATTGTTTGTGGCATGACACCGTCATCGGCCGCCACAACCAAAATCGTCAAATCAGTCACGTTAGCACCACGCGCACGCATTTCCGTAAAGGCCGCGTGACCAGGTGTATCCAAGAAGGTGATTGTCTTACCGTTAAGTTGTGTCTGGTAAGCACCAATATGTTGTGTGATACCGCCGGCTTCGCCTTCTGTCACGTTTGAGTTACGCAAGTAATCCAACAAAGTTGTCTTACCATGATCGACGTGTCCCATGATGGTAACAACTGGTGGACGTGATACCAACTTGTCTTCATCGATGTTATCTTCATCAAAGAACTTATCGATATCAGCGACGTCTTCTTCTTCCTTCACTTGCGCATCGATGCCATAATCGGCTGCCAAAATTTCAATGGTATCTGAATCCAATGATTGGTTTTGGTTGGTCACAATGCCTAACAAGAACAACTTCTTGATAATTTCAGCTGTGTCACGGTGTAACAACTTTGACAAGTCTTGCACGTTCATACCAATACGGTATTCCAATACTTGTGGTAGTGGCTGTTCCTTACGTTCAGTTACTGGCGTTACTGGGCCCTTCTTAGCCGCAATACGACGTGACTTCTTTGAACCACGTGGCTTATCGTTACGACGTGGTGTTTGTTGCCCAGTACCATTGGTATTGCGCTTACGTGAGTTATTGCGCGCTGAGTTGTTGCCAGATGCCAAAGCACCACCAAACTTACCTGCGCCAGCTGCTGGTGCCGTTGTTGTCGTTGCTGCCTTAGCCGCAGGCTTCTTAGCATCAGTTGGCTTCGCAGCAGCTTTTGCTGGTGCAGCAGGCTTCTTAGGTGCCTTAGCCGCAGCGGCAGTTTGCTTACGCTTTTCGTTTTCACTCACGTATTGCTTCAAGCTGTTATCTGTTTGCTTTGAGTAATCCACTTGGCCTTCACGTGGCTTAGTTGACCAGCTCTTCTTCTCGCGAATTTCTGGGCGACCACCAGTTGGTTGTAAACGTGAGCCAGGACGGCTATTACGGTTACCACCATTGTTAGGACGACTAGCTGCCGTACCATTTGGACGAGCGGCATTGCGTGTTTGTCCTTGACCATTATTTGGGCGTGCAGGACGACTTGACCGTGAACCAGCACCTGCTTGTGAGGCTGATCCTTCTGTCAATTTTGCCGCATGACGGCGTTGTGATGCGGGCAATTCCTTACGTTCTGGGACTGCCTGTTTTCGTGCAGGACGGTTTGAGCCTGAGAATTTCTTTTCTTCTGCCATTTAGTTCCGCTCCTTTTCTGAAATTAATTGTTTAATTTTGCGACTAAAACCGCGATCCGCAATCGCAAATACACTGCGATTTACGCCGATAGCATCGGTTAATTGCGCTTTGGTATAGTCTTGAATCAGTGTGACATGATAAAACGCTGCTTTATCAGCGAATTTTTTTGCTTGACTTTGGCCACCATCACTTGGAAAAAAAGCCAGTTGTACTTTATTGCCACGAATGGCCGTTAATGTGGGATCAGAACCCAATACTAACTTACCGGCACGCATGGCTAAACCAAGGAGATTTAAAATTTGGTCGTCTTTACTTATCACCAAACAACTCCCGTCGTGCTTGTTGATGGTCAACATAAGCGATAAGTTCGTCATAAAACTCATCGGGAATCTTCACCTCAAATGCTCTATCAAAAATGCGCTTCTTCTTTGCAATGGCTGTAATCTCACGATCCAAACCAATATAAGCACCGCGACCATTGGCTTTTGATGTGGGGTCTAAGCTCACATGTCCTTCTTTGTCGCGCACAACACGCACAAGTTCTTTTTTAGGAAACATTTCACCGGTAACGATGTCTTTTCGCATAGGTATTTTTCTAGGTTTCATAATATCTAGCGTGTCTTTGTGCCCGTTTGAGCAGAAACACGTTTCCTTTCTATCAGATTACTCGTTTGTTTCGTCTTCGACAACAACTGGTGCTTCCGCTACAAGACTGTTAGCGGCTTCAGATTCAGATTTGATATCAATCTTAAAGCCAGTCAAGCGGGCTGCCAAACGGGCGTTTTGGCCCTTCTTACCAATTGCTAATGATAATTGGTTGTCTGGTACAATGACTGTGACAGCACGGTCATTTTCTGGATCAAAAATCACATCTGTGACTTCTGATGGGTTCAAGGCGTTGGCAATATATTGCGCTTCGTCTTCCACCCATTCCACAATGTCCATGTTTTCGCCGCCAAGTTCGTTAACAACGGCTTGTACACGGGCACCACGTTGCCCAACCATAGCCCCAACTGGGTCAAGGTCAGCATCATGCGTATAAACCGCAATCTTTGAGCGATCGCCCGCTTCACGTGAGATACTCATGATTTCAACTGTACCGTCATACACTTCTGGTACTTCTTGTTCAAACAAACGCTTAACCAAGTCAGGCGCTGTCCGTGACACAAAGATTTGTGGGCCCTTAGCATTATTTTCAACTTTGTTGACCAAAACCTTGATACGATCACCCATTCGGTAATGTTCGTTTGGCATTTGATCAGCTGGTGCCATAGCTGCTTCTTGATTACCAGGCAAAGTCAAATACAAGAAACGTGTATCTTGACGATCAACTTCACCCGTGATGATTTCATCTTGATAGTCCGCAAACTTATTATAAATCGCTTCGCGGCTAGCTTCACGCATTTTTTGCACAATCACTTGCTTTGCTGCTTGTGCGGCCATTCGACCGAAATCTTTTGGTGTGACATCAAAACGAATTTCATCGCCTGGTTCATAGGCACGGTTAATTGCCAAAGCATCTTCCAAAGGAATTTCCGTATCTTCGTTTTCAAAATCTTCGTCTAAGACAACGACTTTGACTTGCTTAATGGCAACATTCCCTTTTTTAGTGTCAAAAACGGCTTCAACATTCTGTTCTGCATTGTATTGCTTCTTGTAAGCCGCTCTTAAGGCGTCTTCCAAGGCTTCAATCACAACCGCGCGTTCAATCCCGCGTTCAGCTTCAAGGGCATCGAGCGCGTCGACTAATTCTTTACTCATTCGCCTATCCTCATTTAATTAATAGTGTGCTTTCTTCCGGCAACGATTGCCAGCTTTGTATTGATACAACAATCAAAACCCTTTAACAACAGGACCAACCCGTTGCGTTAAAACTGGATATCCAGCACTGCTTTAGCAATTTCATCAAATTGAAGTGATAAGTCACCCTGCGCTGTTGACAAAACAATCCCATCATCAGTCACAGATTTCACTTTCCCTTGCCACTTCTTTTGGCCTTCTTTGGCTGCAAAGAGCGCAACTAGGATTGTTTCGTCAGCTTCCTGAGCCCAACGATAATGCCAAGGCTGCTTTAATGGCCGATCGGCACCAGGTGATGAGATATCCAATAAATATGCTTCCGGAATTGGATCTGGCTCAACCGTATCCAAAAGTTCATTAACGGCCTGGGTAAAGTCCGTAATGTCTGCCATCGTGATAAAAGCATGATCAGGTTTATCAACCATGATCCGCAAAATCTTTTGGCCACCTTCTTTTGTATAGGTTAAATCCCACAATAAATCGTTTTGTTCAACTAAGATCGGTGTGATCAATGCCGTGATTTCTTGTTCGACTTTATTTGCCATTTACCTACCCTCCTTTGATGAATTTGTATCTGTATTGCAAGCAAGTGCCAATTTCATAAAAAATGAGCCGGCCCCATATACTGTGACCCGCTCATTTACAATATCTATGTAAATTAACACTCTCTAGTATAGCGCAATTTTTAAGAAAGTGCAAACAACATGCTATTTTTGACCAAACAAAAAACCACATTGCTGTGGTTTTACTTGTGTGTGAACCTTTATGACCCCATTCGCTATGCTCATTGAGGCAGTCACTGTATTTAGCTGATGCTATAATAATTGACTTTTAACGCGCCCACGTAATGCTTACCGGTGTAAGTTACGCAATTTCAACGAAAACTTGATCTTACCAAGAAGCCTTACGCACACCAGGAATTTGACCCTTGTGTGCCAATTGACGGAAGTTCAAACGTGACATACCGAATTCACGCATGTAAGCGTGAGGACGACCGTCAATCAAATCGCGGTTGTGTACGCGTACTGGAGATGAATCCTTTGGCAATGCAGCCAAACCGATGTAATCGCCAGCCGCCTTCAATGCTGCACGCTTTTCAGCATACTTTGCAACCAAAGCTTCACGCTTTTGTGCCTTAGCAATCTTTGACTTCTTTGCCATATTACTTAATCTCCTTAAATGTTACAACTTTGCGAAGTTTTGGTGAGTACTTCTTCAACTCAAGACGATCTGGTGTATTACGACGGTTTTTAGACGTCAAGTAAATACGTTCACCAGTTTCATCATTTCCTAGAATCACGTGAATACGCATATCCTTACTCCTTAATGTGGTTTGTTAAAATTATTTGCTTGTCAATACAATTAGTTATTATACATGAACCGCCTATCTGTGTAAAGCGTTTTTATCAATTTTGACGAAAACCTGTTCGTTAAAATTAAATAATCCCTGCCCAACAACTCACGGTATCACGACTTAAAATTGCGCTTCAAGTGGTGGAACAACTTGCTTCTTACGTGAGACAACACCTGGCAAGTCGATCACGTTGTCAACCAATTGGCCATCAAACGCAGCTTCTACAGCAGCTGTTGCTTCACCTAAGAAAATGGCCTTTGAATTTGAATTCAAAATGTCTGTAATCACAAACAAGAAGTTGTCATAACCTTCTTCCGTCATCGCCGCTTCAATACCAGCTTGACGTGACAACACATCTTCAATGGCTACTGTGTTGACTTGACCAATGCGGAATTGGTGACCACCCATGTCAAATGACTTGGCATCGCCATCAATCAATTCCTTATCCGTGCGTGATGACAAATCTGTGCCCGCCTTCAACAAGGCCAAACCATAAGCTTCGTAGTCTTCAAGACCAGCAATGTCAGCCAAAGTCTTCAAAGCTGTAACATCAAAGTCTGTAGTTGTTGGACTCTTTAACAACAATGTATCTGAAATAATTGCTGAAGCTAACAAACCAGCAACGTCTGCTGGGATAGCCATTTGTGCTTGGTTGAATTCGTAATACAAGATTGTTGCGACTGAGCCCCATGGCTTAGCAATAATATAAAGTGGTGTTGCATTTGTAAAGGCAAACTTATGATGGTCATAAATACCCGTTACAGTGACATCAGCCAAGTTATCAACTGATTGCGCTGCTTCGTTATGATCAACCAAGACGACTGTATCTGTGTCCGCTGACGTCACCACCCGCGGTGCAGCAACCTTGAAATAGTCCAAAGCAAATTGCGTTTCCGCATTGGGTGTGCCTTGTGCAACTGCTTCTGTATCTTCACCAATTTGGTTTAAGAAGTAACTGGCAGCAATTGCTGAAGCAATTGTATCTGTATCTGGGTTTTTATGTCCGAAAACTAAAGTTTTAGCCATGCGTGAATGTCTCCTCGTTCAATATACGTTTATTTTAGCAGAAAAAAATTATTTTGTCCCAGCAATCGCCAAAGGCCGAACCAGCCAAGGCGTGCCGTTTTTCTTCACGTCCACAACATATTGGCCGTTACCCACACGTTGTGAAGGACTGTAGTCACTTAACTGCAAATCTTGTACTTGCCAGCGACTTGTCAAAATTTCTAGTGCGGTCACATCTTGATCAAACAATGTCGCAGCCGCCACATGATAAGGCACGGTCTTCTTTTGTGTAAAGATCAATAAGCCTTTATTGGCACGCTTTGAATGATTAATTTCAGCAACTGGCATGTATTTAAAGGCGCCGTTTTCCGCCACAATGGCAACCTGTTGATCTGGTGAGGTGACCATTAAGGCAGCCTGAATGGTATCATCCCCGCGAAGATCCATCGCCTTGACACCCGCCGTACGGACACCAATTTCTGGTACATCACTTAGCCCAAAGCGTAACCCAACACCATTGTGTGATAGCAAGAGTACATCTTGATCCGTAACGGTTGGCGTATAAGCCACATTGACAACCTGACTAGCATCAGTCTTGAGCTTAATGGCCATTGCCGTCTTCTTCTTATAAGCTTTAGGCACCATGTCAGCCAAGGTTGTTTGCTTGATGAACCCATCATTTGTCACGATAGTAAACGCCCCACCTTGTGCCAGATGATCAACTGCGACCACTTGGATCACATATTCATCTGGTCGCCAATTAGCTAGCTGTTGTGAGAAATGTTCGCCAGTATCTTTCCACTTGAAGTCTGGTAATTCATGAACTGGCCGGTAAATGACACTCCCCTTATTCGTGAACATAAACAAGTGTTGCGTGGTATTTAACTGACCCACAAAGACTGGCAAATCATCGTCAGCCAACCCATTGTCAGCATCTGATGCTTTATAAGAACGCAATGAGGCCCGCTTATAGTAACCATTACGGGAAACCAATACTTGGACATCTTCTTCGGCAATCGTAACCGCCGTATCAATGACCAAATCTTCCACTTCAGCTTCAATTTGTGAGCGACGTGGGGTGGTATACGTTTTCGTAATGGCTGTCAATTCCTCACGAATCACATCTTTTAAGGCTGATTCTTCTGTTAGAATCAAATTCAAATGATTAATTCTAGCGGTTAATGTCGCAAATTCGGCTTCTAATTGCGTAACGTCTGTATTAGTCAACCGATAAAGTTGCAAAGTCACAATCGCTTCTGCTTGCGGTTGGGTGAATTGGAACTTGTCAATCAAGTTTTGCGTGGCATCCTTACGGTTCTGAGAAGCGCGAATGGTGGCCACGACCTCATCCAAAATTGACAACATCCGAATTAAGCCTTCAACAATGTGTTGACGGGCTTGTGCCTTCGCTAATTCGAAGGCAGAACGCTTCAACACGACTTCTTTCCGGAAATCCAAAAATGCTTGTAGGCCTTGCTTTAAACTAACCGTCACTGGCCGTTGGTCATGTATGGCGACCATGTTGAAGTTGTAAGAAATTTGAAGATCTGTCTTCTTGAACAAATAAGTCAAAATACCTTCGGCATTCGTTCCCTTATTAAGTTCAATCACGATTGACATTCCCTCACGGTCTGATTCATCACGAACTTCCGCAATGCCTGCAACTTCCTTATTCAAGCGAATGGCATCGATTTTTGATACCAAGTTTGACTTAACAACTTCATAAGGTAACTCGGTAATTTCAATCTTTTTCTTCCCACCTTTAAGGTCAGAAATTTCCGTTTTGGCACGAACGACAATCTTACCACGTCCTGTCTTATACGCTTTTTTAATCCCGTCAAGACCTTGAATAATCCCACCAGTTGGGAAATCAGGTCCTTTGACATAGCGCATCAACGCTGATAACGGTGCCTCAGGATGATCCAACAAGTAAATTAACGCGGCATTGATTTCTTTTAAGTTATGCGGTGGAATTTCGGTGGCATAACCCGCAGAAATCCCCGTTGCCCCATTAATAAACAAACTTGGGATACGTGATGGCAATACAGTTGGTTCATAGGTCGTATCATCAAAGTTCAACACCATATCAACCGTTTCTTGTCCCAAATCAGCCATCATTTCGCCAGCAATCTTGGACAAACGCGCTTCGGTATAACGCATCGCAGCTGCTGGATCATTATCGACTGACCCGTTGTTACCGTTCATGTCAATTAACGGTTCACGCACTTTCCAATCTTGTGATAGCCGTACCATCGCTTCATAAATTGATGAGTCACCATGCGGATGGAAGTTACCCATGACATTTCCAACAGATTTAGCTGATTTACGATAAGGATGGTCATACGTATTACCATCTTGGTCCATCGCAAAAAGAATCCGCCGTTGCACAGGCTTAAGCCCATCCCGAATATCCGGTAACGCACGTTCTTGAATAATATATTTTGAGTAGCGCCCAAAGCGCTCCCCCATCACTGCTTCCAGTGAGAGTTCAGTTATACGATCTGCCATATATACGAGTGTCTAACAGCCGTCACACGATTAGACACATTTCCTTTCAAATAGAATGCATGCAAAGTTAGATGTAAAGGCCGCGCACAAACGTACGCGGCGACTAAGACTTTCGTCAAATTAATCCCAACAACGCAAAAATCAAGCGCCGTTGTCTTGTCCATTTTGCCAGTTCGTAATCACTGGTCCCGTTGATGCTGCTGACTTCGTCGCGACGACTGGTTTATTTTCATGCTGACGGGCTTTTTCAAACACGTCACTTGCATTTGTCGGATCACCATCAACCGTATCCAAAATTGAACCCGCTTCATCTAATGTAAAGTGAACATTGGCTTCAATCCAGTCACGACGTGGTTCAACCTTATCGCCCATCAATGTTGTCACGCGCTTTTCAGCCAGTACAGCATCATCGATTTTCACACGAATCAAAGTCCGTGTTTCAGGATTCATGGTTGTTTCCCATAGGAGTGGCGCATTCATTTCACCCAACCCCTTAAAGCGTGTCAATTCATAACGCGCATCACTTTGGCTCGTAATCGCTTCCAATTCGTCATTTGTCCACGCAAATTGGTCTGCCATTTTCTTTGACGCATATTTCACGCGGTAGAGCGGTGGTAAAGCAATATAAACCCGACCGGCCTCAATCAATGGTCGCATGTACTTATAAAAGAACGTCAACAAGAGTGTCTGGATGTGTGCGCCATCATCATCGGCATCCGTCATAATGATAATTTTATCAAAGGCTGTATCAGATACTTTGAAGTCATTGCCAACGCCACCACCGATGGCATAAATCAACGTTGAAATTTCTTCATTCTTTAAAATGTCAACCAACTTAGCTTTTTCGGTATTCAAAACCTTACCACGCAAAGGCAAAATCGCTTGGAACTTACGGTCACGGCCTTGCTTAGCGGAACCACCGGCTGAATCACCCTCGACCAAAAAGAGTTCATTACGCGTCGCATCTTTTGATTGCGCAGGCGCTAACTTACCCGATAATAGCCGTTCTTTTTGTCCCTTTGACTTCCCCGTTCGGCTTTCGTCGCGGGCTTTACGCGCTGCTTCACGCGCTTCTCGTGCCCGAATGGCTTTACGAATCAAATTTTGACCAAAATCACCATTTTCCATCAAGAAACGACTCAATGTTTCATTGACAACGGACTCCACAATACCGCGCGCTTCTGGTGTCCCCAGCTTATCTTTGGTTTGGCCTTCAAACTGCAAGAATTGTTCCGGCACACGTAGCGAAATAACGGCAGCTAAGCCTTCACGGACGTCAGTCCCTTCGAGATTCTTATCTTTATCTTTTAACAAATTGACCTTACGGGCATATTCGTTAAAGGCCTTTGTCCAAGCCGTCCGGAAGCCTACTTCATGGGTTCCCCCATCTTGCGTCCGCACATTGTTAACAAATGATAGGAGCGTTTCGGAATAACCATCGTTGTATTGCGCTGCAACTTCAACTACAATCCCTGATTGTTCGCCCTCAAATGTCATAACTGGGCCAATCGTGGCCTTATCTTCATTCAAGAAACCAACAAATGATTCTAACCCTTTTTCATAATGGTATGTTTCTACCCGTGCAGGTTGCACGCGTTCGTCCGTTAAGGTAAACTTCACGCCTGACATCAAAAAGGCTGATTCGCGCAAACGCTCAGATAACGTGTCATACTTATAGACTGTCGCACTAAATAATGATGGATCTGGCTTGAATTTAACCGTTGTCCCTGAATGTTCAGTCGTTGGCCCAAGATCACGGAGCGTACCAACGGGATGTCCCCCATTCACAAAGTCTTCTTGCCACTTGTGACCATCACGCACAATCGTGACTTGCAAACTTTCAGATAAGGCGTTAACAACCGATGACCCCACCCCGTGGAGACCACCAGAAGTGGCATAGCCGCCTTGGCCAAACTTCCCACCAGCATGCAACACTGTTAAAATAACTTCAGGTGTAGGTTTACCTGATTCGTGCATGCCAACTGGCATCCCACGGCCAAAATCCTGCACTGTTATGGCATTATTTTCATGGATTGTGACCCGAATATCATTACCAAAGCCACCTAAGGCTTCATCCACTGCATTATCAACGATTTCATAAACTAAATGATGCAAACCACGGCCGTCAGTTGAACCAATGTACATCCCTGGACGCTTACGAACCGCCTCTAAACCTTCAAGAATTTTTATTGAATCTGAATCATAGTGATTTTTTTCTGCCATGAATACTCATATCTTTCTTATTTTAAAACATTGTCATGATTGAACAACTGTTCGTGATCATGCGTCAATCTATATTATCATAGATTAAAAAACTTATTCTGACAAGACTCAAAATAACATTTTCAATATATCTCCCCCTTTACGATGACTTTTTATGATAGAATTAACTTTGTGTTTATTCACAATATTGAGGAGTTAAACTATGTTTTCTACAATACTGATGTTCGTCTGTGCCTACTTTATCGGGTCATTACTACCGGGATATTGGATTGGCCTCATTTTTTATCACAAGGATATTCGTGATGAAGGTTCCGGTAATATCGGCACGACCAACTCCTTTCGCGTCCTTGGTCCAGTCGCTGGTACCGTCACACTCGTCCTTGATCTCTTAAAAGGGACAGCTGCTGGCTTGTTACCCATCCTTTTCCACAGTCCGATCAACCCCATGTTGGTTGGTATTGCAGCCATCATTGGGCATACCTTCTCAATTTGGATTAAATTCAAAGGGGGCAAAGCGGTGGCCACCTCAGCTGGGGTCTTACTCGCCTACAACCCACAATTTTTCATCCTAGTCTCGGCAGTCTTTATTATCATGTTACTGCTCACGTCAATGGTGTCGTTGAGTTCAATGGTTGGCTTTAGTTTTGCCCTGATCACGTCATTTTTCTATCACGATCTCATTTTGACTATAGTAGCGGCCGCGTTAACTTGCTTTGTCTTTTACCGGCACCACTCAAATATCCAACGTATTAAAAACGGGACTGAAAGTCTCGTCCCATTTGGTTGGTATTACCATTATCGACAAACACATCACAACTAAAAAAGGTTCGGCTAAGCCGAACCTTTTTTAGTTGTCTTTTGTATCAAATAGAATGGTTACTGGGCCATCATTCACTAATGACACTGCCATATCGGCACCAAATCGGCCGGTTGCAACCGGTAACCCTGCATCCCGTAGGGCATCATTAAACTGGTCATACATCATGCTGGCAAAGCCTGGTTGGCCAGCTTTGGTAAAGCTCGGCCGATTGCCCTTCTTCGTATCAGCAAACAATGTAAATTGAGAAATAGACAAAATTTCACCAGCAATTGCTTGGATGCTCAAGTTCATCCGCCCGTCCGCATCTTCAAAGACACGTAACTGACTAATCTTTCGAACCAGATAATCAATATCAGCCGTTGTGTCGTCATCAGCAACACCCACTAATAACACAAAGCCAGCTTTAATTTGCCCAACAATTTGGTCATCAACCGTGACTTGTGCCGATTTGACACGTTGTAGCACAACTTTCATTTTTCCCACTCCTCAATATCACGTTTAGATACCATGATACGGGAAAAGGCGTGCGGGATCAAACGCCGCATAAACAGTGTCGCATGCACCGTAATCAATAAAGCATCTAATGGATCACGTTTAATCATATAAAGTACTAAAAACAGGACAGATGTTGGGGGTAACAACAACAAGACTGTCGCGACCCATAACCGTTCAAACCACCAGTATTTTAACGCTTTGTCTAAGGTACTTTGGTCCACGGCTAAGGGTTGTACTTGTTGAAAGTCATAGTGGACTTTTTGCCGACCCACATACCAAGCAATAATTGGAATGCCCAATGTAATAACTAAGACAAGCCACCACACGATGGGCTGATGAATTGGAAAATGGGGTAAATGCAGTAATTTATCAAACAACCAATATGGGGTCACTAAGACACTACTAATAATCAGTAGCCAGAGTAACCATTTTTGGGACTTTGGTTCCGGTAATTGTTGTGCTGTAAAATACACTTTTTTTGCCTGTTTATCGACTAACAACATCCCTGGTTGCTGTGACTGAGTAATGGGGGCAATGGCCATTAAAATTGGGGTCTTCATTTTGCGCTCATTTCAAATTAAAAAGTAATATTAAAAATATAGCATGAAAACACGCCTAATCGTTTGATAAAAAATTACATTGCCCGTTTTTTAATGAAATGTCCGTTCCACATCATAGACAGCTGGCAGATTATTGAGAGCATCCATAATATTGCCGAGCTGTTCACTATTTTTCACGCCAATTGATAATGACACTTGCGCCATGCCGTTTTTAGTCACATGTCCGTTCACTGAGTTGACAAACTTTGTCCGACCATTGACAGCCCGTAAGACATCATTGAGTAACCCATTACGGTTTTCACCATGAACCGTCAAATCAGCGTCATAGTTAGGCTTGAGCCCCTTTTCATCTTCCCACTGTACATCCACCAAACGTTGCCCTTGTGTCTCGGCCGCGCGGATATTTGGGCAGCCGACGCGGTGCACCGAAATGCCGCGACCTTTGGTAATGTAGCCAGTGACGTCATCTCCTGGCACTGGCGTGCAACAACGCCCCAAACGTACCAGTAAATTATCAACACCAGCAATCACAATATCATCAGCAGTTGCCTTTTGCCGTTGGGTGAGTGCTGTTTCAACCCGTTTAATTTCGTGACCTTCTTCAAGTAATTCCCGTTGCAATTCCGCCGTTTCCGCTTCTTGCTGGGCTTCACGAATGGCTTCCGTCAACTTATTGGCTACCCCTGGTACGGCAACGTCGCCATAACCAAGCGCTGCCAACATATCTTCATACGTATGATAATGCAGGGCTTCGGCTGTTTTAACCAACCGATCAACCGTTAAAATAGCTGCCGGATCAAAGCCAGTGTCTTGTAAGATACGCGCTAACAAGTCACGACCCGCTTCGATGTTATCCTCGCGATCAAGTTGCTTGAAATATTGCTTAATTTTATTGCGTGCCCGACGCGTGGAGACAATGTCTAACCAGTCGCGGCTTGGCTTAGCTGTTGAACTGGTGATAATTTCAATAATATCACCAGTTTTGATTTTATAATCTAGTGGCACAATCCGGCCATTGACTTTGGCTCCCGTTGTTTTAATGCCCACATTGGTATGAATGGAGAAAGCCATATCAAGCGGTCCAGCGCCTTTTGCCAATTCAAAGACATCCCCACGTGGCGTGAATGCATAAACACGATCGCTAAAGAGATCCCCTTGTACGCCAGCCATGAAGTCTTCAGCGTTTTTGGCATCCTCTTGTAATTCTAGAATCCCTTGAATCACGTTCAATGCCTGCTGGTTTTGGTCATTGACTTTGGCTTCTTTGTTTGAGCCCTTATTTTTCTTATAGGCCCAGTGGGCTGCCACACCAAACTCCGCAACTTCATGCATGGTATGCGTACGAATCTGCACTTCCAAAGGGCGACCACTTGGGCCAATCACTGTGGTATGCAAACTTTGATACCCATTGGCTTTGGGTAACGCAATATAATCTTTGAAGCGACCAGGTAATGGCATCCACTTGGAATGAATCGCACCAAGGACCGCATACGTATCTGGAATCGTATCAGTGAGGACCCGAACCGCTGACAAATCATAAATTTCTTCAAACGCCTTATGCTTGTCCGTCATCTTGCGATAAATCGAATAAATATGCTTTGGTCGCCCGTAAACACTCACATTTTCCAATTCAAGATCTTGAATGGCTTGCGTAATTTCCGTCACCGCTTCTTGCACATACTGGATCCGTTCGTCACGTTTCATATTCATTTGTGACGCGATCATGTAATACTTTTCTGGATCCAAATAGCTCAAAGCGAGGTCTTCAAGCTCCCACTTAATCGTACTGATTCCTAAGCGATCGGCCAATGGTGCATAAATATCCAACGTCTCACTCGCAATACGGCGTTGCTTTTCTTCTCGCAACGCGCCCAACGTGCGCATATTGTGCAAACGATCGGCGAGTTTGACAATAATGACACGAATATCTTTGGACATGGCTAAAAGCAGCTTTCGGTGATTTTCCGCAAGCTGTTCTCGTGAGTTTTTGTATTCGATTTTACTAATCTTTGTGACACCGTCAATAATTTGCGCAATCGTTGCGCCAAACTTCTCTTCAATGTCTTGGATGCTGGCTGTTGTATCTTCCACCACATCATGCAAGTAGCCGGAAATAACCGTTGCCGTATCCATCTTAAGCTCGGCTAAAATCCCTGCCACCTGAATGGGGTGAATAATGTAAGGTTCACCAGATTTTCTGAACTGATTGTGGTGGAGCTCTGACGCCCAGTCATAAGCCAATTTGACTTTTTCGGCATCTGCTGGTACCATATATTGCCCAACCATATCAAGGACTTCTTGCCCTGAATAACTCTTAGTTCTTGCCATATTGTTTTGCGCGCTATCTGGCACACAGTCGTTTGATCGATCACCGAATCTGGTCGATGTACTTCAAACAAGTGTATGCAAGAAAGCACATTCCCTTCATTTAATTCCGGAAGACACATCACTATTTTAAAAACCGCAACATGCCTTGATACGTTTTCAAACGTAGTTTCATTATAATAAAAATTTAATACATTCACAAGCTAAGTCTTATAACGTGCATATTTTGACAAAGAAGCATACACTAAGACTATCAATTTTTTCTCGGAGGAAGATCTATATGCCTGAAAACACGCAAGAATCTCAGTCGGATGGCGAGCCATTGTGGCAAAGAAATGTCTTTGTCCTCTGGTTTGGCGTCTTTATGACTGGGGTTGCATTGAGTGAGGTCATGCCGTTTTTGTCCCTTTACATCGACACACTAGGGACATTTGATAAAGACCAATTAAGCTTTTATTCTGGTGCTGTCTTTGCCGTGTCGTTTTTAGTCACAGCAATTGTGTCACCATTTTGGGGTAAACTAGCCGATAGCAAAGGTCGCAAGCTCATGTTGTTACGCGCCGCCTTTGGTATGTCAATTGTCTTATTTTTAATGGGGAATGTGACCAATGTGTGGCAATTATTTATCCTACGCGCCCTGCAAGGTGCTATGGGTGGCTTCATTTCAAATGCGAATGCCCTAGTGGCAACTCAAACACCGAAAAAACATGCTGGGAAAGCCCTTGGTATTTTAGTGACGGGCATGACCGCTGGTAATTTGGTCGGCCCACTGTTTGGTGGTATCTTGGCAACTTTTTTCAGTTACCGCACCTCATTTCATATTACCGGCATCATCCTGTTTCTCGTGTTTATATTAACGTTGTTCCTGGTTAAGGAATCGCCCCGGCCCGCTGCCCTACGCGTATCACGTGTATCCACCAAAACGCTTTGGCAAAATATCCCTAATAAACCACTTATTGTCGGCTTGTTTGTGACCACCATGTTAGTTCAAACCGTCAACACAGCGATTAACCCGATTGTGAGTTTATTTGTTCGAGAAATCTTACATCATGGTGCCGACACCACGTTTATCGCCGGTATTGTGGCTGCCATGCCAGGTATCGCAACCGTGATTGCGGCGCCGCGTTTTGGCCGAATTGGTGATCGCGTCGGGACCCATCGCATGATTAAAATTGGGTTTATGATTGGGGTCATTGCCTTGATTCCTACCGCTTTTGTGACCAGTATCAGTATGTTAATGTTCTTTAGATTCTTGGTCGGTATTAGTGATGCAACCATGTTACCAGCCGTTCAAACCTTACTCTCTAAAAACTCACCCACTGAAATGACCAGTCGTATTTTCAGTTATAACCAAAGTTTTCAGTCATTAGGTTCTGTGATTGGTCCCATGATGGGGGCTATTGTCGCTAGTCTATACGATTATCGGGCTATTTTCATTTTCAGCGGCCTCATTATTATCATCAATGCTACGCTCTTTCACTTTACAAGTAAGCATATTAAACCCGCCCGCATATAAAAAACCTGAACAACATGATGTTCAGGTTTTTTTATAACCACTTGGTCAATAATTCAAGTGGCACGTATTCTGCGGTCCACCGTTGTAGCGGGGTAAAATCATGGCGTTGATTAAAAGCTAATTTATCTTGCTGCAACACCGCCACCGATTGGCCGTTTTCCGTTAAGAAAATTTGCCCAATTTGTTTAAATTGCCCCTTGGTATGTTTTCCCGTACGCCACAAATGTGGCACCGCATCGGCTTTTGGTTCAAAACGCCCCGATGCATTTTGCGTCACGAGAATTCCCTTAAAGAGGTGCGTCTCATACTTCTTCCGATCGCCCATAGTCGCTCACACCTACTCCCATTTCAAATCTTGTACCATCAATGACTTCACTCGGTTGCAAATGCAAACGATAATTCACGTCAGCTGCCACCAATGCCAACGGTTGTGACTTGGCATGATGCGCAATATCAGCTAATAGTTGCAAATCCTGTTCGGTCATTTCATGCAAAGCTGCCCGAATCGTTAAACGTAACCATTCGATATGCGTAACTTTTGTCAAGAAAGCAATTTGCCCAAATGGCATTGGGCGTAACCAAGTACCATCATTAATCGGTGCCAAATCAACTTCCCGACGCCACTGAACCGTTTTTTCATACCAAATCACTTGGTAAACACCAGGATTTTCTAGTGTTTTTGTTGTTGCCAGCAACCGGCTTGGTACCTCACCAGCAGGGGCAATCACCCGCATCTCGCCAGCCATGTGTTGGGTAATATTGATTGGATAGACTTTGTCGCCATCAAAAAAGACGTTTAGCGCAAACTCTGACTCGTTTTCATCTGGTCCGTTAGGCGTATGCTTTTCCTTTGGCAAAATAATTACCCGCTGTCCCAATTCACGTAAAGCGCGAATCAACTTGCGACGGTTACCAGGAATAATAATTGCCTTTGGCTGTTCTAATTCAACAACCTGCATCACATCAGCAATTTCCAATGGTTCCAAATACTGCTTATCCGCTAAATGTGGTAACAATGTCGCGTCACTGGGATTATTGTTCATAATAATGGTTGGATACTGCAACCGGCGCAACTCTGACAGCGTAATTGTCGTCGCATAACCACCAGATGCCGCATCCCCCATCCGAAAAGCGCCCGAGCCAATCACCAAAATCGCGTCTTCTGCGACCTGCTTAGACTCATTTTCTGACTCAAAGGTTGCATAATACTGCCGCGCATTTTCTGGGAATTCACCAGCAGATGGTTCAACCGCCTTATAGGTCACATCAATGTGATGTTCCTGGGCTAAGGTCCGTATAATATTAAAGTCCGTATGCCAAAAACGGGCAATCAAACCATCTGACAAACCGTATCTTTTCCCACGCCTTAGTGCAGCAATACTATCCACATCGGCTTCAATAGCCGTTTCCAACTGGTGTAAATGTTGCAACTGATGGAAGAAGAATTCATCAATATCTGTTAATTCCGCGAGTTCATCAATTTCATACCCGCGTTTAATCGCTTCAATCAACAAGAGTACACGGTTATCTTGTGGATGAATCAATTGTTGAATCAATTCATCATCGTTAATGTGAGCCATGTTCGTTGGTGAGAAACTCGCATTGTTAAAGTGCGCCGACCGAATCGCCTTTTCTAAGGACTCAATAAACGTCCGGCCAAAGCCAAGGGTTGTCCCCACGGACTTCTGCACACTGTTAAGCTGGCGTTTCACATGTACCCCAGCTTCAGCCAGTTCACCAAATGGAAAGATTGGTAATTTAACCACCACGTGATCCATCATGGGTTCCATCATCGCTGTTTGTGGTCCAAAATTGTGTGGTAACACAATTTCTTCCAACGGAATGCCCATTGCTAGATTAATGGCCACAAGCATCGTTGGGTACCCCGTAGCCAAAGCCATGCGCGTCGCCATTTGGTCAATATAAGGGGATACTTTAATGACATAAATTTTATCGGTATCGTCATCGACTGCAAATTGGACATGCATAATCCCTTGCAATTGCAAGATATCAGCAACTCGAAAAGCGTAGTCTCGCATACGGCTAATCAACTGATCTTGAATCGTCAGAATTGGTGACACACTGAGGGAATCAGCCGTATGAATGCCAATTGGATCCATATCTTCACTCGCGCCAATTTGCATTTTATTCCCGCGTGCATCACGTAAAATCTCTAAACTGACTTCTTTAAGGCCATTGATAGCCCGTGAAATAATCACTTCTTGCGTCACGGACTGCGACTTCGCGAGGTTAATCGCGTCTTCAAAGTCATCTAATCGTTCAATAATGTGACGTGTGTTGGTTTGGTTAGGATGTAAGGCCCGCACCATTAACGGCAAATGCAATTCACGCAATAACTCATTCGCTTCGTCCTGTGCTTTGAGCACATAGTTCGTAATTACCGGTAAACCATTTTCGGCCATCAGCTGCGTCAATGCCGGTAAATTATTCACTTTCAGTAACATCTCAATGCTGAGACCAAGCGTATGCGGTAATGCCCCATCCCCGTGTGACCAACTTTGGACAACTTCGGCCCAGATCCGCAGCGAGGCTTCACCACCAAACAGTGGCATCACCGTATCAATATGATTTTCCTTGATAATGGCTTTAATGTTGGCGACTGTCAGTGGTTGCCAATAGGCAGTCGCTGCTAAACTCTCTAAAGCCAGCGCATAAGGATTTTCATCAATGACAAAAACATCAATGCCATGCCCGCAAAGTTCTGGCATGACTTGATAAATTGCTGCATCATGTTCTGCCTCGCGGCCAAAGTCATTGGCCCCCGCACCGATAAAGAGCAGTTTTTTTATATTAGTATTGATTGAAATGTTCGACATAATCTTCTACCGTTTCAAAGAAATCTGCAAATACAGCGGTGGCTTCTAATGGCCCTGGGGCAGCATCAGGGAAAAATTGGACACTAAAAGCGGGAAATTCACGGTGGCGCAACCCTTGGACAGCGCCATCAACCAAGTCGCGATACGTCACAATCATTTTCTTTCGATTGATAGTTGCTTCATCGACCGCATAACCTTGACCCTGCATCGCATAAAAAATTTGTTGTGAAATAATTTCTTGAATAGGATGATTCATCCCGTGATGTTCGGACTGAAGTGGCTTAAGTTCCGCATCATTGGCCATCGCAAATAATTCATGCCCTAAGCCAATCCCCAACATTGGAACCTTGGTTTGCAAAACACGAATCAGCGTTAACACACTTTCAGGCAGTGTGCGCGGGTCCCCTGGTCCAGTTGACAGCACAATACCATCTGGATCAAGTGTCAGCACTTCTTCAACAGTTGTTGTATAAGGTAAAACCGAGACATTGGCATCAAAGTCACCAAGCATCCGTAAAATGCCGTGTTTTAAACCAAAATCAATCACGACAATATGACGCCCCCGCCCTGGATTGGCATAGGGCTTTGGCGTTGCGGTATTTTGCACCTGTTTATTGGTTAACACCGTAGCCACCAATTGATCCACTGCGTGTTCATCAGCATAATCCACGATGGTCGCTTTTTGTGGTCCCGTCTCGCGCAAATGCCGGATAAGTTGCCGTGTGTCTACTTGGTATAAACCAGGAATATTATTTTGCTTTAAAAAGCGGTCTAAACTCATCCGACGTTGCCGATTAACAGAGACTTCCGCCAGATCATGCACAATCATGCCTCGAATCGTTGGTTTCACCGATTCATACGCCTCTGCATGAATCCCAGCAGCGCCGACAACTGGCATCGCAAAAACAATCATCTGCCCATCATAAATCGGGTCGGTGATGATTTCTTGGTAACCAGTCATGGCTGTATGAAAAATAATTTCGCCAAATGTCGTTGCCGGTGCACCAAAGCCTAAGCCTTGAAATACCGTGCCATCCTCAAGAATTAAGTGCCGTTTCATATCTATTACTCACAATAGGTCATAAAATTGCTAAATAACCTACTTTATATCTCCTATTAATGGACAATTTCAACGGCGTCACGGCCGTCAATTTCTTGGACCAAGACCTTGATCTTTTCATTTTGCGCCGTTGGAATATTTTTCCCAACAAAGTCTGCGCGAATTGGGAGTTCCCGATGCCCACGATCAACCAGTACCGCCAAAGCAATGGTATTTGGTCGGCCAATGTGAATCAAGGCATCCAACGCGGCGCGGATTGTGCGACCTGTAAACAACACATCGTCGATTAACACAATATTTTTATCCGAAATATTGGTTTTTTCTTCAGCATTTAGACCTAAACTATCATCACGATTCAAAACATCATCACGAAAATTAGTGATGTCAATGGCCATCACTGGGATCTTAACCCCTTCTAATTGTTCTAGACGATTCGCGATCCGATGAGCTAAGAATTCACCACGTGTCTTAATGCCGACCAAGACAAGATCTTGCCCGCCCTTGTTACGTTCAATAATCTCGTAAGTAATACGCGTCAACGCACGTTGTAATGATGCGTTGTCTAATACTTCTTTATTTGCCATATTCTCGTTATGCGGTTACACAACCACACAGCTCCTTTCTTATCTGTTATTAATCATGTTGCGGATTAATTGGGGTTAAAGTTGCTAAAGCCTGCGCAAAATATGCGGGTATTTCACTATCAAACGTAAGGGTTTCCCCAGTTGTTGGTTGGGTTAGCGATAGTGTTTTGGCGTGTAATAATTGACCTGCTAAATGCACGCCAGGTAGCTTTTGTGCGCCACCATAAACTGGATCCCCAACAATAGGATGGCCAATGTAAGTTAAATGGACACGGATTTGATGCGTACGACCAGTTTCTAAGCGCACCTTGAGTAACGTATAACCAACGTAACGGGCGATCACTTCAAAATGCGTCACCGCTTCACGTCCGCCTTCTTGGACCGCTTGCTTTTTACGGTCAATAGCGTGACGGGCGATTGGTGCGTTAATTGTCCCAGTATTTTCTTCAAATTCACCGCGAACGAGTGCATAGTAAATACGGTCGTTTTTATGCGCTTTCAATTGTGCAGAGAGTGCTTGATGAGCTTGATCGTTTTTGGCAACCATTAATAACCCACTGGTGTCACGGTCAATGCGATGGACAATCCCTGGTCGGAATTCGCCATTAATCGTCGATAATGGTGCATGGTGTAACAAACCATTCACCAATGTGCCAGACGTATGCCCTGCTGCTGGGTGCACAACCATCCCTTGTGGCTTATTGACCACTAATAAATCTGCATCTTCATACACAATGTCTAATGGCATCGCTTCGGCGACAATTTCGGTCGGCTGTACGACTGGTGGCTGAATGCTAATCACATCGCCGGCAGTGACTTTGTACGAGCGCTTCACCCGTTGTCCGTTAACAAGCACTTCGCCTGATTGTACCCAATTTGCTAAAACTGTACGGGAATACGGTAAGTTTTGATTTGCCAAAATGGCATCAATTCGGCCCGTTTGATCTGTGATATTAATTGTGATTTTGTCCGTCATGGGTATTCATATAATCCTTAACTTGTTGTGTGATATTTTTACTCAACCAATATTTCCGATCACGGCCGGCACGTGTGAATTGTAATACGTGCCCATTTAATTGCCAATTTTCAACTTTCACAAGTGAAATTTCTTCATATTCTGACGTCAAGACATGCCCTAAAAATAGTCGTGGTCCGACGATATATACGCGTCGGCGTAAAACAAGAATCAAGCCTAATAAGAGGACGATGATCAGGTAACCAATCACTGGTAGGACGAGTTTGAACTCCAACTCACTCCAAGTAATGAGACCAGCCAACAGCGCAATTCCCCACCATAACCAACTAATTTGGCCCGTTATTTCTAAGGGTTGAAAGAACCCACGCTTTGGAATCATGTGTTTACCTCTCATTCAATGAAAATATACGCTATTACTGCGCTATCTGACAATTTTCAGATGGCATTTGCCACTATTTTTCAAGTTTTTTTGTCATATTTCTTAAATTTTTATCGGAAATTAGCTAGAACTATTGTACCACAAATAGTTGTCAGACGTTGGTACCGCTCTGTGGATCTAACCTACAAAGCGTGGCACTTTTACCAAAATTATACAATCAAATATAAGACCAATTTTAAAATTGGTCTATGGTGCTTTATTTTTTTGACACGGTATAATGTTTTCTATAGCGAAAATGTAAGCGTTTCCAAAACAGAGGATCGTCCGCTGTTGACCAAACATTGATGGCTTTAACATCGCTAATACATGACGTTTATCGACTAGCAGGCTTAATATCTTTAACAAAAATGATCAATTGGTCTAGTCTAAACGCCTTATTAACTAGCCTTTGAAATAGCCGAATTCCAACAGCATGATGACCCACTTTTTCGCGACAACCCAATCTAAACCAAAGAAAGTTGAGAATAAATTATGACAATTGTTTCTGGTAAAGCTATTGTACAAACAGCCCGTGATCACGGCTACGCCGTAGGTGCTTTTAATACCAATAACCTTGAATGGACACAAGCAATCCTCCGAGTCGCACAAGCAAAACAAGCCCCGACGATCATTGCTATCTCAATGGGCGCTGTTAACTATATGGGTGGGTTTAAAACCGTTGCACAATTGATTCGCAACCTTGATGACGCCCTAAATATTACGGTACCCATTGCCATTCACCTTGACCATGGTGACTACGAGGCGGCCAAAGCCGCTATTCAAGCTGGTTTTACGTCGGTTATGTTTGACGGTTCGCATTTACCATTAGCGGAAAATTTAGCCAAAACGCGTGAAATTGTCGCTTTAGCCCATGCACAAGATATTTCAGTGGAAGCTGAAGTTGGCAGTATCGGCGGCGAAGAGGATGGTATCATTGGCACTGGTGAAATTGCCGCAATTGCTGATGCCATTGCCATGATTGAAACTCAAATTGATTTCATTGCTGCCGGTATTGGCAATATTCACGGCCGTTACCCCGCTAATTGGCAAGGACTAAACCTGCCCCATCTCCAACAATTAACAACCACACTAGACGCCATCACCAACCATAAAGTGCCGTTTGTTTTACATGGTGGATCGGGTGTCCCAGATGATCAAATCAAAACAGCCATTCGCATAGGTGTTGCCAAAGTTAATGTGAATACTGAAGCACAATTAGCCTTTCATCAAGCATTACGCGAATTTATTTTAACCGACCAAGATTTAATTGGTAAAAACTATGATCCAAGAAAATTATTGGCACCAGGTGTCACTGCCATTGAAGCAAGTTTAGCTGATCGCTTAGCTGTTTTCGGCGCCCCTTTTAAAAACTAACGTGCCTCAACCACAGACTTAAAAATAGTACATTTTTGGTTAAAAACCCGCTATAATAGGAAACAATATGACAGTATCACAATCAGATTTGTCTTAAAAAACTATTTGCCGAGGAAAAACCATTGCTTACCCTTTACGTCGATGCCGCACGTGAGCCCAACACTGGCCTCAGCGCTGCCGGTGCCGTGCTAATCCAACAAAAACAGCAGCAACAATTTAAGTCGCCCCTATTTGAATCTTTGGATAACCACGCGGCGGAGTTTCAAGCCTTGATTTGGGCGTTAAAGCAATTACCTCCTAACACGGATATTTTAACCATTTATAGTGATTCTAAATTATTAGTTGAGGCGTTACACAAACAATACGCCAAACATTATCAACCCGAAGTCGATGACATTTTGGCATTATTAGCGTCTCGTACCCTCGTCCTTAGTCAATGGTTGCCAGAAAAAGACAATCTTGGCGCCCACAACTTAGCCTTACAGGCACTAAAAAACCGACAAACCAATTAATGGCTTGTCGGTTTTATTTTTTATAGTAATGTTTTCGCCAAATAGAAGCAACCGAGGATGCCGGCATTGTCGCCATTAGCCACTGGCACAATATAGTCATCCAATGGTGGCACTGCCAAATAATCGCTCATCTGTTCCGCAAAGCTTTCCCGAATTAAGGGGAAAAGAATCTCACGGTGTGGGACGCCGCCACCAAGTACCACCTTTTCTGGGCGCAAGATCATCGTATAATCCAATATGGCTTGTGCCAAGTAGAAGGCTTCCATCCGCCATGCCAAATGATCATCAGGAATTTCCTTGGCACTCATACCCCAACGTTCTTCGATGGCTGGTCCAGCTGCCAAACCTTCCAAACAGTTCGCACCGTGGAATGGGCAATGACCCGCATACGTGTCTTCTGGATGCTTTTGCAAGAAAATGTGACCGGCTTCTGGGTGACCATAACCACTGACAAGGTGTCCACCAGAGACAATACCGGCCCCAACACCCGTGCCGACTGTCAAATACACCATATTGTCAACGTCTTTGGCAGCCCCTGTGGTAAACTCAGCCCAACCAGCCCCATTGACATCCGTGGTCCAGTAATAAGGAATATCACGCCAAGCCTTCATCCGGCCTAAGAAATTATACCCTGCCCAGCCGTGTTTTGGCGTGTCGAGGACATAACCGTAAGTCTTTGATTCAGGCACAATATCAATTGGCCCAAAGGCGGCAATCCCAATGGCGTCGATGTTATCATATTGGTCAAAGAACGCAATGACCTGATCTAACGTCTTTTCGCCATCTAATGTTGGAAATGCTGTCCGATCGATAATGTTAAAATTCTCATCAGCAACAGCCACCACAAACTTTGTACCACCTGCTTCAATTGCACCTAATAGTCCCATTCTTTTACCTCTTTATGCGATGTTAACCCTATTTTGATCAACACCTTTACGTACTAGCGTCTTCAATATCACAATAGCTGCCTAGAAATAACGTCCCGTCATAACCTGCAAACCATCTTCAGTATAAACTTCAATCACATCATTGTCTACAATCAGCAAGAGTTCATCAAGGTTGCCCGTCATTTGACGCGTATCTAAACGATGATCTTCCCACTGTTGCCGTTCAAAATACAACGTTTGGCCCACTCGCTTTAATGTAGCATGATCACCCAGGGCCACCGACCAATCCGTATCAGTCTGTACACGATATTGACCAACCGTCAGATGATCAAGTGACTGAATGTCAAGCACTGTTGGCGCCAAAATTTCTTCAATTGGGCGTTGCACGAGGTGATTATCGGCTGTGACGTGTAATGCCCGTGGTACCGTTAACACATGTACCCAATCGGCTGTGGCAATTGTTGGCACAGCCGCTTCCCGTTCGGGTGTCATCATACCAGCCCATCCCCACATGATGCGTCGCCCGTCAGGTGCGTTCATAGTCTGTGGGGCATAGAATTCAAACCCTTGATCAACTTCTTCAAAGTCTGTTTCGACCTGAAAACGTGCCGTTGTTTCATCAAAAGTGCCAATCACATACCCCGTGTTATGAATGTTCTCATATCGATGATGCACACGATCTGGTGCTAATCCTTGTGGGGAAAACATCAAGATTTGCTTGCCATCGACAGTGATCAATCCTGGACATTCCAGCATATAACCACGAACGTCGCGTAATTGATCGCCTATCAATGAGCCTTTAAATGTCCAGTTCTTAAAATCAACCGATTCATAAATGATAATATCGCCAACTTGATTATCGTGTTGCGCCCCTAAAATCAAGAAATAATGTCCATTATCACCCTGCCAAACCATTGGATCTCGCACATCTTTGGTAAACCCTGCCGGATGAGGAAATAATTCACCGAGTTTTTCAAAATGAATCCCATCATCACTCACCGCCCACATTTGTGATGATTTCACACTGTGACCAGCCGCATCGCGCACGTTACCAGTATAGAAGACGTAGAGTCGATCATCTTTGACAAAAGCGGCGCCCGAGTATATACCGGCCGAATCCAAATTTTCCAGTGACGGCTTTAAAGCGGATTCAACCCGACGCCATGTCTTCAAATCATCTGAAATAAAATGGCCCCACTCTTTATACTTATGGTCGCAAGCCTTTGGATTCCACTGGTAAAAGACGTGGTACTGTCCTTTAAAAAATACGAGGCCGTTGGGATCATTAAGTAACCCTTTGGTTGGATATAAGTGATATTTCTCAAAAGCAATCGTGTCATTTGTAACTAACATTTAAACTCCTTAAACTGGTGCAACAATCAGATTTTCAGCCGATGCTTCGGGTACAGCAGTCAGAACAACATCAGTTGGGACAACCTTTGACCCAAACGGCTTGTCATGCACTACTTTCTCATATGATTGACTGTTGGTCACCACAACCATCGTTGTGACCGGATAGCCGGCATCAGCAATGACTTGCTTATCAAATGTACCAAGCACTGTCCCCTTCGTGACATATTGGCCTTGGACAACTTCTGACGTAAAGCCCTTACCTTCCAAGTTAACCGTATCAATTCCGACGTGAATTAATACTTCAACACCGTCATCTGTTTTCAAGCCATAAGCGTGTTTTGTCGCATAGGCAACGGTGATCAGGCCATCGGCTGGGGCTACGATTTGATTATCACTTGGTTCAATCGCAACACCTTGTCCCATCATACCACTTGAGAAAACTGGATCATTTACCGTGGCAATATCCACTAATGCCCCAGCAACTGGTGCATTTACAGAAAACCCAACAGCAACGACTGTTTCATCAGGCACAACTGGTGCCTTTGGTGTATCTGAAGCAGGCATGTGTGAGCGGCCGTAAACAAACGTTACCACAAACGCGAGCACAAAGGCAATAATCACTGAGATAAAGAAGCCAACCCACTTATTTGCTGGGATTGCAATGAAACCAATCAAACCAGCTGGGCCAAGTGATGAGGACATCACATGGAACAAGCCCATCATCAAGCTAGCAACACCAGAAGCCCCTAAGGCGATAAAGAATGGGAATTTGTACTTAAGGTTGACCCCAAACAAGGCAGGTTCAGTGATACCAAGCATCGCTGAGGCGCCGGCTGATGATGCCAAGGCACGCATCTTTGGATTTCCCTTTGCCAAGAAATAGATAGCAAAGGTTGCGGCCCCTTGCGCCACGTTAGCTGAAGCTGCAATTGGGAAGATAAAGTCACCACCAGTTTTGGCGATATTGGCTAACAATTGGGTTTCAATCGCTGGGAAACTTTGATGCAAGCCAGTAATCACAATGGCTGAATAGAATGATCCAAAGATACCATAACCAATAAAGCCAAAGGTTGTCACCATCCAAGTCAAACCATCTGTGATACCGTTTGAGATGACGCGCAAGATTGGTCCGACCACAATGAAGGTCACAAATCCTGTAATCAGCATCGCAAGCATTGGCGTAAAGGTAAAGTCAATCGCCCCTTTCAAATGCTTATGGAAGAACTTTTCCAAAGTGGCAAGAATAAAGGCAACACCGATAATTGGTAACACTTGACCTTGATAACCAGCTTGGGCAACATGCAAACCAAACAAATCCCAAGTTGGCATCTTACCAGTTGACACCGCTTCAGCCACGTTATAACCGTTGACCAAGCTTGGCATCACCAACATCATACCAGCCGCAGCACCCAGGATTTCACTCCCACCAAACCGCCGTGTCGCTGTAATCCCAATCAAAATGGGTAAGAAGGCAAATGGTGCCGACGCCATTAGGTTAACCATTTCAGCTAAGCCAGTAATTTGTGGGAACATCTGAACCAATGACTTTGGTCCAAACATGCCAGCACCGGTCAAGATGTTATTCAAGGCCATTAGTAGACCACCAGCAACCAAGGCTGGAATCAGTGGCACAAAGATATCAGACAAAACTTTAATCAAATCCATAATTGGATTTTTCTTACCAGACTGTGCGGCAATCTGCTTCAAGTCATCTGTTGAGGCTTGTTTAACGCCGGTTAGCTTCACAAATTCATCATAAACACCATTCACATCTCCAGGTCCAACAATGATTTGATACTGACCATTTGCGTTAAAGGTCCCTTTCAAATCCGGATCATTGTCTAAAGCGTCTTGATCAATTTTCTTGACGTCCTTGACGACAAGTCGTAACCGTGTGGCACAGTGCGCTGCAGCAATAATGTTGTCTTGGTCGACCGCTTTTGCCACGCGCTTTGCTACTTCATCATACTTCATTGGATTTTCCTCTACTCAGTTTAAAACGAGCTGTTAAAACAGCACTGCCAATCTTACAAATACGTATTACGGAACCGGTTCTTTATTACACTGTCATTGTAACCGCTTACAAATTATTTTGCAACCCCCACTTTTTTTTGCTGAATATCGCAACAACCGTTGGTATTTCTGATATGATTAAGGTTATGAATAAGAAAGTCACAATTAATGACATTGCCAAAATGGCAAATGTCGCCAAAAGTACGGTCTCACGTTACCTCAATGGTGGTTCTGTGAGTACCCACACCCGACAAAAAATTGATCGGATTGTAAAAGAATATCGCTATACCCCCAACACTTTTGCCCAAAGTCTTAAGCAACAAAAAAATCATACGATTGGCGTCATTGTGCCCCGTTTGGATTCCATTGCCCAATCAGATATGCTTCGTGGTTTGGACGAAAATAACCATGATGACACTTTTTTAATTGTCAATGCCTATCAAGATCCTGAGCGCGAATTAGCCGCAATTGACAAATTACACGCCCAAAATGTCGGCGGCATCATTTTGTTAACGGCTAATTTAACTGATGCCATTCGCGAGACTTTAATGGCTTCCCCACTGCCAATTGTCATTCAAGGCCAAGACGAACCGAATTTTCACCGTGTCATTATGGCTGATCGTCAGGGCGGCGAGGCTGTTGGTGCCTATATTAAGACCTTAAAACCTGAAAATGTGTTATTGTTAAATGTCGATGCCAAAGCGGATCATGCCGTTGGCTATGAACGGTTCATGGGGATTAAAGCTGCGCTAACAAATATTCCCTATACCGAAGTGATTACCGACTTTAAACTCGATACCGCCAAGCACGATGCCAAAATGGCTATGGCCGCCGATCAGTACGATCTTGTGATTGGTGCTACTGACCGTATTGTGGTTGGTGCCATGCAGGCTGGCTACGCATTGCAGCAAACACCACAATATATTGGCTTTGGTCAATCGTTTTTTAGCAAAACTGTGACCCCAAATCTAACTAGCTTTGAATTTAATTTTTTTGAAGCAGGTAAACAGCTCTATCAGCTGTTTACTAAAGTCCGTGATGAACAGCCACAAACTATCCAACGTGTCGTGATGGATGGCCAATTGGTCATTCGGGATTCAACGCAACCAAAACAATAAAAAAAGCGTGTGTCACGTATGACACACGCTTTTTTATTCGCTTATTGATCACTCTTTAACACGCCGCCAACTGCGTAACGGTCTTTAGGCATTTCACGTACAATAACGTGTACCGCTTCGCGTGCTGCACCAGCATCTTCAACAATCACATCCGTGATGTCTTTCACCATTTTGGCGAGTTGTGCTTGTGTGCGACCTTCTAATAATTCAACTTGTACAATAGGCATAGTTAGATATCCTTCCTTTGTTCGACTTCAATTTGATCTAATTGCGCTTCTAATTGTAGATCAGCTTCAATTTGCGCTTCAACCGTTTCAAATTTCGGTACGGCAACGGCTTTTTTCATTTGCAACTGGCGGTCAGAGTCAAAGAATTCCCCTGACACACTCACCGTACTCATCAGATTGATAAATGCTTTGGGATCTGTCCGATGAACAATCTCTTGCATTTCAACCAATTCATAACGTGATAATACCATCATCAACGTCATAGAATCACGCTTGGTATAAGCCCCTTTTGATGGCAAAATAGTAATCCCACGAATCAGATCCTTATGCAAAGCGGTCACCACTTCGTCGCCTTTTGAGGTGACAATCATGGCCGTTAACTTTTGATAACCGGTATAAATGGCATCAACAGCACGACCAGTGGCATAAATCCCGATTAACGTGAACAAGGCATTTTGCCAACCAATATAGGTACCGGCAACAATCACCACAACAAAGTTAATCCCGTTCATCAAGGCGCCGATTGACTTTCCCGTACGCTTCTGAACGACCATGGCAACAATGTCCATCCCACCGGTCGAAAAGCCATAACGCATGGCCAGCCCAATTGATACCCCTAACAATAAACCACCAAACAGTGAGGCGAGTAAGGGTTCAGTTGTCAAAGCTTGTGTTGGGGCAAGAATTTGCAAAAATGACACAAAAATTGAATTCAAAAAACTCAAAATTGTAAATTTACCACCGATTAACTTCCAGCCAATAATCCCAATTGGGATGTTGAAAATCATAATGAACACACCGGTTTGGACATTCATATGAAAGACTTGCGCAAAGAAAATCGCCAAAAGCTGTGCAATACCATTAAACCCACTTGAGAACACATTATTAGGGATTAAGAAGGCATTCAAAGCCAAGACCTGGACGCAGGCACTTGCGATAAATACAATCGCAATTAGCCAAGCTTTTCGCCAGTCAATTGTTATGTTTTTCATGTCGTTGACACGCTCCTCAGTCTATTAAAACACTCCCTTTATCATAACAAAAAAGCTACGACTTGTCGTGGCTTTTCTGATGAATTAATGTGCCCTAATGGCCAAAGCAGCAGCCATTAATAGTTTTCAAGATAGGCGTCAGTTTCCCATTGTGAGACGAACTGACGATATGATGTATATTCAATCTTCTTAGCTTCAATAAACTTATCCGCAATATGCGTCCCAATGGCTGCAATCACCGTATCATCCTTCGCCAATTCACGCACAGCAGCCAACAATGTGTCTGGCAAGTCTGTGATACCAGCCTTTGTGCGTTCTGTTTCATCCATCAAGTAGATGTTCTTATCAACAGATGCCAATGGTTCAAGTTCGTTCTTGATCCCATCCAAACCAGCAGCTAAGACCGCAGCCAATGTTGTATAAGGGTTAGCCGTTGGATCCACTGAACGCAATTCCAAACGTGTTGACTTACCACGAGAAGCCGGTACGCGTACCATTGGTGAACGGTTTGAGGCAGACCATGCCACATAAACTGGTGCTTCAAAACCAGGTGTCAAACGCTTGTATGAGTTGACAGTTGGGTTTGCCAAAGCTGTTAAAGCTGTCGCGTGCGCCAACAAACCGCCCAAGAAGTTATAAGCTGTCTTTGACAAGCCCATTTCATCTGATGTGTCTTCAAAAGCATTTTCTGAGTCGCGGAACAATGACATGTTGGTGTGCATGCCTGACCCGTTAATCCCAGCAACTGGCTTTGGCATAAATGTCGCAAAGTAACCATTCTTACGCGCAATGGTCTTCACAACCAACTTAAATGTCTGAATGTTGTCGGCTGCTTCCAAAGCAGAAGCGTACTTGAAGTCAACTTCGTGTTGCCCTTCCGCAACTTCGTGGTGAGCTGCTTCAATTTCAAAGCCCATCTTTTCCAAAGTCAACACGATTTCACGGCGGGCATTTTCACCCATGTCAAGTGGGGCCAAGTCAAAGTAACCACCCTTATCGTTCAATTCAGTGGTTGGGTTACCATTGGCGTCCAACTTGAACAAGAAAAATTCTGGTTCTGTTCCAACGTTAAATGATGTGAAACCAGCAGCTTTAGCTTCTGCCAAAACCTTGCGCAAAGCATAACGTGGGTCACCAGCAAATGGTTCGCGATCAGCCGTATAGATATCAGCAATCAAACGTGCAACCTTACCACCATGCTCATCTGTTGCCCATGGGAAAATCATAAAGGTTGACAAGTCAGGGTAAAGGTACATATCTGATTCGTTAATACGTACGAATCCTTCAATTGATGACCCGTCAAACATCAAATTGTTGTTTAACACTTTGTCCAATTGTGATGTTGGCACTTCAACGTTCTTGATTGCACCAAAAACATCGGTAAATGTGACACGGATGAACTCCACATTTTCATCTGCAACAATTTGCTTAATTTCTTCTTTTGTATATGACTTGCGTGCCATGATTTTCCTTTCTTCCTACACCAATATTGAAATGCCCAGCATTTCAAAACTAACGACCAAACCGACCAATTTGCGCAAATTCTTTTTGCAATGATCGACGTAATGCTGTTTCCGAATCAGGTTGCCCTTCTGCTTTGCGGCGCTTTTTTGCGAAGATTTCTTGAATATCTTTGATTGAATCACCCGCATCTAGAAAATCTTTGATTTCTAGTAAGCGATCCACGTCATTCAATGAAAATCGACGCTGACCGCCCTTCCCGCGATTTGGCGTAATTAACTGATTTTGTTCATAATATCGAATCTGACGATCAGTTAATAGAGTCAATTCACGGACGGTGCCAATCGGCAGAATTGCTAAATTTCTTCTCAATTCACGTTCGCTCATTTAACAACCTCCGTTAACATATCTATATTCTAAGCTAAATCTGGCGATTTTGATAATACATGTCAGCTTTTATAACATGAGAAAAAAGGTCACTATTTTAACGCTTACTTGGCATCATACCATGTTTTACCATAATGGCTTTCAACCTGCATAGGGACATCCAAAGTCACAGCTGAATCCATCACTTGGGTCACTAACGCTGTCAATTCGGGTATTTCAGACGTTGGTGCTTCAAAAATCAATTCATCGTGGACCTGCAGTAACATCCGTGCTTGCATGTTATTTTCTGCTAAGGCGTCGGCCACCTTAATCATCGCAATCTTGATAATATCTGCAGCGGAACCTTGAATTGGTGAATTCATCGCTGTCCGTTCCGCAAAACTCCGCAAGTTAAAGTTTTTAGCATGAATATCAGGTAAGTAACGGCGCCGCTTGGCAATGGTTTCCACATACCCTTGTGCATGTGCAACCGCCTTAATATTTTCCATCCACTCATGTACTTTAGGGAATTCTTTAAAATACGTTTCAATAAACTGCCTGGCTTGCGCACGGGAAATCCCCAGATTATTGGCCAAACCAAAATCAGAAATCCCGTAGACAATCCCAAAGTTAACCGCTTTTGCCGTTCGCCGTTGTAACGCATTAACTGGTGCTTGACTGTCTAAGCCAAAGACGGCACGTGCCGTTTCGGCATGAATATCTTCGCCATTTAAGAACGCCTGTTGCATATTTTTGTCACCTGTCATATGCGCCAGCACGCGTAATTCAATTTGCGAATAATCCGCACCAAAAATTTGCCAATCTGGTTGACTTGGCACAAAGGCTGTCCGAATTTGACGTCCTTCATCGGAACGCATCGGAATATTTTGCAAATTAGGATCAACTGATGACAAACGGCCCGTTTGCGTCAAGGTCTGTAAGAAACGCGTGTGAATTTTGCTATCTTTTTGATTGACAACCGCTAATAGGCCATCCACATAAGTGGACTTTAGCTTGGCCAGTTGCCGATATTGTAAAATATAATCGACAATTGGGGCTTGATGTGCTAACTTTTCCAGGACATCAACTGCCGTTGAATAACCAGTTTTCGTTTTTTTGATGACTGGCAAGCCCATTTTTTCAAACAACAACACCCCGAGTTGCTTCGGTGAATTAATGTTGAATTTTTCCCCAGCTTCTAGATAAATGGCATCTTCAATCGCCTGAATACGACCAGTTAAATCTGTCCCAATTTCTACTAAACGCGCTTGGTTAATGGCAATACCACGGTATTCCATATCGGCTAACACGTGGGCTAAAGGCAACTCAATATCAGTGTACAAATGCATTTGCTCATGATCAGTTAAAGCCGCCAAAGTGGGCGTTTCCAACTGCATTAACGCATCCGCCTTTTGACCAAGATGCGTCAAGACCTGATCGACGTCTTCTGGCACCGCAAACTTGGCTCCCTTGCCATAAACTTCTTCATCTGGCTGCACATATACATCAAAACGTTGAGCCAACGTTGAGAGTTCATTATCATTTGCTGTCGTATCGAGCAAGTAAGCTGCCAACAAAAAATCAAAATCAACACCCTGCAACGCTAAGCCCAGGCGCTTAAACAACACCAATTGTGCTTTGACGTTAAAAACGTTTTTGATGATAGCTGGGTTTTCAATTACCGCGCGCAGTTCCGGTGTTTGCAGTAAGGACAAATCAAGACTACCATAGTAACCCACTGTTGGATTACCAATAACAAAACCAATCATGTCATCTTCATGATAGTTTTGGCCGGCCATTTCGATATGCAAGGCAATTTTGTCGCCCATCATCGCCACCGCTCGTAAATTATCTGCCTGCAATGGCACAACATTCACCACTGGTTCCGGCACTATCGCTTGACTAGTCAACTGACCGGATTGTTTTAAGGCTTTAATTTTAGCCAATTGTTGTTTAAAATCGATATCTTCATAGAACGGTACCAACCCATCATAATCAATACCGCGATATTCAATTTCCGTCAGTGGTAATTCAAGATCAGCGTCTGTCCGAATCGTTGCTAATTGCCGTGCTGTGTAAGCAGCTTCACGATCGTTAATCAAATTCTCTTTCATTTTTGAAGGCTTCATCTCATCGATTTGAGCATAAAGATTATCCAAATCGTGATACTGGGCTAACAATTTCAACGCTGTCTTTTCCCCAACCTTAGTAACGCCAGGATAATTATCAGACGTATCACCAGTTAGAGCCTTTTTCTCAATAATTTGTAGCGGTGTCAAGCCATACTTTTCTTGAATATAGGCTGGTGTAAAACGCTCAATTTCCGTCACACCTTTTTTCGTCACGTTCACTGTGATGTTATCCGTTGCGAGTTGGATTAAATCTTGGTCGCCCGTCACAATGGTCACCTGATAGCCGGCAGCTTCACCTAAACGCGAAAATGTCCCAATGATATCATCGGCTTCCAATTCAGGATGTTCATAATTGCGTAAGCCATGTAAAGCGACCATTTCACGCAGGTAGGGAAACTGTTCTTTGAACTCTTCTGGTGCTTTTGATCGGCCGTCTTTATAACCGGCAAATAAGTCACCACGGAATGTTTCTTTGCCCGATGCTGCATCCCAGGCTACCACAGCTAGGTCAGGTTGCATGGGATCCACGATTTGGTCTAGAAAGTTATTAAAAGCGACCAAGGCGTTGGTGTGGAGCCCATTATGCGCAATCATCCGATCCAATTGATTATACATGGCATAAAACGCACGAAATGCGAGCGAATTACCATCAATTAAAAGTAGTGTCTTTGTCATTTTATCTTCCTTTACGTAGTTCTAGTGTAACAAAAAAAACAGCCTTTCGGCTGCTTTTGTCTTGTCTTTCGACAATTAAACTTAATCTCTTGAGTTACCAATACCAAAGATTTGAATAAAGGCAAAGAACAAGTTAATAAAGTCAAGATAGAGACGCAAGGCCCCATTGACTGCCAAGCCCGTTGTATCAACTTGACCAGCATATTGACCGTACATCACCTTCAAGTTTTGGTTATCATAGGCTGTATACAAAGCAAAGATAATCACGGTTACCCCTGAAATCAATAATGAGACAATACCATTATAGAAAAATAGGTTAATCAATGATGCAATGATCAAACCAATCAACATGCCAAACAAAATTGATCCCATACCTGTTAAATCACGCTTCGTGAACACACCATAAAGTGCCATACCACCAAAGACTGAAGCAGCTGAGGCGAAAGCCATCATGACTGAAGCACCGGTATAAACCGCCAACAACAAGCCCAATGTCAACCCTTCAATCACGGCAAAGGCCATTAAGAGACCAAACGCACGTGCTGGGTTTTTAAATGTAGCGCGACCAATCATGGTCATGATCAAGATTTGAATCCCAAACAAGGCCAATGTTCCGATCAAATTACCGGCAATCAAGGCATAAACTTGTGCTAAGAAAAACTTTTGTACAATGAAGCCAGTGAACGCTGTCACTAAGACTGCAATGCCCATAAAGCTATAAGTTTGTTTAAAGAACGCACGCATTCCTGCGTCCATGCCTGTCACATCGCGACGGGCATTCATGTCAAAATTATCCATTTGAGTCTCCCTGTATTTTCATAATTTTACCAGCGTAAAATATTACCGTTTCTATATATTATATTGCTATAGAAATGCCTGGTTACTATCATTATAGCAAACTCGCATTTAAAATAATATCAATACGCTAATGTCTACAGTATTTACTGCAAATCTGTCCGCAATTGCCCCAGTAACTTTTCATAGGCGAACTCATATTTTTCAATATCACCGGCACCCATAAAGACCATCACTGCGTTTTCAAATGGCATCAGTAAGCTCATATTATCTTCTATAATAATGCCACCAAACTTACTAATTTCCGCACCAATTTCTGCTGAAGTCACGGAGCCAGCCTTTTCACGCGCTGAACCAAAGATATCAGCTAAAAAGACTTTGTCTGCGGCTTCTAAACTTTTCGCAAATTCGTCTTTATAGGCAATCACGCGTGAGTAAGTGTGCGGTTGGAAAATCGCAATAATTTGTTTATTGGGATACTTCTGCCGTGCCGCATCCAAAGTCGCATCGATTTCCGTAGGATGATGCGCATAATCATCAATTACTGTAATATCGGCAATTTGCTTTTCACTAAATCGTCGCTTAACCCCTTGGTAGGTCATTAAGAACTCACGAATCAAGTTGAGATCAACCTTTTCCATGTAGGCCACCGCAATGACAGCCAAAGCATTTAAAATACTGTGCTGACCAAACAATGGCACCGCAAACTCACCTAAAGGTTCCCCACGGAACAACACCTCAAAATGTGACCCTTGAGTTGATTTCCGAATATTCGTGGCGACAAAATCATCCCGATCCGCATTTGTCCCATAATAGTACACGTCAGCGGCTGATTGCAAACTACGTAGATGTGGGTCATCGCCCCAAGCAAAAATGGCCTTCTTAACGTTGCCAGCAAAGTCTGAAAAAGCTGCTGTCACATCGTTAATATCATGATAATAATCTGGATGATCAAAATCAATGTTGGTCAAAATGGCGTAATCTGGGGCATAATCTTTGAAATGACGACGATATTCATCGGCTTCCACCACAAAAAATTGCGAATTTGGTACCCCACGCCCCGTACCATCGCCAATCAAATAAGAGGTTGGCGCAATGTTTTTTAAGACGTGTGCGAGTAAACCAGTGGTTGATGTTTTCCCATGCGCACCAGCGACTGCAATCGAGGTTGTTTGCGCAATTTGATCTTGCACTGCATCAGGATAGGTCATCATGGCCACCCCAAGCGCCAGTGCGCGAGCAACTTCAACATGATCGTCTGTAAACGCATTGCCTCGAATAAAAATGGCATCCGTATGGGCATCCACATTGGCTGCATCAAATGGCAAAATTTCAATCCCCGCTGCTTCCAACGGTGCTTGTGTATAAGTATAAGTTTCAATATCTGAGCCTAGTACCACATGGCCTTGATCATGTAAAATTTGTGCCAATGGCCCCATACCTGTACCTTTGATACCGATAAAATAATATGTTTTCGCCATTATTGCTCCTCAACTGAAACGAAGGTAAAGTATTGTAATTCACCTTTTCGTAACTCAAATATTAATTTTTTATATTGCGCGTTTTCATCGTTTAACGTCCGATATGTCCGCCGCGCATTCTGAATTTTTTCTTGTGTTGCCATCTTAATAATTCGTATCCACTAAGTGATCCGTATACAAGTTCTGCGCCTTATCAAAGTCAAAAACCGTGCCAACTTCACCAAAGTCTTCAGGTAATACCAGTGCCCCTGGCTTATCTGGTGCTGCCGGCAATTGCAATTCACGTCCTGAAACGATCATGCCACTTGATTGCACGCCACGTAAAGCGCCATCCCAAATCAAGGCACCTGATGGCATCATTGTTCCTGGTTGTGCGACCACGACTTTGATCCCTTCACGCATATTTGGTGAACCTGAGACAATTTGTAGCGTTTTACCCTCGCCAACAGCGGTTGTGGTCACATGCAAATGATCAGAATCAGGATGCGCCGTCATTTTTTCAACGCGACCAATGACTAGCTTTGAGGGTGACACCGTCAAGCGATCTTCAAAGCCAGCTTTTGCTAGCAACCCATTGACCTGATCAACCTGATCCGCATCCAATACGACTTGTCCTTGAACGTCAGTTAAGCCCAATTGTGCGCCAACGCCAGCAATGTTAAAACCAGTTGTGGCTTGTGTTGCGGCATCTTGAATACGCGTCACTTGACCATTTGTTTTTACTGTTTGTTCAGCAGCGTTTGGGGCCAAAATAATGACTAAAACATCACCCATCCCTTGTAAGTTATAACTTGTTATCATCTTTAAAATCCTTATTTTAAATTTATATATTGCGTGATTAAAGCACAAAAGACCGCTCTCACGGTCTCAATTATGCTTTGCTATCCAAATAAGATAGCAACAATTTTGCTGAAGCCCGCCCTGCTTCAACGACATAATCATCAAATACCACGCCAGAATCACCATTTGCTAAATCAGACACCCCACGCAAGACAATGAAAGGTGTGCCAAATTGGTAGGCAACCTGCGCAACCGCAGCAGCTTCCATTTCGGCCACTAAAGCCTCTGGGAAATGTGTTAAAATACGCTTTTTTGCCGTATCTTGCACAAATTGATCGCCTGATACAATCAAGCCTTCTTTTACTGGGGCTAATTGTTCAAAGTCTTTAACCACTGTTGGGTCGGCTTCATAGTAAAGTGGCTTGTTTGGGACTTGTCCGTAAGCATAACCAAACACCGTCACGTCAACATCTGAATAAGCGACTTGCGTGCCAATCACTTCATCCCCAATTTTCAAATCAGGATCAAGCGCCCCAGCAGAACCAGTATTGACTACTAAGTCAGGTTCAAAATTATCAATCATCAACGCAGTCGCAGAAGCCGCAGCTACTTTTCCAATACCTGATTCGGTTAAAATCACCTCGTGGCCTTTATAGCGACCACTTGTGATTTCAGTCCCACCGTGTTGCTTAGTTGTCACATCTTCTAAGGCAGCAATCAGTGTGATTTTTTCTTCCGCCATTGGCGTAATAATTCCAATTTTCATGTTGTCATTTATGACGCCGAATCAGCCAAGCGATTCGGTCATCTCTTCCTTCTTAATTTACCACCAGTTTCGGTGTGATTTAAGCCCCAATTATTTGACTAAAAAGAAATACGCATAAGTCGCGATAATCAGCACAATTAAGCAAACAATCGCCACATTATAGCGATGCCGTAATCGTTTAGATTTACCATTAGCAGTGAGTTTACCATCTGACCCCAGTTCGTAGCGCCCTTTACGGGTCAGACGCATTTCTTCACGTGTTTCTGGTGTCACGACTGTGATTGGGGTGGGATGCGCTTTAGCATACGCTTTTTCGACCCGAATACGTTCCTTCTCGCGTTGTTTTTGTGCTTTCTTTGCGGCACGCCGTGATAGTTCTTCTGCCATCTTAACCTCGTATATATGACCAGTATAAGAAGGCCGTCAACGTTTTTTGATCATTCAACGCGCCGGCTTCAAACAAACGCTTCATCTCGTCATAGCTGATCGTCTTAATGTCTAAAGACTCACCTAAATCTCGTGGTAATTGCTCAGCAACGGGCAGTGGCTGCAAATCGCGGGCCACGTAGAGATGCATATAAGCATCTGAAAAACCAACGGTTTCATAAAAACCGGTCACCCGTTGAATATCACCAGCTGACACGCGTAATTCTTCATTTAACTCACGAACAACGGCGTGTTCTGGTTGATCAACGTCACGTTCATCTAACTTACCCGCAGGAATTTCTAAGATAAAATCCCCAATTGTCGCCCGATATTGTTTTTCCAACAAAATATGGTCGTCATCAACAAACGCTAACACGGCAATTGCGGGCACATGTCGGACAATATCACGTTGTGATGTCTTACCATTAAACAACGAGACTGCCTGTTTTTCGACACTAAAAATAGGCCCTTCATAGACGATTTGGGTATCTTGTACTTGCTCGCGTTCCGCCATTATACTTCTGATGCCTTCTTCATGATGGGTCTTACTTCTGCTGCTTGATAATCTTTATAGCCTTGAACGAGGACGTAACTGACACGTTCCCCTTGATTGAGCGATTTGAAACCGTCCATATCAATGCCGTTAAAGTGAACGTAGACGTCAGCGCCGCCTTCGTCCGGAGTAATGTAGCCATAGCCCCGTTCTTTTTGCCAAATTTTTACTGTTCCTGTTTTCATACTAACATTGTATCAAAAAAACCGCCATAACGGCGGTTTTTATTGAAATCAATATTGAATTACATGAATGCCAACATAATAAAGTTAATCAAGAAGAACGTTGACACGATTAACAAAACTGGTGACACTTCCTTGAATTTACCAAGGGCTAACTTCACCACAATGAAGAAAATGAAGCCGGCGGCAATCCCATATGAAATTGAGTATGAGAAGGCCATAAAGACAGAAGTGAAGAACGCTGGAATGGCAACTTCCAAGTTTTCCCAAGAAATCTTCTTGAATTCACCCATCATCATAATCCCAACTAGAATCAACAATGGTGATGTGGCCGCTGATGGGACAACCCCAACAAACGGTGCAAAAATCACCATCAAACCAAAGCCAATCGCTGTGACAACATTGGCTAAGCCGGTGCGGGCACCAGCTGCAATACCAGTCGCTGATTCAATGAACGTTGTGGTATTTGACGTCCCAACAACACCCGCTAAAGCAGTGGTAAAGGTATCAACCACCAAAGCGCGGTCCATCTTTGAGTTGAAACCATCTTCTTGTTCAAACGCTTTCGTGTCTGCTTTTGAGAAAATACCCGTTTGATTACCAATACCAATCAACGTCCCGATTGCATCAAACAAACCAGTTAGCCCCATGGCAAAGATTGTCACAATGGCCATTGAGGTGTTTTCCCAATTTGAAAACAGACTGCCCATCCCTTTGGCACCAAAGGCTTGCCCAAAGACATCACCAAGTTGGTGGAAGGCAGAACCAATTGATGTCCCTGGTTGGATTTGTGTGTTCGTCACGCCCATTGGAATACCAATCAAAGTTGTGGCAACCAACGTAATCAAAAAGGCACCTGGTACTTTACGCATAACCAAAACAAGGAGCAACACGAAACCAATTAAAGCCAACAAAACTGATGGTTCGTTAAACTTTGTCAATTCTGGTGTAACACCACCATTGGCTAAGAGTGAATGAATCGCCCCACTCGTCTTACCTGTGTAAGCTTCGTCATTGACTGTCTTAACGTTGTTGCCATCCACCAAAAAGTTAATGAACCCGGCATTCTTTAAGCCAATATACGTCACAAACATCCCGATACCACCACCAATGGCGGCCTTTAATTCGGTTGGAATGCCCTTAACAATTGCGCGACGGCCGTGTGTTAACGTAATGGCGATATCGACAACACCAACCAAAAAGACAATCGCCAAGGCTTGCTGCCATGAAAAGCCAAAGCCAAACACGATGGTATAAGTGAAGTACGCTTGCATCCCAATTCCCGGCGCCAATGCAAACGGTACGTTGGCAAATATTCCCATGAACAACGTCCCAAACATGGCAACAATAATGGCTGCCAAAAAGACGGCTTGTTCAGGAATACCAGCTTGCCCCAAAATTTGAGGGTTCAAAAAGAAAATGTAAGCCATCGACACAAAGGTCGTTATCCCTGCTAAAACTTCACGACGTACAGTCGTTTTGTTTTCAGCCAGTTTAAAAAACTTCGACATAATACTCTCCTAAACGCGAAAAATCTGCCCACCACAAATGATGGACAGATCCCGCATTTGTGATAGTCCAACATCGGTGCTGGGTAGAAACAGTCGGCCATTATCCGACACTATATCACGTATTTTTTAATATAATACAGTTTAACACTGATGGACTCGCGTTGACAACCCATAAATATGTCTCTCATAAAGATGGGCACTAAGCACTCTCACAGACTTGTGGCACATATTCAATCGCCGGCCGGAATTTAAGCCCTTGATAAGTGCCTACCACAATAATCTTTAATTTTTGACCACGAAACTGCACACTTGGTAACAATAGCGTTTTAGTAAAATCAAGCCCAGTGTGTGCGAGCGTTTTGCCTAATTTAATGAGCGAATGGCGCCGCCGCGATGTCAGAATGCGATTGCGATACTCATAATAATAGCGGGGTAAGCGTGTGATATCTACTTCACCCACAATATCGCCAGGCTTGGGGTTGGCTTGACTCGCATGTACCACAATCGAGTCTCGCACAAAAAATCCCGCACTGACTTGCGTGGCACGTTGAGTAAATTCAATATCATCCCCCCAGATGAAATATTCTTTTTGCGGTAACCCAATTTGTGCAATCACTGCCCGTGAAAAGATGGTTGAGACAAACGTAGCCTGCTTGATTGGCAGCCAGCGCGCCTGATCCTGTAATAACGTTGCGGCGTTTCCTGCCAGTGGTGCTGGGACGTTCATCTTAGACCAATCGCCATCAGTCCAAATCACTTTACTAGCCGCCCAACCTGCCTTAGGCTGCGCTGCAAATAGCGCCAACAACTTGGATAAAGCATCCTCGGTTGGCATCGAATCATCATCCATCACCCAGACATAATCATCCTGCGTGAGCATCATAAATTCTCGCATACCCCAATTAAAACCGCCAGCACCGCCCAGATTTTCCGACATGTGCGTCACAATTAAGCGTGGATCAGTTAACTGATCTAAATACTCATGTGTCCCATCGGTACTCGCGCTATTAACCACAATGAGATGTTTTAAGGCAGACGTGTCTTGTGCTAACACTTTTTGAATCGCTTCTTTTAATAACGGTAGCCGATTATACGTGACAATCATCGCTGTTACAGTTGGTTCAGTCATGTTTTCCCTCTTCAATTATGATATTGATTACTGCGGTCACAGAGACTGTATTGTGTCCCACAGACACCACACATTAGCCGATCGCCAAATTTGCCTTGCTGTTGGCAACCTGCGACTAGACAGTTGCACTGTTCACAAAATGGCACAAAAAAATAACATCGCTGTCGAACACTGTTGGTACGCTTCTTGCCTAAGCAAGCTCACTGTACCAGTCATTGTACGATCAGACATCTACCGATTATGCCTTTCGATGTTAATTTAAATGTTGCGTTACGCCATTGTGTCGCTGTCCAGTTGCTAAATCACCGATTCAGTGCTAATTAGTCAGACGAATCACGCTAAAGTGTTATATGTGCGCCAAAAAGGGCCTGTTTATTTAACGTTGTCATGTGCGAAGTTGAAATCTGAAGCGACCCCAAATTCTTCACGAACCGTGTTCAAAGCATCATTAATCACTTGATCCATATCAAAGTAACGATACTTCCCTAAGCGACCACCAAAAATAATTTCTGCGTGCTTTGTCCGTGCTTCTTTCGCATATTGCTTGTAGATTTGCGTGTTTTTGTCATCGTTGACTGGGTAATACGCTTCTTTTTCACGGTTCCACTCTTGTGGATACTCGCGCGTAATGATTGTTTTACCTTCGTCAGCCAAACCATCAAAGTGCTTCCATTCCATGACACGCGTGTAAGGTGTTTCGGCATCTGTATAATTAATGACAGCATTACCTTGATAGTTTTCTGAATCCACTACTTCATGTTCAAAACGGAGTGAACGATATTCTAATTCCCCAAACTTATAGTCAAAGAATTGATCAATCATGCCCGTGTAGAGTACTCGTGGGAATTCGGCTAATAACGTGTCCTTATGATCAAAGAAGTCAGTGTCTGTTAAGACATCAATCAAGCCGTTCGATTGGGCCACCATACGCTCAAAAATTTGCGTATAACCACCCACCGGAATCCCTTGGTAGCGGTGGTTAAAGTAGTTGTTATCGTAAATAAAGCGTACTGGCAAGCGCTTAATAATAAAGGCTGGCAATTCAGTAGCCTTACGTCCCCATTGCTTTTCCGTGTAACCCTTAATGAGCTTTTCGTAAATGTCAGTTCCGATTAATGAAATCGCTTGTTCTTCCAAGTTACGTGGTTGGCGATCACCTAAGTCAGCCAAAGCCGCAGCCTTTTGTTCAGCAATTTTGGCTTGTGCCTCAGCAGGTGTCTTGGTTCCCCACATTTGATAGAACGTATTCATGTTGAAGGGCAAATTGTACAATGTGCCTTTGTAGTTCGCCACCACTTGGTTTTGATAGCCATTAAATTCGGCGAATTGACGAATATAATCCCACACTTCTTTATTATCTGTATGGAAAATGTGTGCGCCAAAATCATGCACTGTAATCCCATGTTCAGTATGGGTATGCATGTTACCGCCAATATAAGGGCGCTTCTCAACAATCAGAGACCGCTTGCCACGCTTGGCAGCCTCGTAGGCAAAAATCATGCCGAACGGTCCAGCACCAACAACTAAGTAGTCATAATTCTTCGTATTAAATTTATTTGTCATAGTAGTTCTATTATACCTGAGACAACCCTGTTTTGCATATGGCAGATTGCAAGAAATAACTTGAACGAATTTAGTGACGTAGATTAAGTAAGAAGATCTCGATTGGTGT
>NZ_BMWM01000004.1 GCF_014651235.1 Leuconostoc lactis KCTC 3528 = DSM 20202 | reverse complement strand
TTTCCTTTCAGAAATCTCTCACTGTAACCGCTTGCTTGTCCGCCGCAGTTAGAACATATACTAATATACCGCCTTTATCCCCTCTCGTCAACCCTTTTTTTCACGATTTTAAAATTACAGGCCAATCCGTGTCCGGATTGGCCTGTAATACTACCGTTTAGTCCGTTTTAAATACTGATAATTCGCCAATGCGACGTGCGGCTTCAACTAACCGTGTTGTATCAGTCGTCAGACTGACTCTCACGTACCCCGCTCCTGCATCCCCGAACCCCGACGCATCAGCCACTGCCACATTTGCTTCTTCTAAGAGTAAATCAGCAAAGCTTGCGGATGTATAACCCGCTGGTACTGGCATTAGGACATAAAACGCCCCCTTAGGAACATACGGTTCCCAATTATAGGTGCGAACAGCTTGAATAAAAGCATCACGCCGTTGTTGATAAACTTGTACCAAATTGGCAACCGCACTATTTTGATCATGATAGTGTGCTAATGCCGCAATCGCTGCATCTTGAACAGCTGGAAATAGCGAGACAAACAAATGATCTTGAATGACATTAATAGCATCAATCATGTCAGCATTCCCAACCGCAAAACCGACACGCCACCCAGCCATATTAAATGTTTTTGAAAAGGTATAGGTTTCAATACCAACAGTCTTTGCGCCCGGTGTTTGCATAAAGGAGCGTGGTTGATGCCCATCAAATCCAATAGCCCCATAAGCAAAGTCCGATATAATCCCAACCTGGTTTTGCTTTGCAAAGGCGACTGTTTGCTCATAAAAGTCTGCCGTTGCTACAGCCCCCGTTGGATTATTCGGATAGTTCATATAAAGAAACTTTGCGCGTTGTGCGACATCAGCCGGAATGTCATCGTAGTCAATTAAGAAATCATTCTCTCTTTTTAATTCAACTTGTTCAACCGCGACACGACCTAACGCTGCCCCCGACCAATAATCAGGATAACCAGGATTTGGTAACAACAAGGTTTCGCCTGGATTCATTAGGGCCAATGGCAATTCAACTAAACCAATTTTGCTCCCTGCTAACACGGCAACTTCTGTTGCGGGATCCAAAACCACGCCATAAGTATCAAAATAAAATTGCGCAATAGCTGTTTTAAACCGCATCTCACCGCGAAACGCAGAATATTGATGGTCAGCTGCCACGGCTGTTGCCTGTTGCATCGCCTGGACGATGTAATCTGGCGTAGGTAAATCTGGGTTCCCTTGCCCGAGATTAATCACGTCAGCACCAGCTGCAATTTTAGCGTTAACTCGACTCACCAATGAGGCGAAAAACTGTTTTGGCAGTGTTTTAAGTAAATCTGATTGTTGAAAATGCATAATCTCTCCTAATAATACAATTCAGGGCGCCGATCATGAAACACCGGAATCTGGCCACGTACTGTCTTTTCGTCGGCTATATCAATTGTCACAACAAGTAGGGCTTCATCCGTATCACGCGCTTGTGCCACAATTTGACCCAGTGGATCAATCACCAACGATCGACCACCAAATTGATTGTCTGCGTCACGCCCAACCCGATTAGCAGCAACCACAAAGGCTTGATTTTCAATAGCACGCGCTTGCAATAAAATCTGCCACTGGTCAATGCGTTGAATTGGCCACTCGGCGGCGACATAGAGAATTTGTTGTGGTCCCTCGGCCATCATGGCCCGTAGCCATTCTGGAAACCGAATATCATAACAAATTACCCCAGCAGCGGACACACCCGCTAATTCAAAGGTATTTTTGTGATCACCCGCAGCAATATATTGTTCCTCAGCCATTAACCCAAAAAGATGCGCCTTATGATAGGTACTGACAAGCTGGCCCATTTGGTCCACCACATACATCGTGTTATAAAATTGTTCCCCTTGTTGTGTGGCAACCGATCCGCCCACAATATTCAAGTGATATTTTTTAGCGAGCTGTGCTAATAATTGCTGCGTACTCGCACCGCCACGATCTGCTAACGTTGGCAACTGATCTAATGCATACCCTGTCTGCCACATTTCTGGGTAAACAAGGACATCAACGCCAGCAGCAGCGGCCCGTTGGGCATACTGCGCCACCGTCACTTGATTTATCTCCGGTTGTCCTAAAGCAATGTCCATTTGGGCAATAGCAATTTTTAACGTCATGATTGATCCTCTTATCTGTTATTGTGCATTATATGAGATTTTTGTCAAATATTTTTCATTTAAAACTCATATTTAACAATCAAAATACACGGTTGCCAGCTTTTTAACAATCTTAACGCGCAAAAAAACACCACAACTTCATGTGGTGTTTTTTCGTAACAGGCAAACCAGCTGGGTTCGCCATTATGATTTATGGAAACTTTGGATATTGATCAAAGTTTGGTGTCCGCTTTTCTTTAAAGGCATCACGGCCTTCTTTGGCTTCGTCAGACGTATAATACAGCAGTGTGGCATCACCAGCAAATTGTTGTAAGCCAGCCAAACCGTCAGTATCCGCGTTCATGGCCGCTTTAATAAAGCGCAAAGCAGTTGGCGATTTAGTGAGCAGTTCGTCAGCCCAGGCCATTGTGGCGTCTTCAACTTCAGCAAGTGGCACCACTTTATTAATCCAATTCATGTCATAAGCTTCTTGCGCTGTATAGAAATGATTTAAGAACCAGACTTCCTTGGCGCGCTTGTGGCCAATGACACGAGCAAGATAGCCTGAACCATAACCCGCATCAAAAGACCCAACCATTGGGCCAGTTTGGCCAAACTTAGCGTTGTCAGCCGCCACGGTTAAATCGGCCACTAGTTGCAAAACGTTCCCGCCACCAACTGACCAGCCTTTAACCATAGCAATGATTGGCTTTGGAATAATCCGCATTAAGCGTTGCAAATCTAAGACATTCAAACGTGGAATGCCGTCGCCGCCAACATAACCACCATTACCACGTACCTTCTGGTTCCCACCAGAAGAAAAGGCTTCATCCCCTGCACCAGTCAGGATAATCACCCCGATGCGGGCATCGTCACGCGCAATCGTGAAAGCATCGATCATTTCAGCCACCATGCCAGGGGTAAAGGCATTATGTGTGCTAACATCGTTCATCGTGATTTTTGCAACCTGCCCAGGATTTTTCCCGTCAGCATTCGTTTCAAATAAAATTTCGTTGTACGCTTTTACGGCGTGCCAAGTTGTCATATGTTATACTCCATTCAGAAAGGGGATTTTAGTCCTATGAACATTATAGAACTTTTAGGTTTAAAAACCACATTATTATCGGCAGAAAAAACAATCGTCACCGTCGACGTGACAAAACAACTGATGCAACCTTACGGCCTTGTGCACGGTGGCGTGAATGCCCTTTTGGCTGAAACCGCCGCTTCACTAGGGGCCAATGCCACGCTCCCTGAAGGGCAAGTCGCTGTTGGTGTGGCCCTCAATACCCATCACCTCGCCCCTGTCTCTCAAGGCACCCTGGTGGCCACCGCTACGCCGATTAGCGTTGGGCACCGCTTACAAGTTTGGCAGGTTACCATTCATGAAGCCCAGACGAACACGCTCACAAGTACGAGCACCGTTACCCTGACAACCAAAACACGCACGATTTAACACGCCAAGCAATTTGGCGTGTTATTTTTTATTTTTGGTAAAAAATTGCGTCAAACCACGTTTCTTAGGATGTGCCGCATCATATGCTGCTTGACGGCGCACCTCTTCTGGGGTTGGCGTGTCATAGTGCAACGCATCTAACCGTTCATATGCTGGATGCGGTAATAACACCGGCGTATCCAAATTGGGCGCAATGGGATGTCCTAAATAACTTACCCGCGTGACCGTCCGCGCAATCTTAAGTGCTGGCGTCGGTGCCAAATTGACATCGTCACTAATAACTGCCGCACTGCCTTTAATCTGACTTTGATAGTAGAGTGCTGCATAACTTGAAATTGGTCCATAGCCGACAAACTCAATGTGACGGGCGCGGACTTTGCGACGGGTCGCTTTCACATTCGCAATTATCGCTGCTTCATGTTGCCGATAAAACGCTGCTTGCGGCAAACTGCTGGCAATGTATTGAACTGCTTGCTGCGTTGTTTTAATCCAACGCGACATGTAATCCGTCACACCACGTTCAGGCTCTGAAAAAACAACCCGTAGCGTTTTAGACGTGACAACTTTTGGAATTTGCACATCGCTATAAAAACGTGGGGCAATCTCCGTATCACTGTCACGTAAGATGCCATTTGTCTTTGGGCGAATCAAAATATCATGAAAAGTGAAATGCCCAGCTCCAGCAGCATGCAACCCAATCGTGTAAAAATCATAGTTCTCTGGCACCGTCACAGTGATTTCATCTTGGTTTTGGCTATTGTGCAATAACACTTGGTGTTGTTGATCATAAAAAGTGACGACTAAATAGGCAAACATTCGCTCACTATTTTCAATGTGGCGTGTTATCGTATACGTTTCACCGGGCACCAGTTGTGGCAAGTCAGCTAATTGTTGCTGCTTATCATAGGTTTGTTTTGAATGCCAGGTCACAACGGCTTGCCCACTTGGCAAGAAGTAGTGTTCATAAAACACAGTGTCCAAAGCGCGAAAATCAACGGTTGCTCCTTGTAATTCTAACAAGTGCGTTTGTGGCGTCCAATAAATTTGATATTGCATAAGTCTTATTGTGCCTCCTGTCGGATGATATCACGCCACTTGGCTAGCGCTGCCGTCATAAATTGAACCATTTCGGGGATTTTAGCCGTATGTGTCCCAATCTCTTGTTCGTGTGTTAATGGTGTATCGCGTGACTGAAAGAAAGCCAACAATTCCGGCAAACTCTGTCCGTCATATTCATCATCTGTCATGGTTAACAAATCTACCGCCATTTTTGACCAATCGACATTTTGAATATGTTCCCAAAAAATCTGATTCAACGGTTCTGTATCTTCCGGTGCCATGCGACCAGCTAAATAACGCCGGACATCCAACGTCCAATCTTGATTATAGCCGTGAGGGAAATCAGGATTAGCCGTAAATGTCCCCAGATTAATAATGGGTTTGGCAATCACGACGGCACGCGGCTTAATATCAGCCGCGTAATACATCGCTGGGAAGCTTCCCATTGAATAACCCGTTAAAATAACGTCTTCTGGCTTTAAATTCAACGTCGCCATTGCCCGTTTAATCGTTTCAATCACAGTTTTTTCATATAATTCGGTCCCAATATCAAACGTACCACCTTGCATCCGCGTATCCGTAAAGAGCAAATACGGCGTCCCAAGTTCACGCAGTGGCCCGCGCATTTCAAAGCCATCCACATGTAAGCGAATACCAGAAAAATTCACAATTAATGGTGCCTGACGGTCACCTGGGTCGAAATAACTTAAAATTTCCTCGTTTTCAGCCGTTAATTGCCAATCATCCCCTGGCATCAACACCCCTACGCCGTGGCGTGATCGCCGTTGGTGTAGCACATGCAAATCCAAAACACCGTGTCCCCGTGCTAAAACAATAATTTGATAATTATCATAGTCCTGCAAACCACCAACCGTCGTTAATTGCCGTAATTGGTCCCCGGTAACGGTCTGGCGTAATTGAATATGCCCATCACGAAAGAAAATAAACTGTAACTGAACTTCCGCCGTGCCACTTTGTTCATAATCTAACCACACCACGTTCTCTGTCGTCGCTGCAAAATCGGCGGCAAATGTTTTTAACGCCCCAATTTGTTGCCACGCATCCCCAAAATCACCACTAAAACGCGCTGAAAACCGGCCTTGCCGTTCAAAGTGCGTTGTTTCTGGTGGCATTGGGATAAACTGTGTTTCACTAAAACGGGTTGAAAACCCGATTTGTTCAAATTGAAAATCGCTTAAAATCCGTTCAGCGACTGCCTGAGGTGTTTTTTCGGCAATACGAAAAGCCTGACGTTCGTCTAAGATCGCTTGAAATTCTGGGGTGATCTGTTGTGCAAAATATAAAACGCGTCGCGCTGGCCAGTCACTGATCTGACTTGATAACAACGTACTGTCAAGCGTCTCATCGGTTAGCACAACATAGGTTTGTTCTAAAACATACGGATCCTTTTGCAAGGCCAGTCGGGTGGGTAAATCTAAAATTGTGGTATATTGCCAACCAATTTTGGCTGTTTTAATTTGTGGTGTCCAATCCTCGGCACCAATTTGAAGTACTGAAATTTCTGCCATTTATCCTACCTTGCACGATGCCACAGTGTCATCATGATGACTGACGCTGCTGCTTGATTTTATTAAAGACTTGTTGCCACTTAATCCATAGATATTCATCACTCATTGTTTGCCCTAATTCTCGAGCCGTTTCTTTCACGACCTGATCGCGTTGTGACGCTGTTAAGTAGCCTTGTAATGCCGCTACTAATTCCGCCTGATCTGTCACAATTTGGCCATTTTTTTCTGGTAAAACATACTCGGTAACCGTGCGGTTAATTTGCGGTACGGCATAAGCGAGGGCGGCCGTTTGCATAAATTGGTCGGGCGTTTCACCAAGATCAAGCAAAACTCGTGCATTAGACATATATTGCAAACGCTGGGTTTCATCTTGTGGTGGTATAAACTGGAAACGGCCTTGATAAGCCGCTTGACTGGCTTCATCGACTAAGCCATGCGCATTCGTTGCGGTTTGACTCGCAATTTTAATTAGCGCATCAAATTCGGTATGCGATTGCGCCGTTTCAATGAAAACAATGGCTTCTGGTTGCTGCGTCATGGCGATACGAACTGCTTCAAAATCGGCCTGATTCAAATCTTCGGCCACCCAATAGATAATTGCAATTGGTAATTGTAAGTTGGGCAGTTCCGCTGTTTGCACAGGAAATGGTGGAATAATTGCCAATTGCTCTGGATTCGCTAATTGGGCCACAATCTTATCATATTGGGCTTGGGTATCCGTCACGGCGTGTGACACGATACCAGTGATTTGTAATAACAAAGCTTGCGCTAACTGTGGGTTCGTTCGTTGTGCTTGATAACTCAATATCACCGGCTGCTTGGGTGAGATCTGACTAATTAAAAACATTGACCGTTGACTCTGGGCGATGATCAAATTCTCTTCCGCGGGGACGTTATCTAAATGATGTGCCAATGCTGCCACCACGAGTTCCGCCATATTTTTAAATTGTGTTTGCGCAGTCCAGTCCTGCTGCGTGGTCACCGCCCCAGAGACACAATCCTCTTGTACGGCAACTGCACCACTAGGCGTTAAGTAATCTTGGCGTATTTTGTCACCTTGCGCATTAAATGTCGTTACCCGTGAGACAAAACCACGGTAATCAATCAGCAATTGTTGGGTGCGTTTATCGTCGGTCCACAAATCGATCGCCACGATGCGCGTACGCCATGCTTGATCTAACCACACCGTTGCATAAAGTTGATCATCAACTTGCACTAAAATGCGATCCGGCAAATAAATAAATTGTGCCTGCGCCGGCCAGGTAAAATCAGTGACCGCCACTGGGCGATCAGCAGTAAGTCTTACCCGCTGCAACACATCATGCACCGCCCAAACTTTGGCTTCAGTCAATGCCGTGTGCAATAAAATCTGGTTTAAATGTGGTAAAAAATCAATCACAATCAACTCGACTGCTTGACCTTGCGACAGAAAAAGTTGTGCTTGATGCACACTATCATTGAATTCAGGTAAACGTCTGGCGTAATCTTGCCAATCCGGAATAATATGTATTGTCACGGGGCTCTCCTTTCTCATGGCCAGTACGACGTGTTTCATCAACCTGTCGGCCGTCATAAGAAAATTATCATTGTTCCTATTATACCAATTAACCCGAGACATTAACAAAACAGACACGTTGCAAAATAGCGACGTGTCTGTTTTGTGAAGTCGTTTAAACTTGTCGGACCAACGCCCAAGACTTAACTTGGGTTGTCTGAAAGGCGAGCACGCGCTCATCAATCACTTGAAAAGCATTTTTCTGATAAAATGCCACGTTACGTGCCGTATTGGTAATTAATGATACCTGTTGGCCACCGTGCTTTTTAACATATGGTAAAACAAATTGGGTTAATGTTTTTGATCCAATTTGCTGACCTCGGTGTGCTGGATTGACCGCCAATAAATTAACATGCCAATTGGCCTGCTGATCTTGTTGTGGGACTTTTTCGGCATCATCTAACATCTGTAAAAATCGGCCCAATTGATGGGTCAAGACGTACGGCAGTAATTTTAAACCGCCATATTTCAAATACTGCCAAATACTGGCGGTGGGTAATTGCGGCGAATCTAAAATGACCACCGACACAATTTGTTGCTGCTCTTCAACAACAAACGCTTTTTTAAGGTGAACGTTGACGGCAACATGTACCGCGTGTAATTGCTGAATAAAACGCTGATAGTCTGCCTTTTTTGTAAAAGTTTGTCCAATCGTTTGTTGGTATAACGCATAATGCTTAAAGGCGTCGGCAACTAACGTCGATAAATAATTAATTTCTGGCACAACTGCTAATCTAAAATGCATGGCTTGCTCCTTTAACCGTAGTTTGAAAACTTAGCTTATCCCCAGTCTATCGCGCTGAATGGCATGTTACAATAAACACATCTCAGCCAATTGAGGAACAACAGGTCATGGATCGCAGACAAATCAAAACGCAAGCGCAAATTAAACAGGTCTTTATTCAGTTATTAGCCCAACAGCCCCTTGATAAAATCACCGTGGCACAATTAGCCGATACTGCCGATATTAATCGCGGTACTTTTTATCGCTATTACCGCGATATGTATGATTTACACGATCACCTTGTGGCGAGTTTAATCAGCGATATCACCCAAATTTTCAGTCAAAAATACCCGACAACAACAGAAAACCATGCGATCCTCAAAGCATTAAGTCATCAGCTTGTGGCCTACTTTGGCAGTCACCAAGACACAGTGGCCGTTTTGTTACGTCGGCCAACCATTGGCGCCGCTGTTTTCCAGCAAATAAAAGTTGCTTTTATTCAAAAAGCTTGTGCGCTCGAAGCCACTTTACCCAACAATAGCCCCGATACGATTGAAATCAATTTTATTGTATCCTGCATCATGGGTTTGGTGATGGACTTTGTAACACAAGACCTAGCTATTTCAGCCGCAACACTTGACCAAAACATCTATGCCTTACTCCGTAAATTTTAATCATGCGGCCGCACAGACACATCCCCCTCTTCTTTATTCACAAAAAGCGCAGCGGTTACCCGCTGCGCTTTTTGTGTTTCACGTGAAACATGTTTATGAGTCGAATTCAACTTGCCCATCTCGAAAGGCTTTGATCCGCGCTAAACTGACTACCGGTAAACCACGGTCATCTAACAATTGCCGACCCTTTTGGAATGACTTTTCAATCACAATCCCAGCACCTACTGCAACTGCTTGTGCTTGATCAACAATGTCAAGTAACCCAGCCACTGCTTGCCCATTCGCCAAGAAATCATCAATAATCAACACACGTTCTCCGGCACCAAGAAAACGCTGATCAATCATCACGTGATTAGTTGTCTGCTTCGTATACGAATAAACGTCAGCGGTCCAAACCCCGTCGGGTAATGTCAACGACTTATTTTTGCGCGCAAAAACCACCGGCACGTGTAAGGCCAAACCGGTAAAGACAGCCGGTGCAATGCCTGATGACTCCACCGTCAAAATTTTATCGATCTTGTCATTTTGAAAATGTTGCGCAAAAGTTGCCCCAATCGCTTGCATCAATTCAGGGTCAATTTGATGGTTCAAAAAAGCATCGACCTTCAAAATATCATCGCCAAGTACACGACCTTCTTGTTTAATCCGTTCTTCTAACTGTTTCATGCGTTATCCTTATTTTCTGAAAAAGCCGTTCAGTGCTAACAACAGACTCACAAGTCCCATTAACACCAGTGTAATCAAAATGGAAATCCACCAACTATTTTGCATATCGGCAAACGGTAACCATTTGACATTTTCACCATAAAAACCACTCACAATCGTTGGTACCGTCAAAACAATTGAATAGACCGTGAGGAGCTTCATGGTCCAATCCAAATCACGACTACTCAAGTTACCATAGGCGTCAACGACCGATGCAATCACTGCTACCGCCAAATCAGCCATGTGCTCCGCTTGACTAATTTCGACGCGGACATCGTCAATATGCTCAATTTCAAAATTAGATAACCTATCTTCAAAGTCGAGCTTAAAGGTATCTAACATCACATGATTATTAGCCAGTGAGTTTTGGATATAAATCATCTGAGTCTGCAAACGCAACAAGTCATTCATTTGCTTTGTTGTGCGTTTTTGATGCCCAAATTGTGATTGAATTACCCGCCGCTTGCGATTAATTTCGGTAATTTGTTCGACATAGCGCATCATCAGTGTATATAAGCCCGTCATCACGAAATCAATGGCCGTAATGTCCGTGTCAGCGACCCGTCCTTGCCGATTTTCCGGCGCTAACAGGACCGCTTGCACACAGTCAGTCACCGTGTGCGAAAAGGTATATAAATCGCCATGGGCAAATAAGATCCCAATGGAGCGCGTTTCCACCACATCATCATGATACGAAATCACGTCAATCACCATTAATGCTTCTTCAGCATCGGCATCGTATTCCATACGAACAGCTTCATTATGGTCGACAGCATACCCAATCATTTCATGGGTTAAGTCGTGATCTGCGACTAGGGTCTTGGTATCTTCAGGGGTTAAATTCGATATATGATGCCACGTAAAGCGGCTAAATTTTTTAACTGTTTCGATCATCTCTATACGTCACATTGCTTGGTTGCGCAAGATTATCGCGGGCGATGATACGAAAACCTTCACGTTCATAAAAGCGTTGTGCTGCCACATTAGCCTGCACAACTTTCAGTTCGAGTGGCCGTTGCACTTGCTGCCGCGCCCAATCCAGTAAGGCTTTGCCCACGCCTTGTTGCTGCCAACCAATTTTCACAAAAAGTAAATGCAAAAAACTATCCCATTCAGATAAGGCTGCAAAGCCGACAATTTCATCAGCCACAACAGCGACTTGCACCAATTCACCCACACTCACCCGCTCAAAATCCGCATACTGTGGCTTTTTTACCCACGGAAAATAGGCCTGCCGGCTAGTGAGATAAATCTTGGCCACACTAGGCACATCTTGTGGTCGCATTGGCCGTAAGTGTACCGTGTGATCTGAAGAAGTTGTTGCATCTTGTGCCATTCAATGTTTCACTACTTTCATTAAAATTCAACGACTAACCATTACGATAATAATCGTTAGCGCATAACAGCATTTATTATAACAGTTTTTCTGTGTGACTGTAACCGTCTCTAACGACACAAAAAAGAACGACTTTCTAGTAGAAAGTCGTTCTGCTGTAAGCATTGTTTATCGGCGCGTACCGCGCTTTGCTTTTTTAATTTTACGTTGCAATTCACGTTCTTTTTGCTTGAGCAATTCACGTTCACGACGAATCTTAAACGGATTTTGCAAGAAGAATGTTTGAATTGTCTGGAAGACGTTACCAACAACCCAGTAAAGTGACAAAGCACTTGGTACCGCAATGGCTGAAAAGAAGATCACCACTGGGAAAATATAAGGCATCGCCTTTGTCATCCCGTTTTGTTCTGGTGTTGACTGCATTGACAACCATGATGAGGCAAACGTAAAGACTGCCGCTAAGATTGGCAAAACATAGTAAGGATCATGACTACCCAATTGCAACCACAAGAACTTACCTGACTTCAACACAGGTGATGTGTAAATGGCTTGGTACAAAGCAATCAAAACTGGCATTTGTACAATTAATGGTAGCAATGACGCAAATGGGTTAACCCCAGCTTCTTTATACAAAGCTTGTTGCTCTGCCATCATTAATTGACGGCTTTCAGTATCCTTACCTGGATACTTTGCTTGCAACGCTTTCAATGCTGGTTGTACCCCTTGCATTTTCATCATTGAATGAACTTGATAAACCATCAATGGCAAAATCAAGAAACGAATCAAAATGGTGAAAATAATGATCCCCATGCCGTAGTTGTTACCAAACCAAGCGGCTGATCCCAAAATAGCTGATGTAAAGGCCGCAACAATTGCGCCCCACAGCCCATTAGAAGCAACATGCCCGTGAAAAGAGGCACTGGCAATGACAATAATCACTAACGCCACGGCTGCTAGGATAAGGGGTAACGGGCCAATCTTTTTTAGAATATTTTCAAAACGTTTCATCGGTCTTCTACTTTCAAAATATTAGCTAATTTTAGCACATGTGTGATTTGTTCTTTGATGAATTTTTGGCTTTTTTTGGCAACAGCTGGGCGCGCAATAATTAATAAGTCCAACTCTTGCGGTAATTGTGGTTTCAGTTCTAAAATACTTTGTCTAATGCGCCGCTTGACCCAAACACGATCATGCGCCTTCCCAACCTTCTTACTCACTGACAAACCCAAACGAAAATGCTTTTGCTCAGGCTTTTGGAGCTGGTAAAGAATAAAATATTTATTTGCGACAGACTGATGCTTATTAAAAACGATTTGAAATTCAGCCGGTTTTTTTATTCGGAAAGTTTTTCTCATTAGATTTAGTCTCTCTTGAGGGATATGTACGCGGTTTTGGCCGCATCGCGATGCCGGCCTACCCTAGCAGTCCTCACGCTTTTAAAAAAATAAAAAAGCCACTGCATAGCAGCGACCTTGTTAGGCTGATAGAACCTTGCGGCCCTTTGCACGACGGCGAGCCAAAACTTTACGACCGTTGCTCGTGCTCATACGCTTACGGAATCCGTGTACGCGTTCACGATGGCGCTTCTTTGGTTGGTATGTACGCTTCATGTGTGTTCACCTCCATTCGCGATTTTTACCTGCAAAAACTTTGCAATTCGATTTTAATCATATCATGGATCACATCTATAAGCAAGCGTATCCGTGTAAATCAATCGCTGATTCATGTGTGAATCAATCCAATATGACCATTGTACGCTATCTCAGCATTTTGAACAACAAAAAAAGCCATCGACTGATGGCTTTTTCATCCCCTGCTTAAAGCGCAACGTTATGATGTACCTTTTGGACATCATCATCAGCTTCAAGGGCATCCACGAGCTTTTCAAATGTTGCCAAGTCTTCGCCTTCAAGCGTGACTTCGGCTTGTGGTAGCATCGTAATTTCTGTCGTTGAAAATTCTGACACACCGTTTTGACGAAGGGCCTCAATTGCCTTATGCAAATCAGCTGGTTCGGTATAAACAACCACTTGATCGTCTTGTTGTTCCGCATCACGGACATCAACTTCGGCTTCTAACAACGTTTCCAATACGGCATCCGCATCATCACCTTCAAAGACAACAACGCCAGTTTCATCAAATAAGTAGCTGACAGAACCAGCGGCACCGTAAGTCCCACCGTTCTTGTTAAAGGCTGTGCGAACATTCGTGGCTGTGCGGTTAACGTTAGATGTCAACGTATCAACAATCAATAATGACCCATTTGGCCCAAAGCCTTCATAGCGCCCTTCGATAAAGGTTTCATCCCCTGAACCCTTGGCCTTTTCTAACGCACGTTCGATCACATGCTTTGGCACTTGTGCTTGTTTGGCACGTTCAATGACGAACTTTAACGTTGAGTTTGCTTCTGGATCAACACTGTTGCCTTGCTTGGCAGCCGCGTAGATTTCGATCCCATACTTACTGTTGACTTTGGCGGCAGCCCCATCGGTCTGCGCCTTTTTCATCTTAATGTTTTCCCACTTACGTCCCATGGTCTCACCTCATCTGTTTTTGTTTATCTCTTCAATATTATCACGGTTACACCGCACTTTGTACGATAAAATACGCGCTGCTTCATTTAATCACGCGATATTCACCTGGCTTTAAATCCGCCAAATGATAGTCCCCAATGTGCGTCCGAATCAAACGCAAAGTTGGCAGCCCTACCGCAGCAGTCATCCGACGCACTTGCCGATTACGGCCTTCCTTAATCTTAAGTTGAATAAAACTTGTGGGTTGGTTTTTACGCACTCGAATCGGATTCTCTCGTGGCCATAGCCATTTTGGATACGGGATGCGCTTGGCTTTTGCCGGTAGTGTCCAACCATCCTTTAACTCAACCCCATTTTCGAGTTGTTTTAATTGCGCCTTGGTTGGCACGCCCTCAACTTGCACCACATATGTTTTATACGCCTTATTCTCTGGATCAGTCAAGGCGTGGTTCAACTTGCCACTGTCGGTTAACAGCAACAAGCCTTCACTATCCATATCCAAGCGACCAGCCGCATAAACACGTGGAATGTCAATATAATCTGCCAGCGTTGGCCGACCATCAGCATCTGTGAACTTCGTCAACACATTATAGGGTTTGTTAAAAAGTACGATCATACGCTTAATTATAGCAAACATCCTAGGTAAAAACAGACGTTTTTTTGAAGGCCTTAAACTTTTCTTTAGAATTCACAAAGTTGTCCAAAACAAGTTACCAGCCTGTGCAGGATCAGCGTTTCTAAAAACATTAATCACAGGGGTGTTCACAAGTTATCCACATATCCACAGGTTGTGGTTGCAAAATTGTGGATAATGTTTATAACAAACCTCAAATATTGTCCTTACACACTTTTACATGTGTACAACATTGTTTGTTTGTGGATAACTCGTACATTTGTTCGTTATAGTATCCACATCACCTTATTTCTTTTGTCCACACCTGTTGAAAGGTCGTAAATTGTCTTTTGCTTGTGGAAAACTCAATTTCTTACTGTTATAATTAGTTTTGCTACTTCTTCTTTAAATATAGAAAAGTTGATCGGCACATCACGGCAAATGGACTATTTGTCGTTATTTTGGCATTGTGTCGAATATATAGGAGAGATTTTCGTGACAAAACCCATTACAAAAGAGGAATTATGGAATCAGGTCAAAGCTAAGTTCTATCAAGAAATTGGTCCTGTTTCATTTGATACCTATATCGAACCCTTAACACCCATTACCTTAACTGAATCACGGATTGTTTTGGAAGTGCCGGCAGAAGAAAGTGCCGACATTATTGACAACTGGAATAAATCTTATGCTATGAGTTTTGTGCAATATGCCATGGAAATTGCCGAAGGCTTTATTAAACCAGAACTCCGCGTGGCTGAAAGTCTACCAAAGTCAACGCCAATTCAAACAGAAAACCTCACATTTACCCGCGAATCCGATCTCAATGAAAACTTCACGTTTGATAAATTTGTTGTCGGCGCTGGTAATGAGAATGCTTACGCGATTGCGCGCGCTGTCGCTGAAGATCCCGGTCGTGTTTATAATCCGTACTTGATTTACGGTGGGGTTGGTTTGGGTAAAACCCATTTGATGCAAGCCATCGGGAATGCCTACTCCAAAACAACGCCATCAGCCCGGATTAAGTACGCCACGGCGGAAGACTTTTTGAATGATTTCACTGAATCATTGCGGGCAGGTGAAGGGGCAACGGCGGCCTTCAAAAAAGAATACCGGACTGTTGATCTCTTATTAATTGATGATATTCAGTTCTGGTCAGGCAAAGAAAAGGTGCAGGAAGAATTCTTTAACACCTTTAATGTCTTAACCAAAACTGGCAAGCAAATCATCATGACCTCCGATAAGCTACCAACAGAAATCGTGGATTTGCAATCACGTTTGACGTCACGCTTTGAAGCGGGGATCTCAATGGATATTCAAAAGCCTGATTTACCAACGCGAGTGGCCATTCTCAAGAACCTTGCCGAAACCGATCATTTAACTATTCCAAATGACGTGTTGGAGTTAATCGCTGACAAAATTGATTCTAATATTCGAACACTAGAGGGGACATTCCATCGTTTTGAAGCGATGTTGCGTTTCCGTAATAAGCCCGCAACAAAAGAAACCGCCCAACAAATTTTAGGCGATTTAAATATTAATCAAGGGTTTAAAATCACTGTCGAACGCATTCAACAAGTAGTGGCCGATTATTACATGCAAACCATTGATGACCTGAAGAGTACCAGCCGGAAAAAAGATTTAGTGACTGCCCGGCACGTTGCGATGTATCTAACTCGGACACTCACCAACGAAAGTTTGCCTGATATTGGCCGTGCTTTTGGCGGACGGGATCACTCATCGGTCTTGCATGCGACTAACAAGATTACCGAAAAGGCTGAATCTGACGCACGTACAAAAGAAATGCTGGATGCCTTAACGGATGAGATCAAAAACGGTAAATAATGTGTGTGGATAAAATAGCATAACTCGTATGTTTTTCCCACAGCATTGTGAACAACTCATTACGCGCTAGCAGTTACCCACATGGTGTTTTCCACAACTTAAACACCCCTTATTATTACTACTAGATATCTTTATTTAACTTATTTAAAAAGCTACCCAGCTAAGGGCCAAAAATAGAGGAGCATAATTATGCAATTTTCAATTAATCGCCAAGTGTTTATTAAGTCACTTAATGATGTTTCACGTGCGATTTCATCACGCACAACGATTCCTATTTTGACCAACATCAAAATTGTCTTGTCGCAAGATGAATTGATTTTGACGGGATCAAACAGTGATATTTCAATTGAAACGCGAATTGAACAATCTGATACGTCTGCACAATTAGTTATTGGCTCAACGGGTGGGATTACCTTACCAGCAACTTTTTTTGCCAATATTGTTAAAAATCTCCCAGCTGATGATTTAACGTTGGCCGTTGATGGGTTACGGGCAAGTATTACGTCTGGGGCTTCAGCCTTTACGATTAATGGGCAAGATGTCCGTAACTACCCACAATTGCCAGAATTAGATGATGTGCAGAGTTTGAGTGTTTCCGCAGCACAATTGGTAGATATCATTTCACAAACTAAAATCTCTGCCTCAACACAAGAAAGTCGGCCGATCTTAACAGGGATTCATTTGGCCTTAAATGGCAATGATGTGAAGGCCGTGACAACAGATTCGCATCGTTTGTCACAACGCATTGTGACGTTGACGGGGACTGATGCACAAGTGAACGCGGATGTGATTATGCCAGCGAAGTCTTTCAATGAGTTGCAAAGTCTCTTAGAAGGGCAAGACCGCGTCGACATTAAGTTGGCCAAAAACCAAGCAGTCTTTGATCTTGGGCATACAACGTTTTATTCACGCTTGCTGGAAGGGAACTATCCAGAAACGGATCGGTTGATTCCAACTGAAAGTACGACGCAATTAACCATTGATGCGGGCACCTTACTTGGGGCCATTAACCGTGCCAGTCTGTTGAGTCACGAAAGTCGTAATAACGTGGTCCAATTGACCATGACCGATGGTGTTGTTACGCTGACTGGAACGTCACAAGAAGTGGGGCAGGTGCAAGAAGAATTACAGACAACGTCAGTTGAGGGTGAGAATTTAGAAATCTCATTTAACCCCGACTATGTCCGTGATGCGCTCCGTGTCTTTAACGGTAAGTTAGTTGATTTGAAGTTTACCACGAATTTGCGACCATTCACGGTCACGCCAGCTGGAGAAGTGGATAATAAGCAGTTGCAACTTATTACACCAGTGCGAACGTTTTAATTCGTGATATGCGTTTTAAATAAAATTAAGTCAAAGTAAACCATTACCCTTAAAACGACCTAAAATCGCTTAAAGCCGATTTTAGGCCGTTTTTTTAAGAATTAGCGGTGAAAAAATGGTATAATACAAAGGTAACCGATATGACGAAAACGATAGAAATTACAACTGAATACATCACACTCACACAACTTCTAAAAGAAGAAAATATTATTTCTTCAGGTGGTCAAGCAAAATATTATCTGATGGATTTTCCTGTCTTACTCAATGGTGAACCGGAAAATCGTCGGGGAAAAAAGCTATACGACCATGATGAAATCATCGTTGATGGCGAAACCTATATTATTTCGTTGGCTGAAAATGCGGATGAATTAATTGCCCAGGCACAACAAGAAAAGGATGAACGTGCCCTGGCCGCTAAGAAAACAGTCCGCGATGATCGCATTAAAGCACAAAAAGCAGCAGTGGCAAAGGCGCGTAAAGAGGCACGTTTTGCTGAGTTGCGTAAACAAAACAGCTCACGTGCCGGTGGTTTTGGTCGCCCAAAACCAGGACGTCGCAGTAACGGGCCAAAAGGACCGGGTTCTTGGAACTCACATCGTTAACGCTCGCGAATTACCGGAATTATGCTGATTTGACGCTTGATTTTAGTGCGGGTGTGAATGTGTTTTTAGGTGAGAACGCGCAAGGCAAGACGAATTTGTTGGAAAGCATCTACGTCTTGGCTTTAGCGCGTTCTCATCGTACGAGTAGTGATAAAGATTTAATTCGTTGGCAAGCCAATTCGGCCACGATTAGTGGTCGCGTCAAGAAAAATGTCAGCGACATACCGTTAGCTTTGCATTTTTCGACTAAAGGCAAAAAAGCACGGGTGAATCATTTAGAGCAATCAAAGCTATCACAATACATCGGCCAATTAAATGTCATTTTGTTTGCACCGGAAGATTTAGATCTCGTTAAAGGTGCGCCCAGTGTGCGGCGACGTTTTATTGATATGGAGTTTGGGCAAATGAACCCGCTGTATCTCTATAACACGACGCAGTACCGGCGTATCTTAAAGGATCGGAATGCGTATCTTAAACGTTTGCAAATGAAACAAACAACCGATAAGGTATTTTTGTCGGTTTTGACAGCGCAATTAGTCGATGTTGGGGCGCAAGTTTTGCTCGCGCGTCGCGGATTTTTAGAACGGTTGCAAGCAGCGGCCCAGCCGATTCATGCAGAAATTTCTAATCAACAGGAAACGTTGACGCTAGCTTACCAAACTGGGGTTGCCTTTGAACGCGATGATGATCTCGAAACGGTTAAGGCAGCGTTTGAAGCGGCATTAGCGCGTCAGGAAGCCCGTGAGATTATGCAGGGGACTACCTTAGTGGGGCCACATCGCGATGACATTAAGTTTATTGTTAACGAGAACGATGTTGCCGTTTTTGGCTCACAGGGTCAGCAACGCACAACAGCATTAGCGGTTAAATTGGCCGAAATTGACTTAATGCAAGAGGAGACGGGTGAATATCCTGTGTTGCTCTTGGATGACGTGTTAAGTGAATTAGATGCTAATCGACAAACGCATCTCTTACTAGCTATTCAAGATAAGGTGCAGACGTTTATTACGGCACCGACATTGAGTGATGTGGCGCGACAATTGATTCATACCCCGAAAGTGTTTCACGTGCAACAGGGTGAAATTACGTTAGAAAAGCACGCTGAGTAATCAGCAGGTACATAAAGGATTTATTATGTCTGAAGAAAACAAGCATGATGTAGAAAATATTGACGGAATTGTCACAGATGACGAAGAAATTCGCAGTGCAAGCACGGTTGATGCGAATGCTGGTGATTATAATGCAGACCAAATTCAAGTCTTAGAAGGCCTTGAAGCCGTTCGTAAGCGTCCGGGGATGTACATTGGGACAACAACGGCCCAAGGCTTGCATCATTTGGTCTGGGAAATTGTGGATAACGGGATTGATGAAGCCTTGGCAGGCTTTGCCTCCCATATTACCGTCACGATCGAAAAAGATAATTCCATTACGGTCACGGATGATGGCCGTGGGATTCCAGTTGACATTCAGACTAAAACTGGTAAGCCAGCGCTAGAAACGGTCTTTACCGTTTTGCACGCCGGTGGGAAATTTGGCGGTGGTGGCTATAAGGTTTCTGGTGGGCTACACGGTGTTGGCGCGTCGGTTGTGAATGCCTTATCGACGAACTTAGACGTTCGAGTTGTGCGTGATGGGCAAGTCTATTACATGGACTTTCAAGTTGGCCGTGTGAATAACAACATGGTGAAACTAGATGAAGTACCGACCATTGAACGTGGGACGATTGTGCACTTTAAGCCAGATGCCGATATCTTCCGTGAAACAACGGTCTATAATTACAACACGTTGTTAACGCGTGTGCGCGAATTGGCTTTCTTGAACAAGGGGTTGCGCATCTCGATTACGGATAAGCGCCCGGAAGAGCCAGTCACAGAAAGTTTCTACTTTGAAGGTGGGATTAAAGAGTACGTCGACTATTTGAATGCCGAGAAAACGGTTGTTTTCCCTGAACCAGTCTATGTTGAAGGGGAAGAAAATGGCATTGTTGTTGAAGTCGCCTTACAGTACACGACTGACGTCAAGGATAGTCTACGGACGTTTACCAACAACATTAACACCTATGAAGGTGGGACCCATGAAACCGGCTTTAAAACAGCGCTAACGCGTGTGATTAACGATTATGCGCGTAAGAATGGGCAGTTAAAGGAAAACGCTGAAAGTTTGACAGGTGAAGATGTCCGTGAAGGGATGACGGCCATTGTCTCAATCAAGCATCCCGATCCACAATTTGAAGGTCAAACTAAGACAAAACTTGGTAATTCTGATGCACGTCAGGCTACTGATCGTATGTTTTCTGAAACCTTTAGCCGCTTCATGATGGAAAACCCATCGGTGGCCAAGCAAATTGTTGAAAAGGGTATTTTGGCGCAAAAGGCTCGCCTTGCGGCTAAGCGTGCGCGTGAAATGACGCGGAAGCAATCCGGCTTAGAAATTGGTAATCTACCAGGTAAATTGGCCGATAATACGTCAAATGACCCAGCGATTTCTGAATTATTTATTGTCGAGGGTGACTCGGCCGGTGGTTCAGCCAAGCAAGGGCGTAATCGTTTGACGCAAGCGATTTTGCCAATTCGTGGTAAAATCCTGAACGTTGAAAAAGCAACCTTAGATAAGGTGTTGGCTAACGAAGAAATTCGTACCATTTTCACTGCAATGGGTACTGGTTTTGGGGATGAGTTTAACGTCGAAAAAGCGAATTACCACAAAGTCATTATCATGACGGATGCCGATGTCGATGGCGCCCATATTCGAACGTTGCTATTAACGTTGTTCTACCGTTATATGCGGCCATTGATTGATGCCGGCTATATTTATATCGCCCAGCCACCTTTGTATGGCGTGGCTTTGGGAAACTCAAAGACCCGAGAATATCTTGACTCAGATGAAGAGTTAGAGGACTTTTTGGCACAATTACCTGCAAATATTAAGCCAAAGGTTCAACGTTATAAGGGACTTGGGGAAATGGATTTTGATCAGTTAGCTGATACCACCATGGATCCCTTGCACCGGCGATTGTTGCGGGTTGATCCTGCCGATGCCGAAGCAGCCGATAGTATCTTTGATATGTTGATGGGTGACGATGTCGCACCACGTCGTGAATTTATTGAAGAAAATGCTGTCTTTGTTGAAAACTTAGACATTTAATTCATGCGTATTTGGCGGTCATAATAGCTTAAAACGCTATGGCTGCTTTTTTGCAGCATCATGCTATCGCAGAAGAACTTTACAAGGAGTAAACAATGTCTGAACAAAATGACGCGCGTATTCGTAATGCGAATTTGTCAGAACAAATGAAAACATCATTCCTGTCATACGCCATGTCAGTAATTGTGGCGCGTGCCTTGCCTGATGTCCGTGATGGTATGAAGCCAGTTCATCGTCGTATTTTGTATTCAATGATTGAACAAGGCAACACGCCCGATAAGCCGCATAAAAAATCAGCGCGTATTGTCGGGGATGTCATGGGTAAATATCATCCGCACGGTGATTCAGCGATTTATGAATCAATGGTGCGCATGGCACAACCATTTTCATACCGACACATGCTAGTCGACGGCCACGGTAACTTTGGTTCTGTCGATGGTGATGGTGCTGCGGCGATGCGTTATACCGAAGCCCGTCTGTCAAAAGTGGCAATGGAAATGGTCCGTGATTTAAATAAAGACACGGTCAACTTCGTTCCCAACTATGATGGTGAAGAACGTGAACCAGAAGTCTTGCCAGCTCGTTTCCCAAACCTGTTGGTCAATGGGGCAACAGGTATTGCGGTTGGGATGGCGACCAATATTCCAACGCATAATTTAGGTGAAGTAATTTCAGCTATTCATGTCTTAATGAATAATGCTGCGGCCACGACCTCAGATTTGATGGAAGCTTTACCAGGGCCTGATTTCCCTACTGGTGGGATTGTGATGGGCAAGTCTGGTATTCGTCGGGCCTATGAAACTGGTCGCGGTCGAGTGACTGTTCGTGCCAAAGTGGATATTGAGCAGACAAAGACTGGTAAAGAACAGATTATCGTGACGGAATTACCTTATGCCGTCAATAAAGCGCGTTTAATTGAACGAATTTCCGAATTGGCACGTGATAAGCGCATTGAGGGTATTACGGGTATCCGTGATGAATCAGATCGTGACGGGCTACGGATTTCAATTGACGTGCGTCGTGATGCGTCAGCCAGTGTTATTTTGAATAATTTGTATAAGGAAACGTTGCTGCAAACGAACTTTAGCTTCAATATGTTGGCGATTAATGGTGGTAAGCCACAAACGATGAGTTTGAAGGCTATTTTGGAGGCTTACCTGACGCACCAACGTGAAGTCATTCGCCGTCGAACAGCCTTTGACTTACAAAAGGCCCAAGCACGCGCCCACATTTTAGAAGGGTTACGTATTGCTTTAGATCATATCGACGCGATTATTACGATTATTCGCTCATCAGCGACTTCTGAAGAAGCCAAGACCCGTTTGATTGATGGGTATGCGCTGACAGATAAGCAAGCGCAAGCGATTTTGGATATGCGTTTGGTCCGTTTAACGGGCTTGGAACGTGACAAAATCGAAGATGAGTATCAGAAATTAGTCGAATTAATTACTGATTTGAAGGATATTTTGGCGCATCAAGAACGTGTTGATCAATTGATTTATGATGAATTGCTCGACATTCAAACGAAGTTTGGTGATGAACGTCGCACAGAACTTCAAGTTGGGGATGTGACGACCCTAGAAGATGAAGATCTGATTGAAGAAGAAGACGTGATTATCACGTTGACGCGTAATGGCTACATTAAGCGTGTCCCACAAGCTGAATTTAAGGCACAAAACCGTGGTGGTCGTGGTGTGCAAGGCATGAATGTCAATGATGAAGACTTTGTTGATCAAATGGTTGCCACATCAACGCATGATACGCTACTATTCTTCACCAATAAGGGTAAAGTTTACCGGATGAAGGGGTATGAAGTGCCAGAGTATGGCCGTCAAGCCAAAGGGATTCCGGTTGTGAACTTATTGCACTTTGAAGGCGATGAAAAGATTCAAACCCTCATCAATGTGCATGGGGAAGCAACTGACAGTCATGATTATTTGTTCTTTGTAACACGGCTAGGTGTCGTAAAGCGAACAGCGGTGAGTGAATTTGCCAATATTCGGACGAACGGTTTGAAAGCCTTAACGTTGCATGACGATGATGAAGTTTTGTCTGTTCAAATTACGGATGGGACACAAAGTGTGTTAATTGCCACAAAGGACGGTTATTCTGTGCGCTTTGTTGAAGCAGATGTCCGAATCATGGGCCGTGCTGCTGCCGGTGTGCGTGGCATTCGTTTGCGCGAGAATGATTTAGTCATTGGCGCAGACGTCGTGGACGACACCGAGAACGTGTTGGTCATCACGGAAAAAGGTTACGGCAAGCAAACACCGGCCACTGAGTATCCAATTAAGGGTCGTGGCGGTAAAGGGATCAAAACAGCAAATATTACGGATAAAAACGGTGTGTTAGCTGGAATGACGATCGTCCGCGGCGATGAGGATATTATGGTGACAACGACACAAGGCGTGATGATTCGCTTTGCCGTGGCATCCGTGAGCCAAACTGGTCGTGCAACCCTAGGTGTACGTTTGATTCGCTTAGAAGATGGTGCCAAAGTGGCAACATTAGCAAAGGTTGAACACGAAACAACGGAAGATGTTTCACGTGAAACAGAAGAAGTGATTGAACAAACGACGCAAATCGTTGAACAATTAACGGATGATTTAGAAGATTAATCAAGCATTATCCAGACATACAAAAAGCCCGCTGATGATCATCAGCGGGCTTTTTGTGCGCTATAAACAGTGTTTATGCGCTTGCTAACGGGATACTAAATGATACGAGACAATGACCGTTTACACACACCAATTAGTCATCATCTGGGGTAACGTCACGCCGTGCCCCTGTTTCATAAGTATGATAAGTGGTTTGCCGTGGTCCATCGGGGATGATAATCCAAGCCAAAAGATAGAAAATAATGCCTGGAAAGGCCATCAGAGAGATGATCACGTAAATAATACGGGTAAGGGTCACATCCCAACCGAAATATTCGGCAATCCCACCTAGAACGCCGCCGAGAATACGGTTTGAACGAGAACGTGTTAAATGCTTCTTTTTTGACATGATAGGTCTCCTTTTATTGAATGAAAAATTGTACGATGACAGTGATAATGTGCAGCATTAGTAGACTTTGATAGTACCCAAATCTACTGAGGCCGCAATGGTAAATTCTGGCATTTGACCAGTAAAGCCACGCTTTGCCTGCGGCGTATTGTGGTTAAAATGCATATCAGGTCGGTTAGGCATGGTCACACTGCCTGATTGTGATGAGAGATCGAAATAGTAATCTTGCGTGTCAGGCATCGTTAGACGAATATCGCTGCTGAGGACTTGTAATTGCAAGTCGTGCGTGAGTGTCTGAACTTTGAGGCGCAAAGTACCAGATGTCGTGTTAAATTGCCCACCACCGATAAAATGATCAACTTTAATTGTGCCAGACGTTGCGTTGATTTGACTGTGTGGTAACGTGACATGGTCAAGTTGGATGCGACCAGCTTGATTGGTCATCTTAGCGTGCGCAATTGTGATATCTCGGCCGCTGACATCACTGGCTTTGAAATCCCAATTGGCTTCGTGAACTTGAAGGTGCTTGATGTGAAAGCTACCTGCCGTCAGATTCAAATTAAAGGTTTTCAGGGTGAGGTTTTTTGCGATCACTTGACCGGCGTGATTTGTAACCGTCAGATGACCATCGGAAAAGTTTTGTGGTAAACCGATATTCACATGGACTTTTACTTGAAAAAGTCGTGGTGTATCACCTTGGGTAACCACCACTTGATCCTGCGTTTCGGATACTGATGCAAAATAGCGTTGATTATCGCGACTGAAAAATTCATCAATGGTTACGAGATCCGTCTTATCGTTACGATAAAAATTTAAGGTAGCGTTTTTATAATTCAAAACAAGTGCTTGATCGGTAACGGGCAGCTGAATACTGTGATGCGCCGCAGTCCAATGTGGTGAGTTTGTTGATGCCTGTTCGGTAAAGGTTGTGGTATCGTCGTCAGTGGTATCAAAGGCGTAGAATTTACGACCAACCCGTGCACCAGCGCGGTCAACATGCAGCCAATCACCAAATTGTACTTTATTATTTTTACCATCAAGGATAATATCGTCACCTAAACGGACACCTTGACCATTAATGTGTAGATTACCAAGGCGCAAGCCATCATCTGACAAATCAAAGAAGCGGGCTGTCGCATCTTGGGTTGTCTCGTCATCAGACGCAGTTTGTTGGGTATGTGAATCACTCATGTCTTGTAAAATAGCGTCAATATCCCCTAACTGCGCAAAGGTGTCATCGAGTGCTTCTTCATGTGATTTGTCTTGTTGGGCAAAATCTTGATAGGCATCCAGCAAATCAGCCACGAGTTCTTCTTTAAATTCAGTAAGTTGCGGATTAGGCGTATATTTTGAAAAAATAACGTCTAGGCGAGTACGTATCGCGAGTTCAATTGAAGTCATTATTTGTCTCCTTCTGCAATCGTGCCAGTGATGAGCTGGCTAATCACATCTTTTGCAAATTGCCAGTCAACAATCGCTTGTTGGAGGTGTTGCTGGCCAGTAGCAGTAATCTTATAGTATTTCCGGCGAGCCCCTTGGGTTTCATCGCCCCAATAACTGGTAATATCACCACTTTTTTCTAAACGCCGAAAAGCCGTGTATAAAGTTGCTTCGTTCAGTTCATATTGTTGCTGGCTGAGTAAGCGAACTGATTTGGCGACTTGATAACCATAAGAATCCTGCTGTTGGAGAATATTGAGAATCATGGTATCAATGTGACCACGAATAAGGTCTTTAGAAATTGACATCTTATTGTCCTCCACTTAATCTTGAGTTCATTATAGGAAAAATTACTGTGTTTGTCAAAGTAATTTGTCAAGCAGAGTAAAAAAGACAACGAAGCAATGGTTGTCTTTTTTAACTTAAGGTATGCCACATGGCGAGTGGCTGGCTTGTCAAAGCACGTAACCGTTTTTGATAATCAGTTAAGGATTCAGGCTTTTTTTGGCTCATCCAAACCGAGATAAAGCCAGTTAAGGTTTCGATGTAGTATTCCGTACCCAGGACATCTTGCGCCGCCCGTGGTTGATATTTAATCAAAAGGGACTTATATTTGGCTTTCAAGAATTGTACCCACACCCCACGAATATAGGGTCGCGTATATAAGATATGGAGAACTTTGTGTTCTTGATAAAGTAAGGGCGTCATATCATTGATAAAAACCGTTAAAATATCAGGTTCAACGGCTAACCGCGACTCGATTTTGGTTTTAATATTATCATCGACAGCATTAATAGTGGCATAAGCTAAATCATCGAACGTTGGGAAATAAGCCATGACGCGTTCAATGGATAGGCCAGCCAATTGGGCAATGGCTGCCATTGTCGGGATTTTATCAGCACTCGCGCGCATACTTTTAATGAAAGCGGCTAAAATGAGTTGTTCGTCATCGAGATCTTGACTATTTTGGTCGCTGGGCATAAAAAAATTCAGCGGTAAATGAAACGTTTCAATGATGGTGAGCATCATTTCAGCGGTAGGATGGTTTTTAGCCCGTTCCCAATTGGAAACGGATTGATAGGAAATAAATAGTTTGTCAGCAAATGTTTGTTGGGTCAAGCCAAGTGATTTTCGTAGCGCTTTAATTTGGTTACCAATCGCCATTATTTTTCCTCAAATTTTATCTTTTAAATGATGCAGGGCGTGTACTAAACACGTTCATCATACACTAACTGGTTTAAAAAACCTAGTCGTCAATCGATTAATTGTGCCATTACGGCCTGTAGACGTTGCTTTAATAGGGTATCATCCGCGGGGAGTTGCGAATAGCTTAAACGGACATGGTTACTGTGACGACCAAATAAGAAATCTGGTAGAACCAGCAGTTGCTGATCGAGAAATACTTGATAATCAGCGCGGGTCATTGTCGATTTGGTTAAAATATGAAGCCACAGTGTATTGCCTAAAGTCGGGATTTGATAAGCCAATTGACCTTGTGCCACAAAGGGTGCGAGTAGGCGTAACAGCCGTTGGCGCGCATGCGCTAATTGGTGTTGCTGCTGGGCGACCAAGTCGGCTAAGTTGGGGTGGCTCAAGAGTTGGGTTGCCAGATACTGAGAAAAAATACTGATGCCGGATTCCATTTCTTGGCGAATTTCTGATAAGCGCGTAACGATGGCTGGTGGGGCAATCAACCAACCAATTCGGGTGTCAGCACCACTAAATTCAGAAAGGGAACCGATATAGATAACATTATTGGGATCCAATTGCTTAAGCGTGGGGATACTTTGCTGACTAAGCGCGAGTGTGAAGCCAAAAGGATCGTCTTCAACAATGGGTAAATTGAGTTGCCGGCACCGCGCAATCAGGGCGTGCCGTTCAGCTAATGGCATGGTTTGAGTCGTTGGGTTTTGATTGGTTGGATTGACGAAGATGAATTTTAAATGGTGTTGGTAATATAAATGTTGCAAATCGTCGAGGGATAGCCCGCCATTTTTTGTGCGTGGCACGCCAAAAACCCGAATACCGGCGACTTGAAATAAGGCGAGTTGGTACAAATAAGACGGCGATTCAATGGCAATGGCATCACCATAGGATAACAATCCTTGGGCAATTAAGAAAAAGGCTTGCTGGGCACCCGCGGTAATCAGGAGTTGCTCATCTGGCAGGGGTTGGTTGAGATAGGGGTGCAAGTGTCGCCTGATTTGTGCTTTTAATGCGGGACTACCACTCATTGCGTTGGCGGTGTTTTGTTGCAGTAGCGTGGCCATGGCGATACTTGGGAGTGCTAGCTGACGTAAAGGCGCATTTTCGGTCTGACTGTCGGCTAAATTTAAAACTTCCGGCTGTTGTCGTAATTGTTTGAGTTGCACCATAAAGCTTTCCGGATCACTTAAACGATCCGTTGTAAAGTAGTTTCGCCAGTTGACATGTGCCGATAAAACACCCCATTTGCCCGAGTTAACCCAAGTGCCACTCCCTTGTTGCCGCAGTAAAATCCCTTGGCTGACTAATTCATTGAGGGCGTGTTGGACGGTTGAACGGTTGACGCCTAAGTCATGTGCAAGTTGGCGTTCTGGTGGCAGTTGTTCGCCTGGTAGTAAGGCGCCTTGTTCAATCCCTTGTAAAATGACATTAATCAGCTGCAAGTAGACGGCCTTTTTGTCGTGTGATGGTAGTTGCCAGCGCAAGATCGGTGCTCCTTTTAAATTGGTTGGTCAAAAATTAAACCAATTGGTTGTTCTCAGTCAATTCAGCATAACTTAAAATAGAATGAAATTCAAATCACAAACATTAGAGGAGTATGAATCATGGAAAAAGGCACCACATTGGTTAAGCGCGGGATGGCACAAATGCAAAAAGGCGGCGTGATTATGGACGTTGCCAACGTCGAACAAGCAAAAATTGCTGAAGCAGCTGGTGCTGTAGCTGTCATGGCCCTAGAACGTGTCCCATCTGATATTCGCGCTGCTGGCGGTGTCGCACGCATGTCTGATCCAGCCATGGTCGAACAAATTATGGCCGCCGTAACAATTCCGGTGATGGCAAAAGCACGCATTGGGCATTTTGTTGAAGCATGTGTGTTAGAAGCGGTCGGCGTGGATTACATTGATGAAAGTGAAGTGCTAACCCCAGCAGATGACACCTACCACATTGATAAAACGGCCTTTGAGGTGCCATTTGTGTGTGGCTGCCGTGATCTGGGCGAAGCCTTACGCCGGATTGGTGAAGGGGCTTCAATGTTACGGACCAAAGGCGAACCAGGGACGGGCAATATCATTGAAGCAGTCCGCCACATGGAAAAAGTTAATGAACAAATTGCGCAAGTGCAAGCGGCCAACCCGAATCAATTAATGACGATTGCCCGTGATTTGCGGGCACCGTATGATTTGGTGACCTACGTTCATGAACATGGCAAGCTACCTGTCATTAATTTTGCTGCGGGCGGTGTGTCTACGCCAGCAGATGCTGCCTTGATGATGAACCTTGGCGCTGATGGGGTGTTTGTGGGTTCAGGCATTTTCCACTCCGAAAATCCAGAAAAATTTGCCAAAGCGATCGTGGCCGCAACGGCGCATCCCACTGATTACGCTTTGATTGCCGAAGTGTCAAAAAATATTGGTAAGCCTATGAAGGGCATTGAAATAGCCACGCTTTCAGAAGACCAAAAAATGGCCAGTCGTGGCATCTAAGGGAGAATAGGAATGATTGTTGGCGTATTGGATTTACAAGGGGCAGTCAGTGAACATGTTGACATGTTGACTAAGTGCCAAGTTGATGCAAAATTAATCAAAAAAGCTGCCGACTTATCGGGCATTGATGGGCTTATTATTCCCGGTGGGGAGAGTACAGTGATTTACAAATTGCTCGTACAAGAACAACTACTTGAGCCGTTAAGACAGTTGATTCAGGCTGGCTTACCAGTTTTTGGCACCTGTGCTGGAATGGTGCTTTTAACCCAAGCAAAGGCATTTGGCGCGTTACCAGCAACGGTGGTGCGTAATGGCTTTGGCCGGCAAAAAGATAGTTTTGAGCAAGCCATTTCGGTGGTTGGATTTGATGAACTGTTTCATGGTGTTTTCATTCGGGCGCCGTATCTGACAGCTGTTGATGAATCGGTAACGGTTTTGGCCACAATTGATGACGAAAAGGTGATCACGGCGCAATATGCACATATTTTAGTGACCGCTTTTCATCCAGAATTGACAGCTGATACACGTTTTCATGAAAAATTTATTCAGTTAATTGCGAATAAATGATTTTATATAACACAATTGTTATAAAAAGTCACGCATATGTTTTACGCAAAAAAATAGCGTTATAAATTGAATTTTTTAAGCCGACAATTTGATAGAATACTAGGTGAGGCTGTTACATATTGAAACAGAGTTCTCAAACTAGGGGTACCTATGCTAAACATCTAACTTAAGACAGACTTTAGGTCAGGGTAGTGATGAGTGGTGTAGGTTTTTTATTGTCTAAAATTAAAAAATCCCAGGTACCGCTACACGCGGTGCCTGGGATTTTACTGTGGCCAAGATTGCATAGGGATGCGGGTAAGATGCTGAATACGCCGTTGAAAAGTTGCCAATGGTTCGGGGTGTATGGCACTCAACCACACAGAAATGAACGTAATAAGCACGTCAAGCATGTAGGTGGCTTCGATGGCTTTTGGTTGCCATTGTCGGATAAGTTGTTTGTAGCGTCCTTTAATAAAGCGTAACCAAGTGTCTTTCAAGTAGGGACGGGTGTATAACAGGTGCAATTTCTGCCGTTCGGCATATAAGCGTGGCGCCATATGGGTTGAAAAAATCGTGATCAAATCTTCGTGTGCGATAAGATGCAGTTCAACGTTGGGTTTAATCTGGTCGTCAACGGTGACCATAAACTGATTAACGAGTGCATCATAATCGGGAAAGTGTTGGCAAATTTGCGTGATTGAGAGATTCGCAAACTGGGCAATTGTGGCATAACTTGGCGGTTTACTGGCACAATACATGAGACTCTCCAAAAAACCACGTAAGATTTGTTCTTTTTCTTGCGTGCAGTGTTGTTGACTTGATTGGGTGATGAAAAAGTCATGTGGTAAGTGATATTTTTCAAGGATAGCAAGCAACATATCAGCGGTGGGCTGACTTTGATGGCGCTCCCAATTGGAGACAGCTTGATAGGAAATATAAAGCGTATCTGCCAAATCGCGTTGGGTGAGCCCTTTTGACTGTCTTAGCAATTTAATCTGGTGACCAATTGTCATAATTTTCTCCAAGCGTTTTGATGCGATCTTCGTACAATGATAGTATTGGCAGAAATCCAATAGTACATGTCGTGGTAGGCAGACGAAAATAAGGAGAAAATGATGTTGAATCAGACACGTTATCAGCAAATGACCATTGCACAGTTAAAGCAAATTACTGGTGGCCATCAATTACCTCAAAATTTAACAGCACTTAGAACCGGGGCGCGACTTAGCCGTCGGGATTTGGCGGACAAGTTAAATGTTTGTACCTCAACCATTGCGCGTTATGAAGAAGGTAAGCGGTTACCCGATGTTGATCTCATTATTCAAATGGCGGAGCTGTTTAACACAACTTGTGACCGTATGTTGAAATAATGACCATGACTAATCTAAAACCTATTATAAACGGATAACATGATAAGCAGCGTGCCGATATGGTATTGGCTAAAACATAAGATGACACAACCAAACTTCCAATATATCGCACAAGAAGATGAAATGGCTTGCGGACTGGCAGCCCTAGCCATGGTGATTGCCCACTATGGGACATCTCCAGCGCTGTCACGGCTACGCCAATTGACGCAGACTAATGCGTTAGGCACAACAGCCTATGGGTTATTGTCAGCAGCGCAAACGCTTCATTTTGACACGTTGGCTCTGCAAGCAGATCAGACGTTATTAACCCAACCTGATTTACTGTTGCCATTTATTGTCCATGTCCGACAACCCACTGGCGACTATCATTATGTCGTGGTTTACGGGCGAGCTGGGCAGGACTTATGCATGGCAGATCCAGATCCTGCAGTGGGGAAAATTAAGCTGTCGCTATCAGCATTTAGTCGTATGTGGACTGGGGTTGCTTTGTTCATCACACCACCGTCGGCAAGCACCTAAGGGCACAAAAAAACTGCCAAAAAACAGGCAGCTTGTTTTCGGATGGGCTTATTCACGAATCGCCAGCATAATAATGCCACCTACCATCAGCGTCAACCCTAATAGTTGGCTTGGCGTGGGGAGCGCATGGCCAAGAAACATGAGGCTGAGGAGCACGGAAAACACCACTTCCATGGATTGGGTCGCTTCAACGGCAGCTAATTCTCGCATATTATGCGCCGCGAGTTGGGTAGCTTTAAAAAAGAGCACGGTTGCAATAACGCCAGAAGATAAGGCGACGACAAAGGTATTGATGACTTGACCCATATGCGGCAAACCGACCTGATGATAGGAAAGTCCGGCAATTAAAAGCCACACAGGATAAGAACAAAGCAACATCGCCAGCACTTTTTCGGTTGCCGTCATGCTCGGATCAACCACTGCCATAATTTTGCGATTACCAAGCGGATAAGCGACGGCCCCAAGCATGATGGCGCCAATTGCCAGCAGCATTGGTGTGATATGCTGTAAGTGGTAGAGAAAAGCAGCGACAGTTAGCAAAACACCTAGTAAAATGACTAACATCCACGGCAGCGATGCCAGTGGGATTTTTAGTGCTTGTTTTTGCCCATTTGGTCGTGTGACTTTAACTAATGGGGTGGTTAACACCCCAAAGATAATCGTGAGTTGCCAAGTTGCTGAAATCAGCCAACCAGGGAGATAATCAACTGCCCAACTCAGGGGTACATAAAACAACACAAAGCATACTTGTGACCAGATGAGCCACGCTATTAAGTTTTGTTTGATGAAGGCTAGGACGTGTGCCAAATTGGAACCTAAATAACGATTCACAATCAGCATTAAGGGGAGCATCCAAAGATAACGTAGGGCAGCAGTATAGCCCCAGTAACCTTTGGCATTGGCCATGACTTCGTTAACGATAAATGTGATCGAAAAGAAAAAAGCGGCCACAATACCGATACTAATGGCTTTTAAACGGTTTGACATCGCAACCTCCAAAAAGCAATTTAGGCGATATAAGGCCATTCTACCAGAGAAAACGGGGATGACTAGAAATAATGTGAGTGTTGCTGTCATGGACGAAGCATTCATGCCGTAATTCTGATAAAAATCACATATTGATCAGATTATCTGATATAATAAAAACATCATCAGTTGATAAAGACACAGATTGGCGCGTCAAAGAAAGTTAGTGGGTGCTGTGAACTAGCCCGCCGCTGTGCTCGAGTTACACAACATTAAGTAGTATGACGTCTGCCGCGATAAGGCGTAATAAGTGGTAGGTCCGATGACTTACAATTTAGGTGGTACCACGGTTAAAACCGTCCTATAGTTGTTATAGGACGGTTTTTGCTATTTTAACGACAACAAAGGAGAGACAGATGAATTTTATTGAAGATCTAAAATGGCGTGGCGCGTTAAATCAGGTCACAGACGAAGAAGGGTTATTAGAAGCAATGGCCGATGGCAAGATTGGTGCTTACGTTGGGACAGACCCGACTGCTGATTCTCTGCATCTTGGCCACTTGATTCCCTTTATGGTGTTAAAGCGTTTCCAAAACGCTGGTGGTAAGGCAGTGATTATTGTTGGTGGGGCAACTGGGGCCATTGGCGACCCACGGCCCACAACAGAACGTCAACTTTTGACGCCTGAACAATTAGCTGAAAACGAAAAGGGCATCACAGCGCAAGTGACAAAGCTCTTTGGTGATGATGACACCCGTATTGTGAATAACAATGATTGGCTAGGCAAATTGACATTGACCGACTTTTTGCGTGATTATGGGAAGTTGTTCTCAATTAACGTCATGTTGAAAAAGGATGTCGTGGCGTCACGTTTGGAAACCGGAATTTCATTTACTGAATTTACTTACCAAGTGTTACAAGGGATTGATTTCCATGAATTGTGGCGTCGCGAAGACGTTAAGTTGCAAATTGGTGGTTCTGATCAATGGGGTAACATCACGTCTGGTATTGATTTGATCCATTCACTTGAAGGCAATGATGCGAAGGCCTTTGGGCTCACCATTCCTTTGATGACGGATTCAACGGGTAAGAAGTTTGGCAAATCTGAAGGAAACGCTATCTGGTTGGATCCAAAGAAGACCTCACCTTATACTTTCTACCAATTCTGGTTGAATCAAAGTGATGCTGACGTGGTGAAGTACTTGAAGTATTTCACTTTCTTAAGCGTGGATGAAATTGAAACGTTGGCGAAGGCCGTTGAAACAAGCCCAGGTGATCGTTTGGCACAACGTCGTTTGGCACAAGAAGTGACGAAGTTTGTCCATGGTCAAGCAGCTGTTGAAGACGCAGAAAAGTTATCAGCGGCTCTCTTTAGTGGGGATGTGGCAACGCTTTCGGCTGCGCAAATTGGTGATGCCTTTGGTGGCGTACCAAGCTTTGATACACCTAATGAAATCAAGAATGTGGTTGACTTCTTGGTTGATGGTGGTGTGGAACCATCAAAGCGTCAAGCACGAGAAGACGTGACGAACGGCGCTATTACAATCAATGGTGAAAAGGTGACCGATGTCGCAGCTGAAGTAGATCCTTCAACACACTACGATGGGCAATTTGTATTGGTCCGTCGTGGGAAGAAGAAGTATTTCCTCGGCAAAGTAAAATAATCAAAAAGCCCGCTTTTAGCGTGCTTTTCGTTTACAATAAATATGAGTATCATAAGAGAAAGGTGGGCAAAATATGAAAATACTCATGTACAATACAGTTGCCGAAGAACAACCTTTTGTGACCGCTTGGATGGCCAAAACAGGGCACGAGGTGGTTACATTATCCGAACCATTAACGGTTGACAATGCGGGACAAGCCGCGGGATTTGATGCGGTCAGCACGCAACAGACAACGGCAATGCCAGCGCCGGTGTATCAGATACTTGCTGAAAGTGGGATTAAACAAATTGCTTTGCGCCAAGTTGGCTATGATGTTTTTGATGTGCCCGCTGCCTTTAGTCAAAAAATTCGACTTTCTAATGTTGCGGCCTACTCGCCACGGGCAATTGCCGAATATACCTTAACTCAGTTATTTAATATTGTACGGCATAACAAGAAATTTGAACGGGCCATGGCAACCGGTGATTACACATGGGCAGCTGGTGGCCAAGCACGGGAAATTTATCAGTTAACAGTTGCTATTATTGGCGTTGGTCGTATTGGCTCAGCTTTTGCGCAAATGTTGCATGCTTTGGGAGCCAAAGTGTTAGGCGTTGATCCAGTTTATCGTGCGCAGAACGAAGCCTTTGTTGAATACACAACATTAGATGATGCTTTGGCACGTGCCAATGTGATTAGCTTTCATACGCCTTTAAATGAGGAAACGCGGAACTTAGCGGATCAAGCCTTTTTTGATAAAATCCAACCAGGTACCATCCTATTAAACATGGCACGTGGGGAGATTGTCGATATGGCAGCTTTAGAAACTAGTTTGAATACCGGTCAATTATACGGTGCAGCGGTTGATGTGACGCCCAATGAAAATGAGTTTATGAATCAAAAGCAGGCAGTGACGGATTCACCAGAAAATATTCAACGACTAACGCAATTGGATAATTTTTATTTATCGCCGCATATTGCTTTTTATACGAATACAGCCATTAAAAACATGGTTGAAATGGCGTTAAACGACGCAGTAACCCTTGCTAATGGTGGGTATACGGATAATGAAATTCTACGGTAGATTGAGCAATTTATCTGGTGGGTGTTACAAAGAAAAATATTAGAAAAAAATCAGTTAAATTTTCTGAAAAAACAACCAAATGACGGTTGTTTTTTTTTAGGGTCTGACTGATAATAAGGGTTATGTAATAACTATGTTGGCAATCGTATGGCAATTGTTGAGGGAGAAGCAATATGAAGATTGGCTTTGTTGGAACGGGCGTCATGGGCACTGGCATGATTAATAGTTTATTAGCCGCCAAGCACGACGTGATCGTGTATAACCGAACACGTGAGAAGGCGGACGATGTGATTGCCAATGGCGCACGTTGGGCAGATTCGCCAGCTGCAGTTGCTCAGGCTGCTGACATAACATTTACCATGGTTGGCTATCCAAAAGACGTGGAAGCGGTGTGGACTGGTCAAGACGGGCTATTTTCTGGCGCCAAGTCTGGCGATATTTTGGTTGATATGACGACCTCTACACCTAAATTAGCTGAAAAGCTTGCCACAATGGGGCAAGAACTTGGCATTGGCGTGCTTGATGCGCCGGTTTCAGGTGGTGATATTGGGGCTAAACATTGTGCTTGCTGGTGATGCCGGTAAGGGTCAGCATATGAAAATGAGCAACAATATTGGGGTTGCTGCAACAGTTATTGGGATGGCAGAGTCTATGGCCTATGCTGAGGCGGCAGGCTTAAATCTTGACGCTGCTTACAATATCTGGCGGAACGGTGCAGCAGGCTCATGGTCGGTCACCAATTATATGACACGGATTATGGCAGATGATTTTGCGGCTGGTTTTTATGTGAAACATCTATTAAAAGATTTGCGTATTGCATTAGATGCAGCCGCTGAGATGGCTATTGACCTACCAGGCACAGCACTGGCAGAGCAATTGTTTGCCAAACTCAATAAAACCCATGGCGATGAGGGTGTACAAGCTATTGTCAAATTGTGGGTGGCGTTTGCGTCAGCATAACACTATGTTTCACGTGAAACGTCGTTTGGGGAGCAACATAGAATTCAATTTTGATTGTGAGGGAGATAATATATGGCAATTAAAAGGAACATGATTTTAGGGATCGTGGCCACATTCATTGTGTCAGTTATTGCAAAATATTTATCTGTCTGGCTACCTTTTCTAGGGAGCGAGGCGATTGCAATGCTGATTGGTATTGTGCTCGGTAATACCATCTTGCGTCACGAAAAATTTGCCCCAGGTATGAAGTGGGCGGAAAAGTATCCGATTGAAATCGGGATTGCGTTGATGGGATTAACGGTTACATTGAGAACCATTGAAAATCTTGGTTTAAACGGGATTGCGTTCATCTTAATTCAAATGGCCTTAACAATTGTTGTTGTCCTTTGGATGGGTGGTCGCTTGTTTAAAGTTTCCGATAAGTCAGCGATGTTGATGGGCGCTGGAAACGCCGTCTGTGGTTCAAGTGCGATTGCTTCTGTGGCGCCAGCCATTGGGGCCAATGATGACCAACGCCGCACGGCCGTGGCCACAGTTAGTTTGACTGGTGTTGTCCTCTTGCTTTTGCTACCAGTGATTGGCCCTGACTTGGTTGGTAATAACAATCTTTTGTTGGGTGCCTTAGTCGGTGGTACTTTGCAGTCAGTGGGTCAAGTAGTCGGAACGGCCACATTGATTAACCAATCAGTTGTCACGTACGCTACGTTGTTTAAGATGCTACGTGTCATTCTGTTAACCGTTGTGGTCGTGATCTTTGCCAAAATGGCACAACGCAGTGATAAGAGCATCGAAGCGGCGGCTAAAGGCGTTTCTGTCCCTTGGTTTGTCATCGCGTTCTTGGCATTCTTGCTCTTGGCTAGTTTTGTGAAGTTGCCGGACGTTGTGACGCATTCAGCCCATGAAACGGCTAGTTTCTTCGGTGTTGTTAACTTGGCTGGCATTGGTTTGAACCTTAAGTTTGAAACCATTAAAAATTCTGGTGGTAAGTTCTTGTCTTATGGCTTACTGACCGGTGTAGCACAGGTTGTCTTAGCCGTGGCTTTGATTAAGGTGCTATTTTAATCATCTTGTCCACTTTTAAGGCAGACACATCAAAAATACGCGACCAATTGCGGTCGCGTATTTTTTTTGATAATTGGCGTAGTGATTAGGGCTGATTTGCGTTAACATCTTATTTGTTTTATTATAGTTATTATAAAATGATGAAGATGACATCAACGTGAGAAAAATGATAATTGGCCAGCGATTGGCGAATGATGAATTTAAGCGTGACAAGTCACCACTGATCATGACACGCATCAAGGTGACGCACGGAGGAGTGCCATGCTAACAATTTTGTCATATATTAATTTGCTGATGCAACCACTGGCGTCGACGATTGCGGCGGTTGTTTGGTTTGGCCTATTATTGGGACAACCTCAGGTAGCACGTCGGACGATAGGGCAACTTTTAGGCTGGTTAGTCATCGTGACAGCGATCAGCCGTTGGCTGGTGCCAACAGCTTATCAGGTAAGTGTAACGTCAACGCTACTCATTGTGAGTTTAGTTTATGTTGGGCGACGAATACAGCAAGCAACACCGCTTGGTGTGTTGTTACTGGATGCCATTGTGAGTTCGTTACTGGTTGCTTGGGTGTACAATGTCGCATTGGCCATATTGTCACTCCTGACGCTCCCCTTAGTCATTCAGTTACTCGGTTATTTAATGGCTGGGGTTGTGACGATTGTGGTCGCGATTGTACCGTATCTATATCGTTTCAAATGGTTAACCACCAGTTTTTTTCAACGTCATCCCCGGCAACTCGGCGTTTTTTTAATGATTGGGTTTGGCATGCGTGGTTTAAACGATTATTTAGCTTATTTGTGGCATCATACAGCGTACCAAGGATCAGTGATGTGGGAAATATTATCGCTGGTGGGGGTGCTGCTGATTATCGGGCTGCCCGCATTGCGGCATCAATATGACCTATTAACGTGTAAATTACAGCAACGTGATCACATGTTAGCTGCAACACAGCAGTATACGAATCAGCTGGAAAAGCAATATTTGGCGTATCGCACATTTCGACATGACTATAAAAATATTTTAGCGAGTTTGGCTTACGGTATCCAAAATGGCAATATGGCGGATGTGCAATACGCTTATGAATCCGTGATTGAAACGAGCCAGCAGGCCTTACCGGAGACGCAAACACTAGCACTGCATTTAATTGCTGACGTTAATTTACGCAGTATGCTATTAGTTAAATATCAACAGGCATTACGGCAAAGTGTGCAGTTTGCAGTTGATATTCAGCAAGTTTTTCAACCGGTCGCCCTTAAAATGGATGTTGATTTTTATCGTGTTTTTGGCATTTTACTCGACAATGCGATTGAAGCGGCCATTGAAACACCAGAAAAGTTGGTGACGATTGTGTTTGTTGGTTCGGAACAAGTGGCGATCATCAATAGCTGTTTACACCGATTAGACACGACCGCGTCTAAACAGGTTGGCTATTCATCAAAGCATGGCCATGCGGGACTAGGCTTGTATTTTGTGCATCAATTTTTGATGCAACGGCAAGATATTGAATTGATTACGGTAACTGAAAAGACCCGTGTCAGGCAGGAATTAACGTTTGGGGGCGCAATTTGACCCATTAGTATGTCTTAGAAGACCAACCACCACAACAACAGCGGTTACAGCAAATTATTGGGACGTGTCAGTTATTTGATCAACCAGCACCGTTATTAGCCGCGTTACAAGCAGACCGACAGCCAAAAGTCATTTTGATTGATTTAGCGCTGCATCATGTCGTACATGCTGGACTCAATGTCGCCCAGGCCATTCGTAGCTTTGATAGTTTATCGCCGATTATTATTGTTAGTACGCATACTGAATTATTAGCTATGAGTTATCAATATCAAATCGGGGCGCTAGATTTTGTCGATAAGTCATTGTGTGAAGCGAAATTTAAGCAACGCATTCGCTCAGCTATCCGTGTTGCCAATCACCATTTGGCGCTACAAACGCAACAAACACCCGAAATTGTGACTTTGCCAAGTAGCCATCAGCGGGAAATTGTTGATGTGAATGACATGATTTATATTGCCAGTAATGTGATGGCCAGTCATCGGGCGACGATTTATTGTGAGCAACGTCAAATTGACTTACGCGCGACCATGAAAACGTTGGCTGATTTGAGTGATAAGTTAATTCAAATCCATGCAGCTTATGTGATTAATCGTGATAAAATTTGTTATTTAGATTGGCATAATCATACCGTGATATTAGATACTTGTGTGGCATTACCTTATTCAAAGCGGCATTTTAAGCAGCTACAAACGTTGTTAAAGTCGTCTATTGACAAAATGTAAGTTAAGTTTTTGAAAACAAGGTTAAAACCGACTATAATGGAAACTAGTTTACAAAATAATGGATAAGACGTTTTTATTAACGCTTTGGAGAATATAGATACATGCAAGTTGCAATTATTGGTGCTGGACCTCGTGGTCTGGCTGTCGCAGAGCGGCTTATCAATCTCGCTGAAGATGATACTAAGCTCGATATTCAAATTTTTGATCCCTATGCAATTGGTGGCCGTGTCTGGGATCCATTCATATTACAAAATCAGCAGTTTTTAATGAATACTGTGATTGATCAAATTACTTTATTTAACGATGACTCCATCGAAAATGGTGGTAAGCCGTTACCAGGGCCAAACCTACGACAATGGCTTGCAGGACAAGCGGCAACGTTTTTAGCAGCTCATCCCGAATTTGACTCATTTTACCAGCAAGAAGTTGCCCGATTAAAGCAACCAGGTGACTTTGCTTCGCGGGGCATGATGGGCGTTTATGCAGCTTGGTTCTTTGAATGGTTAACGCAACGTGTGCGTCAAAACCAAACGCTGACATTTACGCAACAAGCCGTCACCCAGGTGACCCCGATTGGTCAGAAATTCCAATTGACGTTAGCTGATGGCATGCAAATTTTATCAGATCAAGTGGTGATGGCGTTAGGGCATTCGGATGATTATTTGTCAGAAGAAGAGGCTGGCTTTAAAACATTTGCTGCGGAAAATCAACTTAAGTACGTTGCGCCAATGCACCCAGCGGAAGCGGATTTGTCAGCATTTGATGAAAACGATACCATTATTGTTCGCGGTCTCGGCTTGAGCTTTTTTGATTATTTATCCGCCTTAACTGTGGGTAAAGGGGGGCAATTTGTCCGAAATGCTACCGGTGAACTAGACTATATCCCTTCGGGTCATGAGCCACATGTTATTGCGGGTTCGCGTGGTGGTTTCCCACTACACGCACGTGGTGTCAACGAAAAGGATACGAGTGAATTATACGTGCCAAAGTTTTTCACGTTACCCGCTTTAGACGCTTTGCGGGCAGCGGGTGGCGGCCATTTACAGTATGACGATTTTGAAAAATTAGTGGTAAAAGAGCTCACTTACAAATACATTTTAAATCAACTGGCGATTATGCCTAATCGCTTGCCTTATGATCAAGCTGAAGCCTTACGACAAGCCTTGTTAACCAGTGATGATTTAATGGCGACAGCTAAAGCATTTGGTTTAGATGACATCCCAGCATTTGATATTGACTTAATTCGTAATCCGGCTCGTGATCTAGATGCTGCAGTTGACTATGCAACGTGGTTTAAAACGTATTTACGGGCAGATATTGCCGATGCCAAGCTAGGTAATAAGCACGCGCCTTTTGCCGGAACCTTTGATATTATGCGTGATATACGTGATCGGATTCGATATGTGATTGAACATGAGTATTTTGACGCAGACGAGTATGAAAAATTTTTGCGTCAATTTAAACCGTTCGATGTGTCAGTGTCAGTTGGCCCACCGCTTGAACGCATTGAACAATTACTGGCTTTGATAGAAGCAGGTATTTTTGAAGTAACAGCACCACAAATTCATGTTGACACTGAGGGGCAACAATTTGTTGCCCGCGACGTACGCCAGCAAGAATTCCGTGGGAATGCTTTAATTGAAGCACGCTTAGGGGCAACAGATATTGCTATCTCAAGAAACCCAGTTATTGAAAACTTGCGTCAACAAGGCCTGCTCGTGCAACCAACTCGAACACGCGCAGACGGGTCAACTTATCAGCTAGGCGCTGCGACATTTGATCGCCAAACGTTTGAAGTCATTGACCAAAATGGTAATAAAGTGCCACATTTGTATATTTATGGCATTACGCTTGAAGGTCTTAAGTGGTTTGGAACGGTGATTCCACGTCCTGGCGTCAACACGGTCATTTTACGTGAGGCTGCTTGGATTGCCCAACGGATTCTAGCGTATGCGTAAGTGCTCAGTCACATTTGTCATGGTATAAATGTGGTAAACTAAAAATAGACATAGACGACTGCTAGAGAGCGAAAAAATAGAAGCGGAATACACGACTTATGGCAAATATTCAGCTGATTGCAACAGATTTAGACGGGACATTCTTAGCGGATGATAAGACGTTTGATCATGCGTTATTTCGGACTGTCCTCACTCAACTTAAAGCCCATCATATTGCCTTTGCGATTGCTACCGGTGTCCATCAGACACGCATTAATCGCATCATGGCCGGTTTTTTAAATGACGGCATTAATTTTGTATCCAACAATGGTGCGCGGGTTGTGACCGGTGATGGGCAGGTGTTATATGAACGAGCGATTCCGAGCGCAACGTTAACGCAAATTGCGGCCTTAATTACCAACTTTGAACCAAAACCTGACCAAGGGGTGGTTTATTCAACGGATGATACGGCTTATATCCCACGTGAATTTGCGACGACTGTAATGGATAAGCACCTAAAATATTTTCAACATATTGTCATTTTTGACAATGTTGCCGATATTTCGGAGCCAATCTTTAAAGTCACTATGAATTGGCGTGACTTTGATGAATTACAGTTTTATACTGCGGCTAAGCAAGCATTGGGGCATGCTGTCCATGTGACCGAAACCGGTACAGGGGCAATTGATATCGTGCCTGCTGGTGTGAATAAGGCAGTGGGGTTGCAAGTATTAGCGGATCACTTAGGGATTGAGATGGCCCATGTTGCTGCGTTTGGTGACGGTGGTAATGATGTTGAGATGTTAACGCATGTGGGTTATCCCTTCATCATGCCAAAAACGACTTTAGTGGGAGACTTTTTACCGGTTGTGGCTGATAATAACCATGACGGTGTCTCACGCACAATTTTACAATTATTAGCCAAAAACGACGCCTAGTATGGGGCGTCGTTTTTTGGTGTTTCTGTGATAAAGGCGTATTTTTGTTGATAGATGGCATCGGTATCATAATCGGCTGGGCCATGGACACCGTCTGGCACCCATAATGTTTTAGCTGGGCGCAACGTGGCGGTTTGGTAACGTTGCGCGAGATCGACACTCTGTAAATAAGGGACGACGGGATCTTTAGTGCCGGCAATTAAGAAAAGCGGTGGCATTTTTGGTGTCAAATAGGTAGCGGGATTGGCCTGTTTAACACGATCTGGGACAGTTTCCGGTGCGTGGTGACCTAACATAATGCCTTCAAAGGCATCAGCTGTACCGGTCTCTGGGAACTGAGGCGTAATACCGAGCTGTTGGAACTGTTGCGTCATTTGGTCGACTTGATAAGGGCCATATAGACCAATGACGCGCTTGATTTCCGGTAAGGTCGCAATATCTGCTGGTGATAGGGGACCTAGTGGCACACCGGCTGAAAAACTGGCAGCAGCAAGCACGGCTAATTGGGCGCCGCTGGATTCACCAATGAGCGTGAGGTGTGTCATATCTAATTGGTAATCCGTTGCATGTTGGGCCAAAAAATGAATGGCAGCACTAATGTCGGCAATTTGTGCGGGGAACTGATTATGGGTGGCGGTGTTGAGGCGATAATCCATGCTAACCACCGCAAAACCAGCTGCTAAAAAGCGTAGACTGGGATTGAGTTTAAAAGAGGATTTTTGCCCGCGGAGTAAGCCACCACCATATAAATCAAGAATGACTGGGAAAGTTTGCTGCCCAGCAGGTAAGTAGATGTCTAAATATTGTCGCGAATCGGGGCCATAAGCCACGTCGCGAATAACGGTATGCGCTGACTCGGGCACCGTTGCGGGGATGAAGTGGTAAGGTTTATCTTTGAATTGCATCATACACCTCTAGCGTTTAGTTGTTACGCTCATTATACAGAATGCGTCCACGGCACGACAAGATAAACGCATTGTTGGGGATAATAAAAAAGACCCAATTGGGTCTTTTTTAAATTGGTTAAAGCGCTAATTGACTTTAATATCATTATTGAGGAAAGGAAACTTTGAACGGAGGAATGGTGTTACCCAGCGATCCAAGCCAATCTTACCCGCATTGTAACCAGAAACCAAGAGCAAGCTGCCGATGAAAATATAAGTTGGGTTGACTGAAACAACACCAGCACCAAGATATGAGAAGTTCATAACAAGTGCAAAGAAGCTAGCAGCGATTGTCAATGTCCCGAAAATAAGATCAAGACCTACTAATAGTTCACCCCAAGCAACCAAAAATGAAAAGAATGCTGTGTTGTGACCGTTATTAGTGAATGTTGACAAGAACCAGTCATACCAAGGGAATGCCTTTGCACCACTTGGATCGGTGACGGGGTGCTTAATGGCACTCATAATCAAGCCTGATGCATCGAAAGGCTTAGGGCCAGTAGGCTTTTCAAACCCGTCTTTTGCCCAACCGAAACCGAGGTAGATACGTAGTATCGTTAATCCCCACATTGCCACTTTTGAGTGACGTAACCAAAAAATCATAATCTTCTCTCCTTTATTGTGTCACGATTGTTCGTGATGTTTATTACAATAAGTAAGTATATACGTTTGTTTGTGAAAGGTCAAACAAATAGATCGCTTTGTCAAAATATGACGTAACGTATAAAAAATCTGTGAAGCGTAGTCGATCATTGGTCATGAAGTTAAAATTACTTATTGCGTTGAGAAAAAATTACTGGTATGATAGTTGACGGTGTATTTAAGCCAAGCTTGGCAAAACACAAATAATTTCTATATATACAGAGAGATATATAGTCGGAGGAAAATTAAATGAAGCGTTCAACATTGATTGGTGGCCTGGTCGCCGCTGTTGCAGTTATTGGTATTGGCACATCTGTTGCCATGAATTCAGGGGCAAAGAAGAAGGATGTTTATTCGGTTGCCTTAGTGACAAGTACTGGCGGTGTCGATGATAAGTCGTTTAATCAATCAGCCTGGACTGGTATCAAGCGTTATGGTGAAAAGAACGGCTTAAAGCAAGGGGCGAATGGTTATACTTATTTTGTCTCAAATGACAATTCGGAAATCAAGTCAAACTTGCAACAAGCCGTGAAAGCGAACTATAAGTTGGTTGTCGGTATTTCATTCATGGGTGGTCCTGCGATGAATCAAGTCGCTAAGGCTAATCCGAAGACTAACTTTGCGATGGTTGAAGCCAAAGTCCCAACTAAGAATGCCGTTTCAATTATGTTCCATTCAGAACAATCATCTTATCTTGCAGGTGTCGCCGCAGCAACTGTGTCAAAGACAGGTAAGATTGGTTTCGTTGGTGGTGTGAAGGGCGAAGTTGTTGAACAATTCGAAGCTGGCTTTAAGGCTGGTGTGTTAGCAACAAACCCAAAGGCAACATTTGTATCACAATATGCGAATACTTTTACTGATGCAGCTAAGGGTAAGACAATTGCCGCAGCAATGTATGCCAGTGGCGTTGATGTGATTTTCCAAGCTGCTGGGGCAACTGGTAACGGTGTCTTTGCTGAAGCGAAGGCTATCAATGAAAACACCACGGCAGACAATAAAGTCTGGGTCATCGGTGTTGACATGGATCAAAAGCAAGATGGTAACTACACAACCAAGGATGGCAAAAAGGCTAACTTCACGTTGGCATCTGCCATTAAGCGGGTTGACAACGCCATCGAATTGGTCGCCGAAGACGGTAAAAAGGGGAAGTTCCCTGGTGGCCAAACTGTAACGTATGGCTTGAAGCAAAAGGGTGTTGATATTGCCCGTGATTCAATGCCAGAAAATGCTTGGGCCGCAACACAAGCAGCTAAACAAGAAATTTTAGATGGTAAAATTACCGTACCAACAAAGTTAAGTGAAGTCAAATAACACAATAAAAACCCCGAAAACTGGCTAGTTTTCGGGGTTTTAATTCAATCTAAAATATTGGAAATCCTGTAAAAAGGAACCCTGTACAGGTGTTTTAGTCGCGTGAGAAAGGCCCTGTTGGGGCGATTAATTCAAGGTTTGTGCCATCAGGATCGGTGAAGTATGCGACACCCGTCCCAAAGCCGCTTTTTAAGCCATCTTGTGCTTCAAAAATGATAGGATCGCCGTCTGGCATAACACCAATCGCCTTTAGGCGATTGACTGCCGCATGAATATCAGCGACTTCAAAACACAAATGCATGGCACTGATTTGATCATTTGAATAATGTACCTAGTTAGACTTTGGTTCGACATATTCTAACAGATCAATGTTTAGATTATCGAGATGAAGATTGGCGTATTTGATGGTCGTATTCGTCAAGCCTTGCGTTTGCGGCATACGCTTGCCGCCAATTTTATCTTGGTTAGTGATTTTTTTACCAGTGAGTGCTTCATAAAAAACAATCGCGTTTTCTAGATTGCTGACGGTAATACCGACGTGATTGACGACTGAAAATCCTTGTACTGATGTTGTCATGGTAACTATCTCCTCATTTTTGAACGCATTATTGAAAGTTAAATGTATCAGGGTCAGGCCCAACACGTTTATTTTCGTTCAGTGCGTTAAGTTGCGTCATATCTGTAGACGATAATTCAAAATCAAAAATATCACGATTTACTGTCATCCGCGTGAGTTGGACGGATTTAACGTTTAATAAAATATCTTGTTGGATAGCCCAACGCAAAATAACTTGAGCTGCTGATTTGTGATATTTTGCTGCAATAGTTAAAACGACTGGATTGGTTAGCAGTTGTCCCTGCATGAGCGGCGCCCAAGCTTGAATTTTGATATTATTGGCTGCACAAAATTCACGTAGTGGGACTTGTGATAATTTTGGATGGAGTTCAATTTGATTAATGACTGAGAGTACTTTGGCAAAAGATAATAAATACGTTAAATGATGAATTTGGAAATTACTGACACCAATGGCTTTAATTTTGCCGGCTGCATATAAATCTTCAAGTGCCAACCAAGCATCTTTAAACGCATTATCGCCGGGCCAATGAATGAGATATAAATCAAGATAATCTAATGATAGCCGTTTTAGACTATCATTAGCCGCTGCGATTGTTTCATCATAGGAGAGATGATCGTTCCATAATTTTGATGTGACAAATAAGTCCTGACGGGTTAAAGAAGTGGCTTGTAACCCCTGCTGAATACCTAAACCAGTTTCGACTTCGTTATCATAAATGGCAGCAGTATCAATGGCGCGGTAACCGGTCACAATTGCATTTTTTACGACTTCAGCAGTTGTTTGCTTTGGTATTTGGAAAACCCCTAAACCCAAACGTGGTATGGGATACCCATTGTTGAGTGTAATCGTGTCTGATAATGTTTGCATGATAAATTGCCTCTTGTCTTTTGATTTAGATATCAAATAATGAAGGGAACAGAATGTATAGTACGTACTTTTTTGTTATATACGTACTTTTAAGTCATTATTTGAATAGATAAGGTTTTTAAGGGGTGCACATGGCACAAAAAGTTTATAATATTGGTGTTGAGGCCACAATGGATGTGATCGGTGGTAAATGGAAACCAATCATTCTTTGTAATTTACGACATGGGGCTTTGCGGCCCAGTGAATTGCGACAAAAAATACCTGAGATCAGCCAAAAAATGTTAACACAGCAGTTACGGGAGTTGGAGGCTGCCAATATTGTGGCACGGCGATCTTACAATCAGGTACCACCAAAAGTTGAATATTCATTAAGTGAGTATGGTCAAACATTAGGTTTTTTGTTAGATAATCTTTGCCAGTGGGGGACCATGCATGTTCAAACGTTACAACGTGCTGGTGAATCGGTGACGTTGATTGAACAAGAATTTTAACGACAATAGTCGTTATTTTAAACTAAATTTAATCTTAGGTCTTTATAATAAAGTTATTGATAAGCAACAAGAAACTTATTAATTAAGAACGAAACCCTGTAAATACTGGTGGATTTTCAATTTATTCTCTCTCCTAAAAAATCTCTTCTCTTCTCACTCTTAAAGATATATAATCCCCCGTATTGTAAGTAGATACGGGGTTTCGTTTGTCAAAAAAGCACTGCAACAATCATGTTGCGGTGCTTTTTTTGCGTTGTTTATGAGGCAAAAGTGGCCAGCAGTAAGCTTGTCACGTGTTGACACGTTCAACTGTACTATGTACAATAGTACACGTAGTACAGTTGGTTGGGTTTGGCATGACGAAAAGTGCGGTTATCGCAAATTAAATAAAAAGAGGTGGCGTGAATGGGACAAATTCAGAGGCATCAGCCATTGTACGAACAGCTCATGTGGCGGATTAAATCACAAGTCGCATCTGGGGCGTTGCGCCAAGGTGACAAGTTACCATCTGTGAGAGAAATGGCCCTCATTGAAGGGCTCAATCCTAATACAGTGGCAAAAGCGTATAAGGCCCTAGAACAGCAACAAGTGATTGAAACGGTTGCTGGTAAGGGGGCATTTGTTTTGGGACATGAAGCAACGGCCACGGATGAGCGCTTGCTGGCAAGTATTCAACAGCGACTGGATGAAGTTATCATTGAGGCGAAGCGGGCGGCGATTCCGCGGTCGCAGCTGCAGCACTGGATTGATTTGGGCTATGGCGTACAAGGGGAAGAACACGAGGAGGAAGCATGACGTTAGTGGTTGAAAACATCTCGAAGAAAATTCAAAAACAGGATGTTTTAAAAAATGTAAGCTTTGAGTTACATCAGGGCGAAATTGTGGGATTAGTTGGGCGAAATGGTTCTGGGAAAACCACGTTGTTTGATACGATTTCAGGTGAATTATTGCCGGATTTTGGGCGGATTGGCTTAGACGGCTTGGATTATGTGAAAACCATTGATTTACATGATCAATTATTTTACGTGGATATGCCGGAAAATTGGTTGAGTTACTATTCTCCCAAAAAAGTGAAAGCGATTCTAAAAGTGGCGTATCGTCACTTTGATGAGACTTGGTATGATGCCGAAATTAAACGCTTTGGGCTAAATAATAACAAGCGTATCCGGACTTATTCAAAAGGTATGCGCGCGTTATTTGTGATTATCGCAAGCTTTGCGAGTCGGGCACGTTATGTCTTATTGGATGAACCATTAGACGGACTCGATGTGTTAATTCGCGATCAAGTGAAACAACTTATTGTCGATCAAGTCACGGCGCACCAAACAACGGTGTTGATTGCCTCCCATAATTTAGTCGATTTAGATACCCTAGTGGATCGTGTTTTGCTCCTCAAAGATCATACGATTGATCGGACGTTTGCCATTGAAGAAAATAAAAATATTAGAAAATATCAATTAGCCTTTGCTGGTGATGAACTGCCAAGTTTCTTACGGGAAAGCGGGACAATTATTGCGCAAACGGGCCATATTGTGACGATTGTTTTCAATGATTTCACGGAAGACATTGGGATTCGATTAGCAGGACAAGATTTCAAATTTGTGGAAGAACTACCCGTTGGGAGTGAAGATGTTTTTCGAGCGAGCTTTGCAGAAGAAGCCTATGCTTGGCAGCAAGAATTGGAGGTGGCAGAATGAAGCAAGCATTACAACTGTATGCGCACATTAAAAAGGATCAAATGCTGTTAGCGTTCATTTTGGGATTGGGGCTGATGGGACTACAAGTCGGCTCATTCCTTTGGCAACATCAATTGTCAGCTATTGCTGAAAGCGGCATCTTGCTCACTGGTGGTTGGTTGATTGTGGCTTTTCTCTCGTTATTGTTAGACCAGTCACGCCGGTTGGATGTGTGGCTCTATACGCAACGCGTTTCCCGTGGTGAATTGTTTCTCTCGCGGGTACTCTTATTAGTTGTTTTGCCAATTGTCGTCGGCTTTTTGGTGACGATTGGGATGTTGTTCGTGATACAACCGGTTAATATGACAGGCTTGATGACGACAAGTTTGAATTTTGCCCTGGGTTATTTCTTTTTTGCTAGTATTGCCGCCATTATCTATACCGTGATTGGGCCTAATTGGATGAAGGTTGTGGGGCTGTTATTTACGGTGGCTGTGATGGGGCAACCACTCAGTACCATTGAAACTTATTGGCAGAAGAATATGTTGTTGGATTTGACCATCAGGTTACTGGCTAGCTTGGTATTGTTTGGTATTGGGTATCTGTTGGCGAAAAAAATTAGTGGTGAAACAACCGAAGAAGCTGTTCGGATTCGTTATTTGCGTTGGCCAATTGTTATTTTTGTGTTTGCGGCAACGGAATTGACGACCTTGATGAGCCATGTTGGGGCTATCGATGTGAAGGTGGTCATCAGCACCATGATTATACCGGTCATTTTGGCAGGCATCACGTTTGCGTTTGTCTTTAAGCCAAGATTTAAAATGACTTGGGATCGCTAATTAATTGCAGTATTAAGGGGGAAAAATGGCATTATTAGAAGTTAAAAATATTAATAAGCGTTATGGTAAGAAAATGGCGATGACGGACGTCAGCTTTCAGGTAGAAGCTGGCCAGATTGTCGGTTTAATTGGTCCAAACGGTGCCGGTAAATCAACGACGATGCGCGCGATTACTGGCTTGATGCGGTATGATTCAGGCAGTGTTATGTTTGATGGGCAACGCATTACGTTTAGTCATCATCAAGCCTTGGATAAAATGGGGAACTTAATTGAATATCCTGCTATTTATCCTAATTTGACTGCATTAGAGCACTTAAAGCTCTATGCTATGGATACCAAAACACCGGCAGATTTCCAGACATTGATGCGGAAAACACAAATTGACGGGCCTGATTTTGGTAAGCGAAAAGCTAAACAGTTTTCTTTGGGAATGAAGCAGCGCTTGGGCATCGCGATTGCGCTCATTCGTAATCCAAAGTTGGTTATTTTAGATGAACCCATGAACGGTTTGGATCCGCAATCAGTTCATGATTTGCGGCTTTTGATTCGCGCATTAGCAGATGAGGGGGTTGCCTTCTTAATTTCCAGTCATTTGTTAGATGAACTACAAAAACTGGTGGATGATGTGGTCATCATCAACAACGGTAAAATCATTGAAACGACCACAATCACGGCATTTTTCGACCAAGACCAGACACGTTGGTTGTTTGATACCTCAGATAACCAAGCTGTGGTTGCGTTAATTACGGCAAAAGGTTGGACGGCAACAGCTGTTGATGGGCAAATTGAAATAGCGGGGGCGGAGACATTGCAGCAAGTCATTACGGCTATCAATCAATCCGGCATTAGTATTACGGCGATTCAAACCGTTACGGGTAATTTGGAACGCACCTTGTTGGACAAATTGGCGCATGACGAGAAGGGGGAATAAGAAATGTTAACATTGATGAAACAGGAGTATTATAAGGCATTTAAACAGAACCGTCTGTACATTTGGTTAGTCTTGAGTTTTCTTTTCCCATTGGCAGTCATGGGTATTTTTAAAACACAACGTACAGGTGAGGTCGTGGCAAATTTTGGGCAGGCAACAGTGTATATTGTCTTTGCTGGGATTATTATTACCGCTTTAAGCGTGTCACAAGAGTTTGGCTTTGGGACGATTCGCCCCTTACTCTCACGGCGTTTTAGCCGCGGGCAGATCTTTGCCAGCAAACTATTGTTAAATCTCAGTGTTTATTTAGCGTTGTTTGTCACGGCGTTTTTAGGGACGATGCTAGCGAAAGTCATTTTCGTTCTTAAAGTGAACTTGCAGGCCAAGTTAAACGACATGGGAACCGGTTGGCAAGTGATGGGGCAGACATTTGTCATCACGATGCTACAAATCATATTTATTGCGGCCTTAGTGTTGCTCATTACAAACCTCGTCAAGAGCTCTGGCGCAGCCATTGGCTTGGGTGTGGTGATGATTGTTGGGACACCGATTTTGACGAGTTTATCGGCGTTGTTGATTGAAATGGCGCCAATCATGAAGTGGAATCCGTTTAATATTTATCTCGGTATTGCAATGCTTGAATTGCCAAAGACAGCATTCAAAGCCCTCGTCCATTTGCCACAAACAACCGTACTTTGGGTTTATTTGATTGATATTGTGCTGATGTATGGTGTGGCGTATTGGATTTTCAAAAAGCGCTCAGTTTAAGCACAGCTTATAAAAAGGCGGACGACCAATTGGTCGTCCGCCTTTTGCGTTGTTTCACGTGAAACAACTGTATGTTAATCGGTTAGAAATCTGCTGTATCAGGCTCTGTGTGCGCGCCACCAACACCCTGTAAGGCATCTAGTGTGGCCATGTCTTCTGGGGTGAGACTAAAGTTAAACACGTCTAAGTTGGCTTGAATATAGGCTTGGTGTGTTGATTTTGGTAAGGGCAAGAAGCCTTTTTCCAATGACCAACGAATCAAGATTTGTGGGACAGACTTGCCGTACTTAGCAGCCAAATCAGCAACTTTTGGCAAATGTACCAGCTTACCAGTACCTAATGGTGAGTAAGCTTCGTCTAAGATATTATGCGCTTTATCATAAGCGACCAATTCAGCTTGTTCATCAGAAGGGTTCAAGAAGCTTTGGTTCACCATTGGCGCGATCTTTTGCGTTTTCGCTAGTGCTTCCAAATGATGAATTTGAAAGTTGGATACGCCAATTGCGCGAACTTGTCCGTCGGCGTAGGCTTCTTCCATGGCGCGCCAAGTATCCGCGTTGGCTTGTTCCCAAGCTTGCGGCCCTTGTTCTTGCACCGCGGCTGGATTAGGCCAGTGAATCAGATACAAATCAACATAATCCAAACCAAGGGTTTCTAATGATGTGGCCAAAGCGGCTTTGGCTGCTGCGTAACTGTGGGCATCGTTCCAAAGTTTTGTCGTAACAAACAATTCATCACGTGCAATCCCAGAATCCTTAATTGCACGGCCAACGGAAGCTTCGTTGCCGTAAATTGCGGCGGTATCAATATGTCGATAACCAGCTTCCAGTGCCCATTTAACTGCGTCGTATGCGACATCGCCGTCCGCTGATTGCCAGGTACCAAAACCAATAACTGGGATTTGAACCCCATTGGCCAATGTATAAGTCTCTGTCAGTGCCATAAACATTACCTCCATGCATAGCTGCTACCAAACCACGTCAAATTCGTACCAAATGACGGGACTATTTTGCAAAAGTTAGCAAAGCTTTTGCACTCAATGGTAGTATAACACTTTTTGAACAGTTGTTCGTATCACGGTTGTGATGTTATTTCATGATGGCTTGAATTTGTTTGAGTTCCGCTAATTTCCAACTGACATAGTGCTCACCATTTGGAATGGTTTCTGTGACATTGATAACTGGAATATGGTTAGCTTTGGCGAGATTGATGATGTTTGTCACGGTTGAGCTGGTCGTTTGTTTGTTATTGACAATGAAGGCGATTTTATGTGATGTAATCGCTGTTTTCAAAGCAGATAAGGTTGCTGGTGAGGGATCGTTACCTTCTTCAATCGCTTCAGAAAAATCATTATCCATGACGTGATAACCGAGCGCATCTAACATGTATTCAAAGACTGGTTCAGTCTGGGCGACGTCTTGCTGATTGGACTTGGCTTTCAGTTGTGCCACTAAATCAGTGATGGGTTGTAAGCTGGCGATATATTTCTTGGCGTTTGCCTGATAGTCTGACTTGTGGGCAGGATCTTTTTTAGATAAAAGATCGGCTAAATAGTGAGCTGATTGAATCATCGTGTTGGGATCATTCCATAAATGGGGATTTTGACCCATTTTGTCATGTAAAACATCTTCACCAACTTCTACGAGTTGCGACTTTTGGGATGACTTGGCTAATTTTGTGAGCCAAGCATCATACCCTAGACCGTTAGCAATCACAATGTCAGTCCCGTTGACTTTTTTGGCAACGGCTGTTGTAGGCTCATAGTCTTCGGGGGAAATATTATCGTGCTTGATAATGGCCGTTGCTGTGCCGTGATCACCGACAACGGTTTGCGCAAGCTCGGCGTAAAAATCAGTTGATGTGATAATGCTAATTTTATTCGTGGCCTTTTGAGGGGTTTCGCTACCTTTAAAGGCAGCGAAACCAACAATGGCAATGACGATAATTGCCAACACGGCAATGAGTTTTTTCATGATCGGATATCCTCTAGTTGATTAATTTGTTTGAGAAAGTGAATAATTGTGGCTTGTTGTTCGGGTGTAAAAGTCGCAATCGTGGCATCAATGTCTTCGTGTAAGGCTTGATGCGACTGTTCATGTTGTCGCGCCAACTTGATACCAGCAGGGGTTAAAGCGTAATTCACACTGCGCTTATCGCTGGCATCTTGCGATGAAATGACGTAGCCGTGGGCAATCAAATTTTTAACGGCCTTTGTGATGGCTGGCTTAGATAAGTTCATCTTATGAGCCAGATTGGCATTGGTTGCATTTTCTTCTTGCAATAGCATCAGCAGATGGGCTTGTGTGGCGTTGATTTTCTGGGCAGTCGTCGTTTTGATAAATTCAGAACGCGCGGCGTAGGTTTGCACAAAAGTATTGAGTTCATGAATAATTGTATTGGATTCAGACATCCGTCACCTCGATAGTTTACTAGTTAATTAACCAGTAAACTATATCAAGAAAATGATAGCCTGTCAAGCTATCTGAGGGGGGCGACCAAACAGTATCTTTAGTTATAAAGTTCTTATTTATCTAAAAATGTCAGGTTTTTATCGAAGACGACAACCTGATATGCCATAGCATTTTTAACCGAGTTATAATAATTTATATCATTTAAACCTCACAAAACATTAGCATTTTATAATAAAAAGATGTATGATTATTATCAACGCGACAATCTATCATTAAAATGAGATGATTATAATTTAATTGATGTTTGAGGAGAAACTGTCTTTATGGGGAATTTGTTGTTAGATGCAAAAGATGTATCTGTCCAATTTAAAATTGCTGGTGATTATCAAACAGCCCTACACCGCGTTAATTTATCGATTGCACGTGGTGAAGTTTTGGCGCTCGTCGGCGAGTCTGGTTCAGGGAAGTCAACCTTTGCGATGAGTGTCATGGGGTTGCATAACCCAGATCAAACACAGGTCACGGGGTCGATTCGCTTACTCGGTGATGAATTGATTGGGTTATCTGAACGGCAGTTTGATACGTACCGTGGGGTATCAGTGGGGATGATCTTCCAAGATCCGTTATCTAGCTTAAATCCACTGATGAAAATTGGCGACCAAATTGCTGAAGCCATTACCGTTCATGATAAACACGCTAAGGCCGTGACAACACGCGTGCAAAAGTTATTAACGGATGTTGGAATTACGGATACCAAACGGGTGGCACAACAATATCCGCATGAACTGTCTGGTGGGATGCGGCAACGTGTGATGATTGCGATTGCGTTAGCCAATGAACCAGATTTGATTATTGCTGATGAACCAACAACTGCGTTAGATGCGACTATTCAAGCACAAATCCTAGACTTAATTAAAGAAATTCAACTTAAAAAGAATGCTGGTATCTTACTCATTACCCATGACTTAGGTGTCGTGGCGGCGATGGCCGATAAAGTGGCCGTGATGTATGCCGGGCAAATTGTTGAAGAAGCGCCGGTTAATGACCTATTTACGCACCCAACGCACCCTTATACGAGCTCGTTGTTACGGGCGGATCCGTCAGATGTTGCCCCTGGGCAGGCGTTGTATGCGATTCCGGGTACTGTACCAGCTTTGAAGGATATGGATCATAGTAAAGACTTGTTCCTACAACGTTTGCCGTGGCTTGATGACGATGTCGTCAATGCGCCCGTGGCTGACACGTTGCATGAAGTCGGGCCCAATCATTTTGTTCGAGGGACGGCTTGGCAAACATTTGAATTTACGGATGATTTTAACAAGGTAGGTGAGGTATGAGTGAGCTGGTTAAAATTGAGCATTTGAAAGTTTACTATCCGATTCGCTCAGGCTTTTTTAATCGGGTAACAGGTAACATTAAGGCGGTAGATGACGTTTCTTTTACCATTGAAGCAGGGAAAACGTATGGCTTAGTTGGTGAATCTGGTTCGGGGAAGACGACGATTGGTAAGGCGATTGTTGGGCTAGAAAATCCAACCAGCGGCAAAATTTTATTTGATGGCCAAGATGTGACAACGATTAAGCAAAAAAAGCACCTGCATTACAACAAAGATGTGCAAATGGTGTTTCAAGACAGTCAATCTAGTCTGAATCCGCGTAAAACAATCGGTGAAATTATTGCGGAGCCGCTAAAAAACTTTGGTGTGCCGCAGACGATTGGTGCTGGCGCAAACGGCGAACGGCTCTTTACGCAAGAAGCGATTGATGCGCGTGTTTTAGAATTATTGGCCATTGTTGGCCTACCAGAACGGACAGTGACACAATATCCGTTCCAGTTTTCTGGTGGTCAACGGCAACGAATTGGCGTTGCGCGGGCCTTGGCAACCAATCCACGTTTGATTGTGGCTGATGAACCAGTATCGGCGTTGGATTTGTCTGTGCAAGCGCAAGTATTGAATTTTATGAAGAAAATTCAACGTGAATTTGGGATTAGCTTTTTGTTTATTTCCCATGATTTAGGTGTGGTGAAATATATGACGGACTATATTGCCATTATGCACCAAGGGCGCTTTGTCGAAATGGGCACAACGGCCGATATTTTCGAGCAGCCGCAGCATATTTATACAAAACGCTTACTCTCAGCTATTCCAAGTTTGGATGTCAGTCAACGCGATGCCAACCGTGCACGGCGTAAGGCGCTTGAAGCGGAGTTTGAGGAAAGCAAGTTGGATTATTACCGCGAACAAGGGCAATTATTGCGCGCCTTTGATTTGCAGGCTATTACAGATACCCACTTTGCTGCTGTGAAAAAGGAGGCACGATAATTATGCTACAAACAATACTACGCCGTGTCTTGATTATGATTCCGCAGATGATTTTGGTGTCGATTTTGATTTTTATGCTGGCACAATTGATGCCGGGAGATCCGTTTTACGGGAACCTGAACCCAAATTCTGATCCAGCGACAATTGAACGGATGCGACACGCAGCCGGGCTTGATTTACCTTGGTATGAGCAATATATCCGTTGGGTCGACCATGTTTTGCATGGTGATTTAGGTACCTCTTATACGGTTAATAAGGGCTGGTCAGTCACGCGCTTGATTGAGCAACACCTTTGGCCAACCCTATCGATGGGTATCTTAGCGACAATTCTCACGTATTTATTAGCGATTACGCAAGCGTTGCTCGCTGCTCGTCACGAAAACAAATTGATTGATCAGGCGTTAATTGTTTGGAATACATTGACGTCAGCGGTGCCGTCCTTTGTGTTCTACTTCATCATGATGATTTTATTTGTGTATATTATTCCGATTTTCCCAAGTTCAGGGACAGGAATTGATGACACTAAGAATTTTGCGGTGAATTTTTTCAGTAACTTACGTTATGCCTTTTTGCCCGGCTTTACGATTGCCCTCTTTAGTACGAACGGGGTGTTTCAATATCTCAGATCGAATTTGTTAGATCAGCAAGCCCAGGACTATGTGCGGACAGCACGTGCCAAAGGGGTCCAAATTAAAGATGTTTTCCGCAAGCACATTTTAAGAAATGCCTTTTTGCCAATTGCTTCCGGTATTGGTTATGCCATTACGGGTGTGTTGGCTGGAGCGATGTTTGCGGAAACCGTCTTTGGTTATCCTGGGATTGGGGCCTTATTCGTGCAAGCGTTGAGTGGTCGTGACTATACGGTGATCACCGCATTGATGCTGTTACAAGGCTTCTTAGCACTCTTAGGCGGGTTACTATCTGACATCATTTCTGCGTGGGTTGATCCGCGTATTCGTGTGAAATAAGGAGGCGCTATGGCAACGAAAAAAAGTCGTTTTGGCGAAAAATTTTTGAAAAATTTTTGGCGTGAACTAGAACGTGATGGACTGGGCTTGACTGCCTTGATTTTACTCATTGCGTTATTCTTATTTATTTTTATTGGGCAGTTTTTTGTACCAAGTGATATTGGGACAATGAGTAGCATTTTAAATGCGAACTTACCACCGTTAACCAATGGGCATATTCTTGGGACCACGGACTCTGGGGCTGACTTTATTTTGACGTTAATTGCCTCAGCGAAGAATTCCATCATTATTGGGTTCGGGGTAGCCACGTTGATTTCCCTGATTTCAATTGTTTTTGGGATGATGATTGGTTATTTTGGCGGTTGGGTCGACTGGATTGCAATGCGTGTGATTGATTTTTGGTTGATTATGCCAATCATCATGGTGTTGGCGATTATCTTTGCCACGGCTAAAGGGGTTTCCATTTGGAGCCTGATTATGATTTTGTCGGTTATTAGTTGGCCAGCTAACGTCCGCTTGGTACGGACGTTAACGTTGTCGGAAGTGAATCGTGATTACGTTGAGGCGGCTAAGATTTCAGGAACACCTTGGTATAAAATTTTGTTTTCGGGTATTTTGCCCAATATTTCATCAACCATTATTTCGGATTATGCTTTGACGCTGGCGGGGTCAATCGGGATTGAAACTGGATTGACATTCTTGGGCTTTGGTTTGAAGCAAGGGACCAGTTCGCTAGGGTCGATGTTGATGGTATTGAATGGGTCTGCTTCAACGATTTATGTGCGTTGGTGGTTATGGGTGCCGGTAACACTCATTCTCATCATACTCACATTTGGTTTTGTGGTTTTGGGGCAAGTTGCTCGTCGCGCAATGGATCAAAGACAAGCTTTGAATTAAAATATAATTAAAATAAAGTGTTGACAATATGAAAAACAGTGATATATTTATAATAATTGTGACACGAAACATCTTGTTAACGGTCTAAAAATGAATGAGGAGAGAGATATGGTAAGTACAGGAAAAAAAGTCGCCTTTGGTGTCGGTGGTCTTGTTGTTGTTGCGGGAGCCGGCTTTGCTATTCTAGCCAGCCAGTCAAATCAAAGTGCTACGACGAGTAAAGCCGTCAGTGTTGGGTCGTTTAAAGGGGATTATAAGAACCCGAAGTCACCAATGAAGGGTGGTAACCTGTCGGTTACGATACCAGGTACTGCATCTGATCCGGTCAGCTTTGCAGGGTATTCAGAATTTGCACAATGGTCATCAGTACAACAAGAACTTGGTCCTGCTGGTGCGAACACAATTTTCTATACTGACAAGCATGGTAAAATCATCAACGGTGGTCCAGCTGACTATAAGGCTGATAAGGACAATAAGACCGTAACGATTACGTTACGAGATAACCTTAAGTGGTCTGATGGGAAGCCGGTAACTGCCCAAGATGTATTGTTCTCACTACAAACTTTAGCAACTAATGAAGTCGCTGCCGGTAGCTTTACGAGCTCTTATTTAAACATTAAAGGGTTAGCCGACTACCAAAGTGGTAAGGCAAAAGACATTTCAGGCATTAAACTCAATGATGGTGCAGATGGTAAAAAGTTGACCGTGAGTTATACGAGTTTACCAGCCGCAGCTGACTGGGGTGATGGTGTCCCAGCTTACGCTATGCCATATCATGACTTGAAAAATGTGGCGTCAAAAGACTTAGCGACTTCAGAAAAAGTAACGAAGACGCCATTGTCATTTGGACCGTTTAAAGTTGCCTCAGTGTCAACAGATTCGACTGTTAAGTATGTCCGTAACAGCGAATATTGGGGGAAGCCAGCGCGACTTGATTCAATTAATTTCTACGTTAACCAAGATAAGTCTAAGTTAGAAAACGATCTTGCAAAGCAGAAATTTGATATTGTCAAGAGTGTTCCAATCTCACTTTGGAAAAATGGTGATCAACCACAATTGTCTAAATACGACAATGCCAAGGGTTATGCTGCCACTGGTAATTACAATTCGGGCTATTGGGAACTTTACTTTAACTTAGGCCATTTTGACAAGAAAACGAGCACCAACGTCCAAGACCGACAAACACCTTTGCAAGATGCTAATGTGCGTAAAGCGGTTGGTTATGCAATGAACGTCGGGGATGTGACAAAGAAGTATAGCAATGGTTTTGATCAACCAGCTAAAACGTTGATGTCTAAAGATCCAGCGAAGGAAGAATTCTACAACAATTCAATCAAGAGCTATCATGACAAATCTGGTGGTGATCCAAAGAAGGCTGGCGAGTATCTGGAAAAGGCCGGTTATAAGAAGGGTGATGATGGTTACTACGCTAAGGATAGCAAGCATTTGACGCTGACTTACTTGGCCCGTTCTGGTAGCACGACAGCTGAAGCGAAAACAAAGGCCTACATTGCTGCATGGAAGGCCGCCGGTATTGATATGAAGTTGTACCAAGACAAGTTAGTTGATTCTGCTACTTGGCAATCAATTATCCTAGCAGGTAACAACAATGATTGGGACTTGACAGATGGTGGCTGGTCAGAAGCTACAGTGCCAACATTTGACCAACTTTGGGCTAAGTCGGCACAATATAACTTCGGTCACGTTGTGTCAGATGCTTTGACCAAGAACTTGACGGAGACGCAAGACTCAAAGTCAGCTGCGGAATTGGCTAAGAACATTAAGGCCTTCCAAAAGTTGGTGGTTGAAGATCAAGCTTACACAATTCCAACAACTGTCGGCATTGCTGCACAATTTGTGAACGGTCGTGTGACCGGTTGGACAACAGCACCAACGAATGATTTGTATGCACAACTTGGTGTTTCTCAAGATAAGCCAGTGACATCTGGTAATCCAAGAAAGTAAGTTCGTGCTCGTGCAACGGAAGTCTGAGTAGCAGTATCCTCCCAATACCATGTCTCAATAGTTCGTTGCACTATAAAACCCGATGTGATCAGTTGACCACTGATCACATCGGGTTTTGACTTTAGGCCACAGTATCATAATAAACAAAAAAGGTTGACGCATTTGCGTCAACCTTTTTAGATGTGAATTAACTTTTAGCCCTTAAAGACCCAAGCATCACCGTTATTTGCCAACAACTTGTCAGCGGCGGCTGGTCCCATTGAACCAGACTTGTAAGTTTCAAGTGGTGCCTTATCAGCGGCGTAAACAGCTGAAATCGCATCAACGAACTTCCAAGCAATGGCAACACCGTTCCAATCGGCGAAGTTTGAACCATCACCGTTCATCGTGTCATGAATCATACGTTCGTATGGTTCAGGTGTGTTAAGCTTGTCTTCTTCTGACACTTGCCAATCAAGGCTGATGAGACGTGTGTTAAAGTCGTCTTCAACTGACTTTGAGTTGATCTTGAATTCGATACCACCTGTTGGATCAACCAAAATTGACAAGATAGCTTCTTGGGCTTCTTGCGCTGCGCCAAATTGGAAAGTACCAGCCTTGAAGACGATATCAATACGTGTTTGCTTAGCAGCTAGGCGCTTACCTGAACGCACGTAGAATGGCACACCTTCCCAACGTGGCAAATCAAATTGCAATTCACCAGCGATGTACGTGTTGTTCTTTGAGTCAGCAGGTACGTCCATTTCTTCAAGATATGGCTTGAATTCAGCAGAATCACCACCTGCATATTGGCCACGCACGAAGTACTTGTTAACTTCTTCTTCGTTGTAAATCTTCAAAGCGTTGAAGGCAGCGTTCTTAGCGGCACGGATATCCTTGTCAGTGAATGAGTCAGGTTTTTCCATGGCCAACCAACCGACGATTTGCATCGTGTGGTTTTGAATCATGTCGAGCAAAGCACCGGCTGTGTCATAGTAACCGGCACGTTCTTCAACACCCAAGACTTCTGACAATGTCACTTGCACGTTCTTGATGTAGTCCTTGTTCCAGGCTGCATCAAAGATTGGGTTACCAAAACGCAAAGCCGCAATATTTTGGACCATTTCCTTACCAAGGTAGTGGTCAATACGGAACAATTGGTCATCATCAAAGGCGTTTTCCAATTCGTTTTGCAACTTTTCAGCTGTTTCGTATGATGTCCCAAATGGCTTTTCGATCATCAAACGGTTGTAACCAGTTGTGGCCAACAAACCTTCTGACTTCAAATACTTTGCAATCGTCCCAAAGAAACGTGGAGCAACAGACATATAGAAGATACGGTTACCATCAATGCCAAACTTGTCAGAAGCTTCTTCGATTGCTGACTTCAAAACGCTGTATGACGCTGCATCCGTAACGTCATGGGCACGATATGAGAAGTGTTCAATGAATGCTTCGGCTTGTGCCTTGTCGTCTGCCGCGTCAGCGATTGAGTCACGCACAAGTTGCTTGAATTCATCTTCAGTCAAGTCTTGACGGGCTGTTCCAACAATGGCGAAATGTTCTTGCAAATAACCTTTCTTGAAGAGGTTAAAAACTGATGGGTAAAGCTTACGCTTTGCCAAATCACCAGTAGCACCGAAAAATGTGACTAACGTCTTGAGTTCTGAAACCATGATGTTCCCCTTAATATTATAATTAAATTCATCTACCATTATAACGCAAAACGGGGTGAAAAGTACCTATTTCACAAACAGATTCATTGCGTGATGCATCATTTCAGACGTTGCAACGAGTTGATATGTGGTACGGAAAAGGTTAATCGACACACCACGATATGCCAAATTGGTTCGTGTTCAGTCGCAGCATTAAATAAAACGCTTCTGGCATTGCCAGAAGCGTTTTATCGTGGGTTAGGCGAGCAAATCATGTACAAAATCGGCAAAGGATTGTTCACCGATGGGTGTTTTCACCACGGTAAATCCGTGGTAGGATGCTGGATAACGCGCAACGGTGACGCGAACATAAGCAGCCACGAGATGTTGGGCAAAGTTTTCCGCTTCATCGCGTAGGCTATCAAATTCGGCCGTGTGGATAATGGTTGGTGGAAAGCCCATGAGTTCCTCTTTGGTCGCAACAATGGGCGACACGAGCGGATTGTGCCGCGTTTTGCCGGTATCATCCTGTAGATAAAACTGATTCAGAAGACGGGATTCATCAATGGCGATACCTTGGCCATCGGGATAATTTTTATCTTCAGGATCCGTATCTAAATCAAGTACCGGAAAATCAAGCATCAGCTTATCGGCTAATTTCAAGCCATGGGCTTTGGCTTGCAGTTGGGTTGTAACGGCTAAATTACCGCCTGCGCTATGTCCCATCACAATCAAAGGATGACCAAGTGGGGCAAAACTACTGAAATGCTCCAACACATAGACGTAGGCACCAAATGCCGCGTCAATCGCTGCTGGGAAGGGGTGTTCAGGCCCAACCGGATAGTCGACATCAACCACGGTGTAATTGGTGGCAAAGACCAACGATTTGGTAAAGGCAAAATCTCCTTGTGTCCAAGGATACATAAAGCCAGAGCCGCGGAAGTTTAAAATGACCCCTTGACTGGGTAAGTAACTCGGTGCATAAATATACAGTTTGACAGGCGCTTGGTCAGCGACGTCAATGGTGAGCGTTGATTGATGCAGGCCGGTCTGGCGTGATTCGGGCAAAGGCACATCATAGGCCTCGCTGCGTTTGCGTAAAACTTGGGCTTGGGCAAGCAAATCATCTTGTGTCATCGTATCATTATCCTTCCGTAGCAGTGAGCCAGGTAAATGCGGCTGCGAGTTGTTGATCCCAGAAATCCCAATCATGATCACCAGGTAAACTTGTCCAAGTGTAGTGAGCGCCGAATGTCGCTTGTAGTTGGTGACTGAAAGTAAGATTAGGCGCATAAAGGGGATCTTGTTCACCGCAAGCCGTGTAGATATCTAAGGGCCATTTAGTGACATCATATTGTGCCAATGTTGCGCTCAAAGATAACGGTTTGGCGTGGATATCTTGCCCGTCAAAGACCAAATTAAAATCAGGCATGGCAAAGATAGCACGTTTTTCGTAGAAATCTGCTAAATCGACCACCGCAGATAAGGCCACAATCCGGCTAAAATGTTGTGGTTGGTTCAGCCCCCATTTTAATGCGCCATAACCGCCCATCGAATTCCCCATGACGACATTGTCTTCACGAGCGCTACTCAGTGGGAGTAGGGCGCGTAATCGTTGGGGTAATTCCTGCGTGATAAAGTCCCAGTAGCGCTGGCCGTGGGCCATATTATTGTAAAAACTGCGATCGGCATTCGGCATGACCACCGCGTAGCCACTGGCCGTGGCATAACGCTCTAAGCCGGTCATGCGGTACCAATCGGTTGCATCGCCAGATAGACCGTGCAGTAACCAGACGGTTTTTAGCGGTTGAGCATGCAGTTGGTCATAAGCGACCGTGCCATCAGTCTCGCGTTTTTCCGGTACGATGATGTTGACTTCGGTCATTTTATTGAGCGTATTTGAGAAGTAATGCAGGGTCATAAAAGCCATAATTTTCTCCAAATTGTGTGTGATTAAACTTAAACGATGACGGGTAATGTAGGTGCTTTTTTGGTGTAATCAGCTAAAAATGCCAAGACAATCGCTTTGGCTGCCGGCGACCAAAAGGCATCGGTCCCGTGGTTGCTGCCCTTCATGGTGACAAATTGATTCGGCACATTCACGGCATCAAGTGCCTTTTTGAGGAGGACACTCTGTTGAAAGGGGACAATCATATCTAACGTGCCATGGAAAATTAAAAATGGTGGCAGGCCAGCGTGCAGATGTGTGACCGGATCAGCTTGTTGCATGATATCAGCGGTCGGGTCGATGGCTTGATGGCCAAAATAGGCGCCCGCCCAGCTGTCAGCGGAACGATGTTCCTGAATAGATGGTGCCAAATCCAGATCTTGTAAGGTCGTTGGGCCGTAAAAGTCAATCACGGCATTAAAGGTGCGATTTTTTGGTGTTGTTTTAAAAAAGGCCGCTTCGTTTTGAGTCGCTGCCGTCATAATGGCGGTGTAAGCCCCAGAGGATTCACCCCAAAGTACTAGTTGGTCGGGATCAATATGGTAGTCTTTGGCGTGCGCCACAAGAAAATCAATGGCGGCATTCACATCTTGAATCGTGGACGGGAAAGTCCCGCCTTTGTCACTGCCTTGATATGCCACAGCGGCCACAACATAACCTTGTTGGGCAATGTCGACCAAGTGAGGTAAGTGCAGGCCGATTTCTTGGGTGGCAAAGGCCGAGCCTTGAATCCAGATAATTAAGGGGAACTGCCGCTGATCATTGACACCAGTTTCTGGGATATAGACCGGTGGGACAAGCAAATCCAGCACCAAACCAGGTTGCCGATCGTCATAGACGATATTTGTGAAACACATAGGCATTTTGGGTGTGTCATCACCGATTAAGCGTGTGGCCCCGGGGATAAGCGTCTGATCTTCAGGAAAATCACGCACTGAAAATGGCGCAAGATACTGTGGTTGGGTAGACAATTGACTGACCTCCAAATCATCGTTAAGTTTATCGCAATTATAATACGACTTCATAGTAAACGCGTTGTGCTGATGTGTCAAGCGCAAACCACATTGTTCATAAGTTGTTTTCAGCTGTTGTAATGGAAACAATAACTGACTGATGTCATATTTATGGCGTACGATTGACATAACAAAATATCGCGATTATAATAAGGGTGGTTAAAAATGTAAGCGTTTTCGCTGGCCTTGATTGAGGAGGATACTCAAATGGAACAGAAATTAACCGTCGCAAACAAAGTTGCTTATGGTATGAGTGACTTTGGTAATAACTTGGTGTTTGTCGCAGCGACAAACTACCTGATGTTTTACTATACGGATGTCGCCAGTATTAGCTTAGCGCCAACCGGCATTTTATTTTTGGTGGTTTGGATTTTTGACGCCTTTGCCGGTCCCATCTTTGGTATCTTAGTGGATAAGACACAAACCCGTTTTGGTAAAGTTCGGCCGTGGTTCTTATGGATGGCAGTGCCGTACGCCGTGTCAGCCGTGTTGCTGTTCTCCATTGCGTTTTTCCCAGCACATGCGCGATTGCCGTTAGCTTATGCCACATATGCTATTTTCACCATCTGCTTTGCTGGCTTAGGCACGGCAATTAACGCCATTTTGCCCAGTCTATCAGGGGATGCCAATGAGCGTGCCTCAGCCAATATGTTCCGTAACGTACTGGGGCAATTCGGTGGCTTGATTTCAGGATTAGCGATTTTACCGCTAGTATCGCTGTTTGGTGGTCTCAATAGCCCGAAAGGGTTTACCATTGCAATGGGCATCTTTGCGGTGATTCTCGTCATGGCTGAAGTGTTCACGTTTACCAATGTGCGCGAAAACGTGACGCCTGCACAAGAAAAGCCGGTCCCATTGCATGATAGTATTAAGGCGCTACTCCCTAACGGTCCGTGGTGGACCATTATTATCACCAATATCATTATCTTCATTGGTGTGGTGGTCAAAAATTCTTCAACGGTTTACTTCTTTAAGTATGTGTTGCACAATGAGGGGATGTCAGCGATTGCTAATTTACTGAGCGCGCTGGCAATGATTGTGGGTGCCATTACGATTCCGTTTTTGATTCGACATTTTCAAATGCGCACCGTTGTGGTTGGGAATTTAGGTGTTGCCATTATTGGGCAGGGTGTCTTATATATTGCGGCCCAACAAGCGACCATGGGGGTGGCACTACTAGGTGTTGCCGTTTCGGCCTTTGGTCTCGGTGCGGCGCAGAGTTTGATATTTGTGGTGACTGCTGAAACAGTTGACTATGGCGAATGGCGCTTTGGTGTTCGTGCGCAAGGATTATTGACCTCCGTTTCGGCCATTGGGGCTAGTATTGGGGCCGGGCTGGCTGGTGTGATCAATAGTGACATTTTGGCAAATTTCCATTTTGTCCCCAATATGACCCAGACAGCTTCAGGTATCATGGGCATTAATGTCTGCTTTGTTTATGGCCCAGCTTTGATTGATGCTATTTGTATCATCAGTATTATGTTCTATGGTTTGGATAAACTCAGTGCCAAGATGCACGCCGATTTGCAGGCGAAACGCCAAGATGAAATGAACGAAGGAGTCATGAATTCATGATTAAGTATGTCAACACCACCATTAATGGGTTAACTTTGCGGGGGACGGCCTATGTGCCAGAGGACGTTGCCGGTCCAGTGCCCACTGTACTGTTGTTTCATGGCTTTGGGGCAGTACGGGATGAATACTTTTGTTCGTTTGTCCAAATTAGTCGCCAACTCGCACAGCGTGGCATCGCCGCAAATGCCTTTGATTTCTCTGGTCATGGTGAAAGTGATGGCGATTTCATCGACTTCACGTTTAGTAATGAAGTGTATGAAGGCACACAACTAGTGGCGTTTGTGAAGACGTTGGATTTTGTGGATGAGACACGTGTAGCGTTGCTGGGGATGAGTCTAGGCAGTGCTGCGGCTAGTATGGTTGCTGGACTGGTCGGTGATGCTGTGATGGGCTTGTGTCTTTGGTCACCGGCTGCTGTTTTCCAAGATGAGATTTTGGAAAATCAAACTTTGCAAGGTAAGTCTATTGCAACAGTTGCTGAAGATGGTTATTTTGATTTTAATTCGATGAAGTTAGGCCCACAATTCTTTGAGGGTGTGAAGACGATTGACATATACCCAACTGCCAAACAATATCTTGGGCCGGTTAAGATCATCCATGGGGCGTCGGACACGATTGCCCCAGTGAGATATGCGCAAAAGTACGTTGACACTTATCAACAATCCGTTGACTTAACAGTGGTACCAGGAGTTGATCACAGTTGGGGGGATGTGCCAACTCGGGAATCATTATTTAACGCAACCTTGGCATTCTTTGATAAACTATATAAATAGAAAAGAGTCAATTGAACTGAGGGTAGATAAATTGGGTTATACGTTAAAAGATGTGGCAGAACGCGCTGGCGTTTCTCTGACAACAGTGTCACGTGTGATTAACAAGCGTGGTTATTTTTCCGAACAAACAGAAGCGCGCATTTATGCGGCGATGCAGGCATTAAATTATCAGCCAAATTCAGTGGCGCGGTCACTTTCAGGGAAAAAAACGAAGCTTATTGGGGTCATTTTAACGAATACACAAAACCCATTTAATGCCGAATTATTGGAAAAAATCGAGGCTGAGTTATTTGAACGGTCTTATAAAGTGATTATTGCTAACAGTTCCGATAATCCTGAAAAAGAGCGTGCCCACATCAGTATGCTCCAATCAAATCAGGTGGATGGCTTGATTACGGCGTCGCATAATATGATTATTGATGCCTATCACGATTTGAATTTGCCAGTGGTGTCACTTGACCGGTACTTTGGACCGAAAATTCCGACCATCAGTTCGGATAACTTCTCTGGCGGTCAAATGGCCGCCCAAAACCTGATTGCAGGCGGCGCTAAGCGGTTGCTTGTCTTTTCGGGTGAAATGCACGATATTAACCCAACGGTTGATCGTACCAATGGGTTCATGGTCGCAAGTCAAAAACAGGGCCTGACGCCAGTCGTCCAAGTGCTGCCTAGTGATGCCACGGTAAATTTCCGGAAAATGTTAATGCATCAAGCCATTACCGAACAGCAGCCAGATGGCATCATGGCTACCGATGACGCGACGGCGTTGTTAGTGCTTGAAGTATTGCGCACGATGGCCTTACGTGTGCCACAAGATGTCCAAGTCATCGGGTATGATGGTAGTACATTTGTTTTACAAAGTTTTCCAGAACTATCAACAGTGGTGCAACCAATTGCCGATTTGGCCAAGACGTTAGTTGATGTGCTGCTCACTAAAATTGACCAGCCAGAACGCTCGCAAGAGCGACAATATATGTTCCCGGTCACTTTTCATCGCGGGACGACAACGAAATAATACAGTAAAAAAGACAACCTTGATTAAATTAATCGAGGTTGTCTTTTTTGTGTTCAGATTTAAAGTAGGGTTAGCATTATGCAAAATAAAAAGGCTAATGTCTCGGGAGGAAGTCAAAAAGCCTTTTTATGTTAGCGTTACGCTTATTAATAAAGAGAAGAGGAGATATAGCCAGTTGGTTAGGTTGGCTATGTCTTAAATATTACAGTTAAAAATTTAAATAAAAATATAATCGAAATAAAATTTTGGGAATATGAAGAAGAAAAAGATCTGTCATGGTATAAGTCGTGAAAAATAGTATAAATATGCATATTTTGATAAAAAACGTCAGTTATCTCTGAATTCATACGTTAGCGTGTCGTTTAATAAAGCATCACCATGTTGACAGCCTACGCAAGGCATAGTAAACTAAGACTACTTGAAATTAGCACTTATTTGAGTAGGATAAACATTCGGCGTGAAGAGAAGCAGTGGTTGGTGAAAACTGCACAGGTGTTACTATCCGAAATACAGCTATCGATTTAAGCGCGGCAGCACCATGTTATCAAATGCCAAAGTGATGCGTTTTTTAACGTGTAAGCTGGGTGGTACCACGGATTTTTAATTGTCGATTCGTCCCTTCTGTCAAAGTGACAGCAGGGACTTTTTTTATTGCAAAAAAACATCAGGGAACTGATGGCGACAGGAGAAAAAATATGGCAAAACAACTCAGTACCAAGTTGTCAGCTTTTTTGTTATTAGGAACGGTGGCTATTTTGGCGATTGGTGTGATTGGCTTTGGCCTCATGCCGATTGCCCCAATTTTAGCCGTGATTGGTTTAATCATGGTTGTGGCACGCTTGCGTGGCGTGTCATGGGCAACGAGTCAACGTGAACTGGTGAAAGGGATTGAATCAGGACTGACACCATTATTCCTTTTCTTATTGATTGGGGCATTAATTGCGTTGTGGTTGGCAACTGGCGTGATTCCTACGATGATTTGGGCGGGCTTTAAAATTTTAACGCCGGCGTTTTTCTTGCCAACGGCGTTTGTGACGACCTCGCTGGTGGGTGCTTTGATTGGGAGTGCCTTTACAACCTTATCGACGGTTGGTGTCTCGTTGATGGGTGTAGGGACGTTGATGGGGATGAATCCAGCGATTGTGGCGGGAATTGTCTTATCGGGTGCAATTTTTGGTGATAAGAGTTCACCTTTGTCAGAATCAACGAATTTGGCCAGTGCCATTTCAGGGACGGATCTTTTTGCCCACATTAAAAATTTGATGTGGACGACTTTGCCGGCTTGGGGCGTGACGTTTATCGTGAGTGTGGTCTTGAGTGCGGGGTATCGAGCAGATGCACAGGCGACCCAAAAGATTGCCGCCTTACTACCCTTGCTACAACCAACATGGTGGGCGCTTGTCCCTTTGGGATTGCTCGTGATTACGGCTTGGTATAAAGTACCCGCCATTCCGGCGTTGATGCTCAATATTTTAGTCACAAGTGCTGCCTTTTTATGGCAACATAATGTGCCAGCGTTGGCAGATTTGGTGGTCAATGGCTTTAAAACAACTAGTACTAATCCAACATTGATGGCCTTGCTCAACCGCGGTGGCATGGCTGCCATGATGTCAACGATCATGGTGATTATGTTGGCCTTGGGACTTGGCGGCCTATTGAGTGGTTTAGGGATTTTAAATGCGGTCATGCAACCAATCGTGTCGCATCTCAAGACCCAACGTGCCATTATTTTGGCCGCCCTGTTCACGGGGATTGGGGCAAACTTTTTGGTAGGCGAACAGTATCTCGCCACAATTTTGCCCGGTCAATTGTTTAAGAACAGCTTTAAAGCTGTTAAGCTCTCGCCTTTGGCGCTGGGGCGGACGATTGAAGACTCTGGGACGGTCATGAATTATTTGGTCCCTTGGGGGGTTGCCGGTGGTTTTGCGGCGCAAACACTGGGCGTTCCCGTACTGGCCTTTGCACCGTTTACTTTGTTTGCTTTACTCTCACCGGTGATGTCGATTTTGTCAGCTGTGACGGGAATTGGCTTAAAACAAGCCGACAACTAATTTAAAAAACGCGTGACACCATTGAGTAGGTCACGCGTTTTATTGTGGGCTGCTTGGTCAAGAAGACGTGGTATAATCGAGTAAACAGGGCATGACCGATGCGATGGGGATAGGGCGTTGCGTTGGTAATAAGGGAGCAAGATATGATTCGTGATATGGTACGTGCAAAACCGTTGAGTTGGTTATTATTTATTTTGGGGTCAGATATTTTGACCGCTTATTTGCTTAACCTTTGGCACCAACAACCATTTAGTGTGCCGCAAGATTATTGGACTATTTTGAAATTAGTCAGCATGGATATGATCAGTTTTGTGTTTATCATGTTGTTTTTGGATTGGTTACATGTGAAGTTTTTTGCTGGGCAACCAGAGAACTGGTTTGACAAAACGACCCGCATTGGCGGGAATATTTTAGCGGCCTATTTTGGATGGTTTAGTGTGCTCTATATTGGCGTACAAGGAGTGGGTTGGTCATTGCAGCAAACGCAAGCATTCCAAAGTGATGATCTTTTGGTCTTGGCAGTGGTAGCTGGTCTGCTGGCTGGTTTGCATTACATTTTTCGGCAATATATCCCTTGGTCATTTCAATTGAATCCGTTTTAAATCCTGCTAATTAACAAGACACGTTGCGTAAACAGTATCTTTTTTTGTTAAAAAATACAGAGACGCGTAAAATAGAATTTAAACAATGGTTTTATGGTATGTGACAACAATGAGGAGACGTTAGTATGAGGATATATGCAGTACGACATGGTCAAACAATTTTTAATTGGTTAGACAAAGTCCAAGGTTGGGCCGATACGCCCTTAACACCAAAAGGCGAAGCAGATGGCCGTGCGGCCGGTCAACGCTTGAAAAATGTGCATTTTGATGCCGCTTTGTCATCAGATACATCGCGGGCGATTCATACGGCTGAATTTGTGTTGGCTGAAAACCTGCAAACGCCCCCAGCGTTAATCAGTACACCCGAATGGCGGGAGTATTTTTTTGGTAGTTTTGAAGGTGGGGGTAATCATGAGATGTGGTCTGCTGTAGCGGCCGCGTTAGGGCTGGTGACAGATGATCCTAGCGAAATTGCTGAGCACGCAGACATGACGACGATCATGGATACGATTTATCAACTGGATCCGCAACATCTCGGGGAAAATGCGGCCGCCTTTTGGCAACGCATTGATCAAGCCTTGGCTAACTTACTGGCAAAATATCCGGCTGACGCGACAATTTTGCTTGTGACGCACGGTCAACTCATTGGCAATTTGGCACAACACTACGGCCAGCTAATGACAGCGCAACGGCCACAAAATGGTTCGGTGGCTATTTTTGATCTAAGTGCCACCGGTGCTTTGCAAGTGCAAACGGTTAATGATTTGACGACGGTCTTTTAACTGCCCATCGGTTGACGCAATAGCTTATAATAGAATTATGCAAAAACCGCGTGAAATTTTAAAAGAAGTCTTTGGTTACGATGATTTTCGTACCGGACAATTAGATATTATTGAAAAAGTCTTAGCACATAAGCATGCGCTAGCGATTATGCCCACTGGTGGTGGGAAATCCATCACGTATCAGCTACCGGCTGTGATGTTTGAAGGAATTACCTTGGTGGTCTCGCCGTTGATTTCGCTGATGAAGGACCAAGTGGATGGTCTGAATGCGATGGGGATTGACGCGACCTTTTTGAACTCAACTTTGACAGGTCAAGAACAGGCGCAACGCATGTCTGACATTCGGGCTGGCTTTTATAAAATGTTGTATGTGTCACCTGAACGCTTGGAAATTCCGAGTTTTTTTAATTTTGTCCAGCAACTGCCGATTGAATTAATTGCCATTGATGAAGCCCATGTTATGTCACAATGGGGACATGATTTCAGACCTAGTTACTTGAATATTTTGCCGTTACTCGCACAAATTCCAGGCCAGCCAGCAGTACTTGGTTTGACGGCGACGGCCACGGATCGTGTTCGTCAAAACTTGCAGCAATTGCTGGCGGTTAGTGATGAAGACACTGTTTTAACCGGCTTTGCCCGTGATAATTTGGCCCTTAAAATCGTCCATCAAGTCGATAAACGCCAATATGTCCAAGATTATTTGCGGTCTAATACTGGAAAAAGTGGCATTATTTATGCGGCAACGCGTAAACAAGTTGATGAATTATATGACTTTTTGGCTAAAAAAGGTGTCAAAGTTGGGCGTTATCATGCTGGATTACCAGAAAAAGAGCGTCAAGCGATGCAAGAAGCCTTTTTATATGATGATGTCCAAGTGATGATTGCCACCAATGCTTTTGGCATGGGAATTAACAAGCCGGATGTGCGTTTTGTCATTCATTACGCCGTGCCAGGCAACATTGAGGCTTATTATCAAGAAATTGGCCGTGCGGGCCGTGACGGGTTGCCGTCAGAGGCAGTTTTATTGTATGCACCGCAAGATATTCATTTGCAGGAATTTTTTGTGCAGAAGTCTGAAGGAACCGAAGCGCATAAGCAAAATGAATACAATAAAATTCGTGAAATGAATGCTTTTGCCAATACGGAAACCTGTCTGCCGCGGTATCTCTTGAGTTACTTTGGTGAACTAGTGACCGAAGATTGTGGTCAGTGTTCGAACTGTTTGGATGCGCGTGAACGGGTGGATGTGACAACCGATGCGCAGCGTGTCTTGGCCAATGTTGTGCGGATGAACCAAAGTTTTGGGAAAACTTTGGTCGCTAAAGTCCTCAAAGGCTCACGGGATGCCAGTGTGCAAAAGTATGCACATTTAACGACATTACCCACATTTGGCTTGATGAAAGAGCGGACGATTAAAGATATTAGTCGCTTTATTGATTATTTAACGGCCGACGGCTATTTGCGGATTGAAGGCGGCGAATTCCCTGTCTTAAAGCTGACAGATCGTGGTGTGCAGGTGCTCAAAGGGCAATTAAAAGTGACTAAGCGGGTTAACCAGCAAGTCATTGCCCAGCGTCAAACCAACGTGGCGACTGACGGCTTAAAGTTGTCGGATGAAGATAACCAATTGTTTGCTAAATTAAAGATGAAGCGCTTGTCGCTTGCACGTGAAGCGGGTTTGCCACCGTTTATGATTTTCTCAGATAAAACATTGATGAATATGGCCGTTCTCCGACCAAAAACAGCAGATGAATTTTTAGCCATATCTGGTGTGGGTGAGAAGAAATTTGAAATTTATCATGATGACTTTGCGGCAGTACTTGCTGAGGCATAATCAGGCATCAGATGTTTAAAAAAGATAGCGAATGCTATCTTTTTTTGATGGTGTAAAGGTTTGAAATTTAGGTTGCCTGTAGGGCTGTAGGGGGACTAACAACACAGTCGTTTTAAATATTTCAAAAAAATAGAAAAAAATTTACGTTAGTTAGTTGTGCGAACAAACCAACTATGATATATTAACATTACAAAAGAAATGTTACCGCTTTCAGAATCACCATAGGCGGCATCTGGAGACGTCTGATTTTGAAATGTGGTGACAAAAAATAGCATAATTTGTTAGCTAGAAGGAGAAGAAAGATGGACGCAAATGTTCAGAAGAATAATGAATTTGCTAAGCTCACAACGTGGGATCGTGTGAGTTATGGATTGGGCGATTTTGCTCAAAACTTGGTGTTCGGTACGGTCGGTAGTTTCTTACTATTTTACCTGACGAACATTAATGGTATTTCTGCCGGTGTTGGGGCAACAATCTTTTTGGTTGTCCGTTGGATTAACGTTATTTGGGATCCTTGGGTCGGCACGGTTGTCGATAAGTCTCGCGTCACAAAAAACGGTAAGTACCGCCCATTCCTGATGAACTTTGGTTTGCCGTTGGTTATTTTGGCGGCATTGCTCTTCTTGCCAGTCGCTAAGGTACTTGGTGCTGGTACAGTAGCCACAACAGCCTACGCAACAGTTTCATATATGGCAACGGCCTTGGTTTACTCATTTGTCAATATTCCTTATGGTGCCTTGAACGCCTCATTGACACGTGATGAAACAGAAGTCGGTAAGTTGACGTCAACACGTATGATGTTGGCCAACGTTGGTAACTTGCTCGTGTACACACTTTTCCCCTTGTTTGTACAACTGGCTTCACCAAACGCAAAATTAACAGACACTGGTTTGTTTGGTTTGAAGTTGAATTTGGGTAATTATGGTGCGCCAGAAGCAGCGGGTGCTTGGTTTAAAGTGTATGGCATCTATATGTTAATTGGGGCAGCGAGCCTATTCGTGGCTTACCATAACACAAAAGAACGTGTGCTACCTAAAAAAACAGCAAGCGATCAAGTCAAGTATACAGATCTTTTTGCGGAATTTAAGTGTAACAAGGCCCTACAAGTCTTGGGTATGTTCTTCCTTGTTGGCTTTACATTGATGTTCTTTGGTAACACGGTACGACCATACTTTATGCAATACAACTTTGGTGTTGAAGGTGGTAAGTCAGCCTTGATGGCCTCAACTGGTTTGATTGGCTCAATTCCAGGTATTTTCTTGGTTGTGATGTGGCCACGACTACGTGCTATTTTGGGTAAGAAGGGCTTCTTCTACACATTCTTGAGTATCTTCATTGTTGGTCAATTGTTCCTCTTTGCTTGGTCAAAGAATCCATCAGCAGACTGGCTTGGCTTCACTGGTAGTTTCTTGCAACAGTGGGGATTGACATCAGCAACTGGTTTCATGTGGGCCTTGGTTCCTGAAGTTGTTGCGCATGGTGAATATATTTCTGGTAAGCGTGTGGTCGGTATTATCAACGCCATCATGGGACTCTTCTTCAAGATTGGTTTGGCCTTAGGTGGTATTATCCCAGGTTATTTGCTCCAAATGACTGACTTTAAGTCAGGCGCTTTGACACAATCAGCACTTGCCCAGACAGGTATTGAATGGTCAATGATTTGGTTGCCAGCTATCTTGGCACTCTTGGCAATGTTTGTGATTAGCCGTTATCCTTTGTCTGACGCTTATGTTGATGAAATGAATAAAGCGCTTAAAGAAAAGAATAGTTAATTGTTGAAAGATTAAGTTAATAGGAGAAAATTATGCAGATCCAGAATCCTGTATTACCCGGTTTTAATCCGGATCCATCAATTATTCGTGTGGGTGATACTTATTACATTGCAACGTCAACATTTGAATGGTTCCCTGGGGTTCGTATTCATGAATCAAAGGATTTAGTTCATTGGAACCTAGTTAAAAATGTACTTGATACGACTGAGATGCTTGATATGAAAGGGAATCCGTCTTCTGGCGGTATCTGGGCGCCAGACCTTTCTTATGCGGATGGCAAGTTCTGGCTGATTTTCACCGATGTGAAAATTACAGATGGTAACTTCAAGGATATGAAGAACTATCTGACAACAGCTGAAACAATCCAAGGACCATGGACAAAGCCAGTTTTGATTAACGGTGTTGGCTTTGATGCGTCACTATTCCATGATGACGATGGTCGCAAGTATTTGGTACAACAAACATGGGATCACCGTGAATATCGTCATCCGTTTGATGGTATTACGTTGACAGAATTTGATACAGATACCATGCAGTTGAAGTCAGAAACGGCACGGACTATTTTTGCCGGCACAGATGTCAAGTTGGTCGAAGGGCCACACTTGTATAAGATTAACGGTGAATACTACTTGTTCCCTGCTGAAGGTGGCACAATCTTTACGCACCAAGAAGTGGTATCACGTTCAAAGACATTGGATGAACTATCATTTGTTGTGGAACCAGATGGGCCATTTATCACGAACTTTGATACGCCAAATTCTTATTTGCAAAAGCAAGGTCACGGTGCATTGGTATCAACACCAGGCGGCGAATGGTACTATGCTTCTTTGACGGCACGCCCATGGCATCATGCCAACGAAAGTGCCACGGATCCGCGTGGTTGGTCAACGTTATGTCGTGAAACAGCAATTCAAAAGGTTGAATGGGACGACGAAGGTTGGCCACGGATTGTCGGTGGTCACGGTGGTCAAACATTTGTTGACGCACCAAAGGATGCGATTGTGACAGACGCACCGGCAGATCATTCACAACATGAAGAGTTTGACACACCAACGCTAGATCTTAACTGGAATACTCTACGTGTACCATTTACTGAAAAAATGGGGCACACTGGTGATGGTAAGTTAACATTGATTGGACAAGGTTCACTGGCAAATACGTTTGATTTGTCTTTGATTGCACGTCGTTGGCAAGCCTTCTACTTTGATGCGGAAACAAAGGTGAAGTTTGAGCCTTATTCTTACCAAGCGATGGCTGGTTTAACGAACTACTATAACCACTCACATTGGTCATGGATTTTCATTACTAAGAATGATGCTGGCCAAAATGTTATCGAAGTTGCCGAAAACAAGGGTGGTCTCCGCAATGGTAGCTACACGTCATATTTGCGTGATCAAGCCCCAGTTATTCCTGACGGGACAGAATACGTCTACTTTAAGTCTGAAAACCGTAAGGAAACGTATACGTACTATTACTCATTTGACGGGGAAACATGGCATGCAACAGGTGTTGTGTTAGATGCTGCGGTACTATCAGATGACTATATTGTCCGCGAATATGGTGGCTTCTTTACGGGTGCCTATGTTGGTTTGGCTGCGGTGGATTATTCAGGCTATGGTTCAACAGCAGAATTTGAGTACTTTGATTACAAAGAACTCGGGGATCGCGTGCTGGCTGACGGCTCGTTCTCATGGGAAAAGTCAGAACAACGTTTTGATTAATTGATTTAAATGGATCTTCAGTGAAGATCCATTTTTTATTGGCATTAAAAATGTGAATGGCTGATGTTTAAGGTATTGCTTGAAGGATATGCTGAGTTCACGTACAATAAATATATAATGGAACAAAAAGTGTAATGATTGCTGATAACGAGTTATCGTGACTTGGTTATCCGGCGACGATTGTCGCAAAAATAGCTATTAGTAGCATCAGTCCTTTGAAATGGAGTGTCGGTAAACATGGATAAATCAGATCAACTCACAATGAGAGATCATAATCAACGTCTCGTGTTACAAGCATTATTTAACGCGAAGGAAACATCGCGAGCGCAGTTGGCTGTCGATTTAAACCTTCACAAATCAACGATTAGTTCGATTTACCGTGATTTGGATAAATTAGGGTTTATTGAAGACCTTGGTGAAGGGACAACGACTGAAACGGGTGGGCGTAAAGCCAAAATGATTCGTTTTAATCGGCGATATGGCTATGTGATGAGTTTTGATATGGGGCGTTATCATTTGCGTATGGCTTTAGTTCGTCTTAGTGGTGAAGTCATTTCTCAAAGCGCGGAGCTGGTTGACGGACGCGCTATTGTTGAAGTGCTGGCACTGATGAGTCAGCATGTGAAAGCCCATAAAAATAAAAAACATGGTACCCAAGAAGGTTTAATGGGGATTGCTGTGGGGATTCACGGGGTGGTGAATCATAATCAGGTTGTGTATTCGCCGTTTTTTGATTATCGTAACGTCGATATTGCAGCAACGCTTGAAAAAGTGGGCGGTGTGCCGGTAATGTTAGAAAATGAGGCGAATTCAGCGGCCGTTTATATTCGTGACTATCATGACTATTACCGGACAGCGCAGTATGATAATTTAGTGGCTTTGAATATCCATTATGGTATTGGTGCTGGCATCATTATTGATGGTCAACTTTATCGTGGGATGCAAGGGGATGCGGGTGAAGTCGGGCGCAGTATTGTGGCCATGGCACACAACGATCCTATTCGTATCGAAGACTTATATTCAGAAGATGCGATGTTGGCGCGACTGGCAGCCTTGACGGAAAATCCAGTGGCAAATCGTGATGCGTTTGTTACTTTTGCCAACCAGAACAATGCGGTGAGCACGCGTTTGTTAGATGATTGGGTAATCGGCATTGCCCAAGTCGCCTACAATATCATTCAAACGATTGCGCCCCAAGCATTATTTATTCATTCACGGTTTATTGCGGAAATGCCGAATTTACTTAGTCGTGTGATCGAAGCTTATCAACATATGAATCCAACGAATGAGAGTGAAATTTTGTTTGCAAATCGCTCGGTCTATGAAGCAACACTACTTGGTGGTGCGGCAGCCATGACTCGAAAAATTCTTGATTTAGAGGAACTACCATTAGTATTTACACACTAAAACCCAGTCAGGGTTTTTTTATTATCCTGTAAAAATTTAATGAAATAATTTTATACAAAAAGGGTTGCGCTTAGGAATGAAAGCGTATACAATATAGTTGTAAGTTGGTTGTGTAAACCAACCAACATAAGATTAAATTGATAGGGACATTAATGTCCAGAAGGAGTAATACATGTCAGAATTGTTTTCATTTGGCAGATTGTAAAATTTAAGTTGAACATTTAAGTGGACAGAAAAACCCATCAAGGTCTTTAATGGTGTT
>NZ_BMWM01000003.1 GCF_014651235.1 Leuconostoc lactis KCTC 3528 = DSM 20202 | reverse complement strand
TACACCAATCGAGATCTTCTTACTTAATCTACGTCACTAAATTCGTTCAAGTTATTTCTTGCAATCTGCCAAGAGTATAAGAATGGAAAGCGTCTAGTTGCGAAATATGAACCAGTGGATGAAAGTTTTTCAAAAGTATACACTATTCAGAAATTTTTGTCTGAAGAGGGTAAGATTTGAGTTGATGAATTGATTGGTGAAGGAATGTTTGAGTATTCAAAGCCAGTAAGTTTAATCAAATTCTTGATTGAAATTTCAACAATTCAGAGAAAAAATTCAATCATACTAGACTTTTTTGCTGGTTCAGGTACGACTGCCGATGCAGTTATGCAGCTTAATCGGGAAGACAATGGTAATCGTAAGTTTATTATGGCAACTTTAGATGAAAATACACCAATAGATTCTAAATCAAGAGGGGTTGGATATAATACCATTGATGAAATTTCACGTGAACGTATCCGTCGTGCAGCCGGAATGTTAGGAGATACCAGTGGGTTCCGAGCATTAAAAGTGGACGATTCAGGAACAAATTCAGATATTTTCAAAATAGCAAGCAACACGAATAAAATACAACTTTTGAATTTGGTAGATTATCATGTTGATAATCAGACGGATTTTGATTTGCTATATGAAGTACTTGTAGACGGAGCGTTTGAATATAATCGTAAGATTGAAAAGTTGATGATTGAGGATGAAGAAGTCATCGCATATGATTACTTTGGCGAATTATCCGGTGTACTGGCGTACTTTGGTGACCATTTAACTGATGACCTTACACGTCAGATTGCCAAGAAGCAGCCATTGATTGCTGTATTTAGAGAAGCCGCTTTTGAAAAGTCTGCACAAAAGGTTAATGTACTTGAACAATTCCGGATTCTATCTCCAGATACGAAAGTGAAGGTGATTTAATGAATAAACAAAATTATCGTGGTTCCGAATGGCGAAAGTGGGATCTGCATATGCACTCTTTTGGAACCAAAATGAATAATCAGTTTGGAGATGATGTTGATGCTTATTTACAAAAAATAGAAGATTCAGATGTTGCAGTGTTCGGAATCACAGACTATTTTAATGTGAATACACAATTTGAAACGATTAATCAATTTAAATCCAAATTTCCAGACTCTAATAAAGTGTTTTTCGTAAATGTTGAGTTTAGACTGAATGAGAATGTTAGTGACGATCCGGCCGGTCATGTAAATGTACATTTGATTTTTGACAACCGATTGAGTGAGTCTAAAGTGAAGAGTTTTGTTGAATCGCTTGAGTTAACCCAAACCACCAAGTACGGCACACATAAAAAAATAACTGAGTTGCAGACAGAGCAAGATTATCAAAGTGCAACGATTGATCGTCATGAAATATCGAAAAAATTGAGCGAGAATTTTGGTAGTGAAAAGCCATATCTTATAGTATTTGCTGCAGGTGGTCATGGTGGAATCCGGCCTAATATTGAAAAAGGTAAGGTAAACGGTTCTTTACGCAATGGACCACTGTCAGATGAGTTAGATAAGATGTCAGATTTCCTTTTTGGCGATGTACAGTCAAAAGATTATTTCTTAAACCGACGAATGGAAGCTGACGGTACATTTAAACAAGCAGTTAGATATGAAGATGCCGATAAAAAAGCTATCGTTAAAGAAAGTGATGCCCATATGCTTGAGAAAAGTGGGGAAACGAATGGTATCGGTGATGGATATTCATGGATTAAAGCAGATACAACATTTGAAGGATTACGACAAATTCTGTTTGAACCAGAAAACAGAGTGGCCATTTCTCAAGAGTATCCAGAACTTAAAAGTCCATATTTAGTTATTGACCATGTAACATTTAATCAAAAAGTAAAAGGGCAAGATAAATCTATCAGCGTATTTCTAAATCCAAACTTGAATACTATAATTGGTGGCCGTTCAAACGGTAAATCGACCTTAACTAATACACTAGCTAAGACACTCAAAAATCCATTGTTTGAAGAACGAGATGAAGCTACTGGGCAATGGATGCATACGTTTAATGATTCTGATTTCAAAGTATATTGGCAAGATAAAAATGAGCCTGATGCTACAAGGGACATCGAGTTTATTCCTCAGGATTATATGATTAAGCTTGCTGAAAATGATGATGATAGAAATGCTTTGATCCGTTCAACGATTAAAACAGATGAAAACAATTATCAAAATATATTAGATTATGAAAAAAAAGTACTGGAGAATCAGCCATCTATTCACAAACTAATTGAGGAGTGGGAAACACTTAATAACAGATTATCTGAATTGGAGGCTCCAGAAGGTGATAAGTCTGGAATTGAGCGGCAACTAAGTAGCCTTAATGACGCGATTAAGGATCAGTCTGCAAAAGTTAATTTTAGTGTTGAAGAACAAGAAGAGTATCAACAAGCATATAGTAATTGGCAAAATTTTGAAAATAAGTATAGATTGATAAAGGGAAATTTGAGGAATATACTTGCACGAAAAAATGAAAAAATTTCGTTAAATGTGAATGTTCCTCAAAGTGATGACAACGATTATAATAACGAATTATCAGTATTTATTAAAGAATTAGAACGAGAAGTTAATGAAAAATGGCAAACTAAATTAAGAGAGTTGGAAGAAAAACAAACGCAAAAGTTATCTGAATACAAACAAAGCGCTGATAAAGTTCTCTGTTCTGAAGAATATGTAAACGGGAAGTCTAATATTGAAAAGAGTCAAATATTAGAGAGTTTGTCGGAACAACAGAAAATAGAAAAGGCTAAATTAGAGGCTTTTCAAAAATTTGAATCTGATAAGCATGATCTTCAGAGACAAAAGAGTGAGAAGGAAAATCAAATTTTGGAGCAATATTCAAAGTTTAAGAAATTTCAAGATGACCTAAAAGATTCGTTTAAAGCAAAACCTAATAATGGAAATATTGAGATTACGATAGATTTTTCTGATGTTTCATTTGAAGATAAAATTAGTTATTTGCGTAGTAATAACGTATCGAATATGCAGTTTATTCAAGAATTTAAGAATAACCGAGATGAAACTGTTAGCAATATTTTTAAGCGTGAAAATTTGGTGTTTAATCAAGGAAAAAAATTTGATGAATTTATTCGAGATTTATTTTCTCAAAATTGGACTACGCTAAACTACATTTTAAAATATGAAAATGATGATTTTTCAAAAATGTCTCAAGGGAAAAAAGCATTTGTTATTTTGACTTTGATTTTAGAATTTAGTCAAGATAAAAAACCTGTTATTATTGATCAACCTGAAGATAGTTTAGACAATCGATCAATATATCAAGAGTTAACGCGATATTTAAAGACTAAGAAAAAAGAACGACAAATTATTTTGGTAACACATAATCCTAATGTAGTTGTTGGTGCTGATTCAGAAAATGTTATAGTAGCTAATCAACATTCATTAAACGAGCCTAACGAAGATGAAATCCAATTTAGTTATGTAAATGGTGCATTGGAAAATACGTTTATTGATAATTCAGCTACTGCTGTACTTAATAAAAAAGGTATTCGAGAACATGTCGTTGAGATTTTAGAGGGTGGTAAAGAAGCGTTTAAAAAACGTGAAGATAAGTATACGTCAGAGGTATCATTATAATGAAACTCCAATACAAACACCAACAATTTCAACTAGACGCAGTTGATGCGGTTAGATCAGTATTTTGTTGGTCAAACAAAACAAAATGATGTATCGTATCTAATGGATATCGGTAATGATCAGCGTGTAGCCTTAGATGTGCTGAATACTGGATTCAAGAATGCACCAATCGCATTATCGGATACAGATATTTTAAATAATATTAAATCAGTCCAAAAAGAAAACGGATTACTAACAGATAATAGACTCGTCAAAATGGCAATCGGTGGCAAAGATAAAGTAACCAAGGTAGATAATTCACGTGAAAGTCTCACGTTGACTGTCGAAATGGAAACGGGAACTGGAAAAACCTACACCTACATTAAGACAATGTTTGAGTTATACAAGCAATACGGCTGGTCGAAGTTCATTATTGTTGTGCCAAGTATCGCTATTCGTGAGGGGGTGGCGAAAACTTTTGAGTCTACTGCTGAACATTTTAAGACAGGGTACGGTGTCGCCATTCGTCCCTTTGTCTATAATTCTACACAGCTCGATAAGATCGAGGCGTTTGCCAGTGATGCTGGTATCAATGTAATGATTGTGAACACGCAAGCTTTTAATGCACGTGGTGCAGATGCACGTCGTATTGATATGGTGCTAGATCAATTCCGTGGCCGACGACCAATTGATGTAATTGCCTCAACTAATCCGATTATGATTATCGATGAACCACAATCAGTGTTGGGTAGTGGTTCAAAAGCTGAATTAAACGCGATACGAGTTGGCTTAGCGAAGTTCAACCCATTATTTTTCATCAACTATTCAGCAACTCACCGTGACAATTACAACATGGTGTATCGATTAGATGCCGTTGATGCCTATCAAAAGCAGTTGGTCAAACGAATTAGTGTGAAGGGAATTGAAATATCGGGTTCAAATGCTTCAAGTGGGTATTTGTATATTGAACGTATTAATGAAAAACCAACCTTAAAAGTTCGGGTACATTTTGAAACGATTAATAATAATGGAAAAGTCGTTAAGACTTCGAGGTTACTTGACGTTGGAGATAATATTTATCGCCATTCCGGCGAAGTGGAAAGTTATCGCAGTGGATTTGTGATTGCAGAGGTTAATGCTGTTGATCAGTTCGTTACTTTTACAAATGGTTTAAAATTACATGTTGGTGAAGTTGTGGGTAATGATAGCGAGGATGATTTACGCCGAATTCAAATTCGCGAAACCATTAATTCACATCTTGAAAAAGAAACAGAACTATTTAAGCGTGGTATTAAAACACTATCGCTATTCTTCATTGATGAAGTAGCCAAGTATAAGGATTACGATCGCGATGATACAAAAGGTACATTTGCACGTATTTTTGAAGAAGAATATGAATCAATTGTTCGTGATTATTTGACAAATACACTTGATCTTGATGGTGAATATAGAGAATACTTACGTCGAGAACTTGATACACCGGAACAAGTTCATGCTGGTTATTTTTCTGTTGATAAAAAAGGTCATGCAGTAGATAGTAAAGTCAAGCGAGGCGCTGAAGCCAGTGATGATATTTCAGCCTATGATTTGATTATGAAAAATAAAGAACGATTGCTCTCTTTTGAAGAACCAGTTCGTTTTATTTTTTCACACTCTGCTTTGAAAGAGGGTTGGGATAATCCTAATGTGTTCCAGATTGCCACATTGCGACAAAGTTCGTCAGATATCAAAAAGCGTCAAGAAATTGGTCGTGGTTTACGATTATCAGTTAATCAAAATGGTGAACGGCAAGATGCACAAGTACTGGGTGAACAAGAAGTTCAACAAGTTAATACTTTGACAGTTATTGCAAATGAAAGTTATGAGAACTTTGCCAAAGAGTTACAATCTGAGTTAGCAGAGGCCATTAAAAATAGACCAAAACAAATTAATGTGGCGCTATTTAACGGTCGTGAATTGACGGCAGTTGATGTGAATGGCAAAATAACGGCACAAATGGTCGTCGATGATGATGAAGCCGCTGATATTTGGGCGAGTCTTAAAGCGGCTAAAATTATTACCAAAGAGAAGCAAACGACTGATGATTTTAAATTATTATCACGTGAAGAAAAAGTAGTGATGGTTCGTGAAGCGCTAGATACAGACTATCAACCTTATGCTGCCGCAATTAATGCGTTGATTGAAAGTGTGTATGATCCTAGTGTGTCGATTGTAGATGATAGCCGACGTCGCGTAGCCCTTAAATTAGATAGAGAAAAATACGCGAGTCGAGAATTTAAAGAATTGTGGTCTAGAATTAATCGGAAGACTTTTTATACAGTTGACTTTGATGATGATGAGATAATTGCAGCAGCAGTAAAACGGATTAATGAACAATTAGAAGTCACAGCGCTAAAGGCGACAGTGACTTTGGGGTCTTTGAGTGCTACAGATCAAGGTTCTAAGTTCACGGTTAATGAAAAACATGCTGAGTACATTGCCAAACCAAGCAATTCAGTTAAATATGATTTGTTGGGAGAAATAGCTGAAAATGCTGGTCTTCTCCGTAAGACAATTGCAGCAATATTATCACAGATTCATCCACAACAATTTGCAAAATACCAGACTAATCCAGAAAGTTTTATTATGAATGTCAGCAACATTATTAATGATGTTAAGGTTCAAAATATCGTGGCTCATATTACTTATAACAAGTTAGATGAGGTTTGGAATGAAGATGCGATTTTTGCAGACACAACAATTTCTGGCATCATGGGCAAAGATGTATATGATGCAAAGAAGCATCTATATGATAAAGTACGTTATGATTCAGAGATTGAGAAGCGGTTTGCAGAGGAATTAGATGTTGAGTCTAATGTTGAATTATACGTCAAACTGCCTGGTGGCTTTTACATTAATACGCCAATGGGACATTATAATCCAGATTGGGCAATTGTATTAAATGAACCAGATCAGAAGCATGTCTATTTTGTGGCCGAAACTAAAGGCGTTTCAGAAAATATTGAAATGACACTTAAGGGCGTAGAAGAAGCAAAAATTAAGATTGCAAGAAAACATTTTGCCGCAATTTCTAATCAAGAAGTTATCCATGATGTTGTTGATTCATATGATAAACTGATGGAGAAATTGAACAAGTAATTATATTAAAGAAAATCATTTTGACGTTAGTTATACTGTCTGAATTATTTGAGAAACAAATGATTGACAGCGAGATTGTTAGGTAGGAAAGTAAATGAACGAATTTGAAATAACAATTCCAAATGATTCAGCATTAGTGATTGATGTGACAAATAAGGCACTATATAATTACGATTTTGGCCCATACTCGCTGGTGCCGCTTCAGAAAGTGGCTGAGCAGTCCATTGAAACACGATTAAGCAAAGAATTGCTTTCTAATGTTTCGGTAACTAAGTTAATACAGTCTTCACTTCAGGAAGATAAGGTTGAATATGTTGCCCGTTTTTCGGATGCTATTAAGAAAAAAATCGCAACTGGAAAACTATCGTTAGGTATTAAGAAAAGTTCTGGCGACATGTTTGGGGTACTTAAAAATACTAAGACTGGGAAGGCACATAGTTTAGTTAGTTTAGATAAGAAAACCGTAGATAATCTTGGTAACTTACCTGAAATGTCAGCTATTCAAGGACAACTGGCTGATATTACAGAGCAAATAGAAGGTTTGAATAGATTAATTAGTCGCGTAGAGCAAGGGCAATATAATGCTCGTTTTGCAGGATACTTTAGTGCGCGGCAGCTTGTGGTTGAAGCACTAGCTAGCTAGTGATGATGATGATTTGAAAAAAGAATTATTTATTACAGCGATTAAAACCAATAATGATACTATCGCAAAATTGATGTTTTCAGTTCGTGAGGATGCCAATGCTTTTACTGATATGAGTATCAAAGCAAAGGAAGCAAAGCGGATTGACAATTTTTTACAAAATCAATCGGATATTTAAATGCTTCGGTACAACTAAACTTAGTTGCATATAGCGCAATAGGTGAAAAACATGCGCTGATGGCTACGCTAGCAAATTACCAAGCTTTTCTTGATCAAACACTACTCAAGAAAGTTGAAGAAACAGGCAAATCAGTAGCATGGCGTATAGATAATGCGCATTCTGGGAATGAGGGACGATTTAATGATATTTCCCAGAATATTTCGATCAAAATTGATAAACTACTAACTAATGTGGAAAATAAAAAAATTGAAAGCGATATTGGTGACGAGTATGGCAAGTAAAGTATGTTCTTGGCCGAAATGTAAGAAAGAAGTTTACGATAAAAAATCCATATTTTGTGGTGAACATAAAAGACAAAGCAAAGATTTGACAGAAAAATCAGTCAAGACAGCCGTAGCCGCGGGTGGTTTGGTTATTTTAGCAGCTGGTAGTATCAAAAAATTGTTAAAATAAAAAGTAGAAACAATTCGTTCTAAACGTACCCCCATAAGTTGGCGTGAATATAACTTATGGGGGTTTATTATATTTTCAAAAGAAACAAAAATTATCGTTGTGAAAGTTAAGTTTCATACGATTTTAAGGGAGCAACTTAAAATATGAGAATAGTGCGCCACCACTTGTTAAAAAATTACAAATGTTATAATAGAGCCGATATTGACACGAAAAAACGATTAGCTTTTATTGTTGCTATTGACGGGGAGTTGTGATGACACAGTTAGTATGGCCACTAATATTATTTACTTTCGCAACAATTTTGGGCAATTTACTTAAAAATACGAAACCGATGCAGGCGATTTATCCCTATCGTGGGTGGCTAATTCTTGGCACTGGGATTATGTTGTTCAGTTATACATTGCTGACGATGAGTCATCCTTTTGTACTGCCGGTTTTGATATTCCCAATGTCATTTATCGTTGTAGGTTTATTGACACTAAGCAAAGATAGAAAATATGAAAAAGCGCCAAACCTAAAAAACTAGGTTTGGCGTTTTTATGACGTTTAAAACAACATAAAAAGCCGCAATAGAAGTTGCGACTTGATATAGCTCGTGAGAGAATCGAACTCTCGATTCCGCCGTGAAAGGGCAGCGTCTTAGCCACTTGACCAACGAGCCATGGTCAGTGATGTCTGAATTACTATCAAACAACATATAGTATCATAACAAGTTTCACGGCAGACGTCAAGCGTTTTTTACGATTTTTTTGAATTAATGGCAAATTTTTTGAATAGCCAGCTGTTGCGTCTCGGGGAGGAGTGGCAGGAGTTTGCTTAATTGTGCTTTGAACTGCTGACGGCCACGATTAGCGGCGAAACCGTTGGCATGTTGTATCGCTTGATAACGCTTGATGAAGTTGTGTGCTTGTGACTCGGCAACCTGTTGGATTTGGGTGAGTAGTTCAGGATCTTGCGTGGCTTGGGCCATCAGCACGAGATCAGTTGGGGTGACATCAGGCATCGTCAGGACTTTTGCAATCCCAAGTTGGGTCAAAGCTTGCTGGCGCAGCGCTGCGTCTAAGGTTAGTGTTGTCATTTATTGCTCCTGTTTAACGTCCAAAGGACTAGTTAAACAAATAAAAAACGTGCTCGATATACGAACACGTTTAAAAGTGACGTATATCCAATTACAGTGGAGCACCTTGCCAAAAGGTAGGTTGCTGCTAGGTCAAAGTGTGTAATCACTCACTAGCTCTCGATATAACACGTGATTTAATTGTTGCAAGTAGTGTATCACAAGCGAAAAGATGTTGTCAACTAAGAGGCTAGTATGACATTTCTTCATTTTCATTTAGTCCGTTTCTGTTACGTGCGTTGTTAGCAAGCTAGCCACCACAACCTAACTAACGCTGAAGTTAAATCTGGTAAAATAGTAAGGTAAGTAAATGAAAGGCAACTGACAACGCATGCCCAATTACCTGATACTCACGGAAAAGCCATCCGCTGCCGCTAACTTTGTCAAAGCATTGGGTGGCCAAACTGGCACATTTAACCAATTTAACTATAAAATTACCAATTTACGTGGTCATGTGATGACCCTAAAAGAGCCCGAGGCGATGGTTGCTGATGAATTGAAGCCGCGCTACAAATCTTGGCTCATCAAGCATTTGCCTTGGGATCTGGCTGACTTTTCATGGGAACGCACCTACATTCGGCAACGCAATTTCCGCACGGGGAAAATTGAAACGACGAAACAATTGGTCGATGATTTAAAAAAAGAAACTAAAAACGGCTATGATGCCATTGTCATCGCCACCGACACGGACCCGTCGGGTGAAGGCGAGTTGTTGGCTTGGGAAGCGTTAGACGCCATCAAGTGGCGCGGTCAAGTCCTGCGGGCGAACTTTATGGATGAGTCCGTCAAAGGCATTCAAGCCGCGATGACGCAGCTTCGCGACGTGTCCGATAAGCAACAAGATGGCGACTATATTAAAGGTGAAAGTCGCAACCGTTGGGATTTTGCCTCGATGCAACTCACTCGTATCGCGACCACCGCGGCTAAAAAACAAGGTTTTAAGGTGGTCGCGCGGCAAGGGCGACTAAAGTCAGTCATTGTCTGGCAAATCTATGCGCAACTAGAAGCGATTAAAAATTATGTTAAAAAGCCGTATTTTGAGGTAAAGTTCAAAGATCCCGCCGGCCACGTGTTTGGTCGAGTCACCCCAGAAGGGGATGTGATCCCTTGGCGCTTTCCAACAAAGACGGCTGCGCAACAAGATTTAGCCCAATATCATGAGAGTGCGGTCGTCAATGAAAAACACCAGACACGAACGCAAGCCCCAGGAAAATTGTTAGATTTGGCTGGCTTAGCCGCCATTTTGGCACCGCGTGGCTTTTCTGCCCAAGAGGTGCTGGGCACGTATCAAAAAATGTATGAAGCCCAAGTGGTGTCTTATCCACGAACGGAAGATAAGACGGTCACACCAGAGCAATTTAATGAATTGTTGCCAAAAATTGATCAAATTGCCCAAGTGGTCCAAGTCGATACAAGTTTGCTCACCCATCGGCAACCACGGCCAACCCATGTGAAAGCCAAAGGCGCCCACGGGGCCAACCGACCAGGGGAAAACGTCCCGACAACGTTAGCCAGTTTGGCCAAATTTGGGCCTAGTGCCTCAGCCATTTATGAAGTGATTGCCAAGAATTATTTGGCAATGTTGGCTGAGGACTACGTTTATGATCATGTAACTGCTAATCTGGCGGACTACCCAGACTTTAAAACGGCGTATAACGTGCCGATTGCGTTAAATTTCAAAGCAGTCTATGATGCCCAACGTGCTACAAAAGTTGAAGAAGATGCCGAAGAGGACGTGGCGAGTGGCCAGTTAGGGCCACTGGCGCAACCTTATTTGCACGAAGGTGCGAACAAGAAGCCGCAAGCGCCAACGACGAAATGGATCATGGCTTTTTTGGAGAAGCATAACGTGGGGACAGGGGCGACCCGCGTCTCAACTTTATCTGACATGAGCAAAGGCACCAAAGCCATGATTAAGGAAACACGGGGGAAATTGACGCTTACCGAAACAGGCAACGTGTCCGCGGTGATGGTGAAAGATACTTGGATTGCGTCACCGAAAATCACTAAACGGCTATTTGAAATGATGGATCAGGTCGGGCAATTTGAGATGACCATGCCAAAGTTACTCGAATCCGTGACCCAAGTGGTGATCCATGATATGCCAATCATGTTAGCCAATGCGGAACAATTAACCGCGCGGTTAGGGCAACCCAAGCCTGTACCAAAGCGCAAAGTGAGCGAGAAAATGACTGCCACGTTCAAAGGTGAAGAAATCACGTTTGCCAAAGAATGGAGTGGGCATGTCTTTACAGATGATGAACTGACCAAGCTGTTGAGCGGGGCAGAAATTAGCTTTGAAGCCAAATCAAAACGCGGCAAGCCGTATACTGCAACCGGTAAATTAGCAAAGCAAACTTATAAAGGCAGCACATTTTACGGCTTTAAATTAAAACCAAAGCCCAAAAAAGCCTGATCTCATGAGATCAGGCTTTTTTTAGTCTTGGAATTCACCATCGGCGATGGCTGCTAATAAATCACGTGACGGAATGAAGAAGAGTTGGCCAGACAGAATGTCAGAAAACTGTAGCAAAAAGTCAGATTGATCGAGCATATTTTGTAACATGCCTTTTGTCACAGTCCAATGACGGGCATAGCCCATAAAATAAGTGCCGGTATTGCCCGAAGCAGGGTCAGAATAAGGGACATTCATCCGAATAATCTTTTGTTCAACCCCGTCAGGTTCAAATTTTGAGGCAATATTATGCGCATTTGGATACTTGTCGTCGTCATCTAATTCAATATCGGAAAACTTTTCCCGACCGACAGCTTTTTCTTGTTCTTCAGTGGTTAAGTGGTGCCAAAAGTCCATATTATGCCGCCACTTTTGTGCAAAGGCGTAGGAACCATTGATAAATTGCGGATCTTCATCACCAATAATGGCATATTCGGCCGCATCTTCGACCGCAGGGGCTTCAGTGCCGTCGATAAAGCCAATAATAGCACGACCTTCAAAGTAACGGAATCCCTTGGTTTCATCGACGACAGTGGTAAAGTCCTTTAAGAAACGCATAAATTGGGTCTGCGCTTCATAAACAACCGCTTCGTTGCTGGCGCGAATGTGGAAGAATAAATCACCTTCACTCGCTGGCATACTATAATTTGGGCCAGTTAAAGTCTGATAAGTTTCCAATTCGGCTGGGATTGGTGCATTTGGGAAAAGGTAAACCCACGCTTCACGGCTAAAACCAAAGGCGACTTTTAAACCAGAAGCAGCTGATAAATGCGAATCACGAATTCGCAATGAGCGAATAATGGCTTGTGAGCGATCCGCGAATGCTTGAATAGCAGCTTGGGCCTGTTGTTGATCGGCGCGCGTGAGCTTTAAAACAGTGAATTGTACGTGTTCACCAGCATCTTTCCAGACATCTTGGGCTTTTGTTGGGGTAATAGGCATCTGTACGTCCTCCATTAATGACTTTATGTTCACAGTCAGCATACACCTTTTTAATGTCTTAATCAAGAATCATTCTAATTTACTTGATTAAATTTGGTAAAAAGTTTAGTATGAGAACAACACAATCGACAGTTGAAAAATGAGGTAGGACACATGTTTAAAAACATCCGACAATTAACACCTTTTGCCATTATATTACTGGCAATTGCCTTTACCATGTCAATTAGTCAATCGACGATGACGACGGCATATCCCGTTTTAATGCGTAACTTTCAAGTGGATGCAGGGACGGTTCAGTGGTTAACGACGGGATTTATGGTGGCGATGACCCTCGTTATGCCGGTGAGTCCGTGGTTATTGAATAATGTCACGTTGCGGACGTTGTTAAATGGGATTGTCGCTGTTTTTTTGACGGGGACAGCGGTGGCCATGTTGGCGACACGGTTTGAAGGTATTATTATCGGACGCTTGCTAGAAGGGTTAGCTGTCGGTGCGTTGTTTCCAACTTTTCAAAGTGTCATTTTGGAAAATACCGCAACGGCTCAGCGTGGCGTGACCATGGGAGTTGTCGGCTTAGTCATGGGATCAGCTTTGGCCGTGGGACCAATTATTTCCGGTGTCGTCCTCCAAGAGGTTTCTTGGCGTGCGTTATTTGTGCTCTTTTTTGTCATTTTATTAGGCTTGATTGCGTTTGGACAACCCTTGATTCAAAACACGCATGTTATGCAGCCGTCACGCTTCGACTGGCTGTCAGCGCTGAGTTTAATTGGTTTTGGTGGGGTTTTGTATGCGATTTCAAGCATTGAGACGCTGGGTATGAATTGGCTATGGTGGGCTATTTTGCTGGGAAGTTTTTGCCTGCTGACATTGTTTGTTATTCGGCAACGTCAATTAGCACAACCCTTTTTAGACCTATCAGTACTCCGGTATCGCGGATATATTCCAGGTTTGTTGCTAACGGGTATTTCATATTCTGGCTTGATTATCGCCACGGTGATCATGCCCTTATTCTATCAACGCGTTTTCAACATCACACCGATGTGGTCGGGGTTGTTGATGGTGCCCGCTGCGGTATTTTTAAGTCAGTTGAATCCACGTACTGGTCGGTTACTGAACCAAATTGGTTTGAAAAAGTTGGTGTACATTGGCATGGCCATGATGATGGTCGGCTATGCTGGCTTAGCGTTATTTGGAACACAATCGTGGGTTGTCGGCATATTGGCAGCCTTATTGCTGGAAGGTGGGAATGCCTTTGTGATGATGCCGGCGGTGACGGCGGCTAACAATGTTCTCCCTGAGTCATTGGTGAGTCATGGCACTGCGCTAATTACGACCATGCGTCAAGTCATTGGTGCAGCCAGCGTGGTCGTGGCGACACTGTTGATTAGTCACTTCAACACCACGGTGACGATTGGCCAAGCATTATCGCGCACATCCGCCTGGTTTATCTTGGTACCAGTGGCTGGTGTGTTATTGGCAACACAATTAAAACGCCATGAAGGTGACTAAAAAAAGCAGATCAATTGATCTGCTTTTTGATTAGAATTCGAATTGCCAGTGGGTTTGTTGCCAGGCTGCTTCCCAGAAGCGCCATTCCATTTCTAAACTGAACAGGAACGTTTGGGCAACGTGTTCAAGCTGTGTTGGTGTGAGTTACGCTACCGCTCGATCTAACGCTTCAAAACGCCAAGCGTTGTAATCCGGTGTATCTGGTGCCATCTGCGGTGCATATAATTCGATCCACTCTTTAAGTGGGTTGTCGGCGTTATTGGCACCTTGGTCAACGAGTTGCTCACCAATGACTGCATAACTCCACGCGCAAGGGAGAAGGGCTGCCAGGGCATCAGCGTAAGTACCATGGTAAGCCGATGCATACTATGATCCGTATAACGCTTTGTTTCCGGTTCGCGTCGCCAATTTTCAATGGTATGGCCGGTAATTTCCAGCATCACTTGATGTGCGCGCGATTCATTTTGAACAAATTGGGCAGTGGTCAACAGTTGATTAATATCGTCAACATTATCGGTTTTGGTAATCGTCAAGGCGGTCACTTGCAAATAATCTTTCAGATAATGCTCGTCTTGTTCCACATAATAATTCAATACGTCATTTGGTACGGTACCAGCTGCGATGGCTTGAACGAATGGGTGTACCATAATGGCATTCATCATGGGCTGGGCGCGTTCTAAGAGCGCTTGTGAAAAGGTCATAACAATCTCCTTAATACCAACGGGGTAACAATAGTAGTTGGAAAATGATCAGAATGCATAAAGCAATGAGCCAATCGCGTCGGTTAATCGTGACGGTCTCAAGATGGGTACGTTGCGCGCCTTCAGTAAAGCCGTGACTGACCATCCCCTCAGCCAAACTCTGTGACCAACGAATGGCAGACAAAATGGCTTTAAAATACAGTTGAGGATCCCAAACGTGCAATGTCATGCCACGCATTTGAGCGGCCACGCGAATCGTTTTAATTTGTTGCTTCACCGCAGGCATAAAATTCAATACACCAACCAAGGCATAAACAAAGGTGGGGCTCAAGTGCGCACGTTGCTCAAGGGTGGCTAAGAAAATGTCGCATTCATCATTGAGCTTTAGCGTGAACAAACCACCCAGCCAGAGATAAGCGTACACACGGGATAGCATTACCCAAGCCATGTGGACATGATCACCGGTACCAAAGTACATCAGAGAGAACCAAGAGCCAAGGCCTGGCAGGGCAGGTAGTAAGCACAGCCATAACCATTGTTGCCAACATAAATGCAAAATCAGGTATAACAAGGCACTCACACCGATGACGATAAGATTAACCGTTACACTTTTAGTGAAGGTTAATTCCAAGGCAATGACCATAATCACGCCAAATTTTATCAGTGGATTCATGATGCGTCACCTCGAAAAGTTAGTTGCTGGTCTTCAAATACTAAGTGGTAGTCAAACCAATCCGTTACTGCGTGTAATTGATGGCTAATCATCATCACGGTTTGGTTTTGCTTGGTGGTCATGTCAGCGATGACAGCTAACAGTTGTGCCTGTGACGCACTGTCCAAGCCAGCCAAGGGTTCATCAAATAACAAAACCGGCGTGCCAGTCATGAGCATGAGCAATACTTGCAGTTTTTTTTGTTGCCCACCAGATAATTGGTAAACGATGTGCTCACGCACATGACTCAAATTCAGCTGTACCAAGATGTCATTGAGCAAATCGGCTGTCCAAATTTCTGGGAAACGGCTCATTTGCTGTGCTTGTGCCAATTCTTCTGCCATTGTCATTGCGACAAATTGCTGCTCGGCATTTTGGAAAACAAGGGCGACATCGCGAACGTGTTGTGCAATGCGACGTTTAGCGAGTGATTGGTTTTGGTACAACATATCACCACCGTAAGGGTAAAGCTTCACCAAAGCCGAAAATAAGGTTGACTTACCAACACCATTTGGCCCAGTAATCAGTGTGCGTTTGGCCTTGGGAATCGCGAGTGATGTTTCAGAAAGTAAGAGGCGATCACCATTGGTGAGGGTGACTTGATCTAACACCAAGTCGCCAATCACAGCGTCTGGTTGGGTGGTGTGAACGGTGGGTTGGGTGGGCAATTGGGACAAAATCGTTGTTTTTTCGTCAGCTGATGCGGTGTTCAATCCCCCATCAGCCATCACGAAAACATCATCGATAACGTCAGCGTAACCGCTCCAATCATGATCCGCAATTAAAATCGTTTTGCCAGCTTGTTGATAGGATTTGATCAACTGAATCAATTGCAGTCGCGACGTGGGATCCACGTTAGCAAACGGCTCATCAAGGAGTAAGAAATGACTGTCTGCTGCGAGGACTGCGGCCAATGCCACCTTTTGTTTTTCACCACCGGACAAGGTCATTAAGTCATGCCACATGAAGTCACGCATGCCCACGCGGGTCAGGGCAGCTTCGATGCGTGGCGTGATGTCTTCAGGCGCAACCTGGAGATTTTCTAGGCTAAAACGCAGTTCTTCAAACGGTGTCTTCATGACAAATTGACGGGTGGGATTTTGGAAGAGATAACCAATATATGCTACCCGCTGAAAAGGCACAATATCATGTACAGCATAGCCGTCCAAAGTCAATGTGCCCGTCAATTCACCGCCACTAAAGGTTGGATAAAGACCGGCCAGGAGTTTAAGCAGGGTTGATTTACCACTACCACTTGGGCCGACAAGTAAATTCAAGCTACCAGGTTGTAACGTTAACGACACGTCCTTAAGAACCGGTACATCAGCGTAGGCAAAATTAACTTGTTGGATAATGAGATCAGTCACGACGTAAGATACCAGCTTTTTCAATCAGTTTTTGGATGGCAACGACTAAGACACCACCAAAGAAGAGGAGTGACACAAAACGTGTCAAGAACAAGGCTACAAGTAGGCCAATATGGTATGAGGCGTAACCGTCACGGAAGAGTGACCAAATGAAAGTCACAATGGTGCCGGTAACGGCAGAAGCGAAAATACCGCGCCAATGCCAATCTTTATAACCGAGAAGCGCAAAACCAGCTTCACTACCAACACCTTGAACAAGGCCTGACAGTAGTGTGGACACGCCCCATTGGCCACCAATTAACATTTCAACGGTAGCCGCAAATAATTCACCCAATACCCCCGCACCGGCTTGACGGATTAACACACTCGCTAAAGGTGCTGCCATCATCCAGCCACCAATCAACAGATCATTGGCAAAGGGGGCCAACCCTAACGGTGTCAAAGCAGCCGCAAGGATATTATAGACGGGGCCAAGTATCCAGAAAATAAAGCCGATGAAGACTGCGACAAAAGCCAGCAGTAACACATCGCGTAACGCCCAGTGTGACCGTTTAGAATTTGAAATCGTTTGCATAATGAATATGCCTCCATAAAATTTTTGTAGTTTTGTATCTTATGTCTGGCACGGTGCAGTTTTGATGTGTCGGATAACGGCCAAATTTTGGCCAACAAAAAAACGCCTGGCTTTTTATGAACCATGCGTTTACTTAAAGACACACTAAAGCGCAATGCTCCCTTCGCTGGTACTAACCAGATCAGGTTCAATGGGTGTTTCTCAGCCAAATGGCACCCCAGATTGTTAAATATTCAACTACACGTTAAATTTAACATAAGTCAATCGTTTATGCAAACACTTTCATGAGCGTGCGGATGCCGTCATGTCATATCTTGTTTGAGAAATACTGGTATAATATGAGCAACGAGGTGAATCATGACAGAATATGAATTTGAAGTTGGGGTCATTGGCGCCGGACCTGCTGGTCTTGCAGCAGCGTATGCTGCGCGCGCTTTAGGCAAAAATGTCGTCATTTTAGAAGATTATTTATGGGGTGGGACGTGCCCTAATTATGGCTGCGATCCAAAGAAAATATTGCTGGCGGCTGTTGAAGGGATTCATCGGCAATCAGCCCTGCAAAATCTTGGCTTGCGAGGCTTGTCAACGATTGATTGGTCAGCTTTGATGGCGCACAAACAGCGTTATGTCGACGCAGTTGAACCCCGTAAAATACGCGGACTTGATGCGGCAGACATTACCCGCTTTTATGGTCGGGCAGCTTTTGTGAATGCCGATACGGTCACAGTTGGTGACACAGGTGACCGTATTAAGGCGCTTGATTGGGTTATTGCTACTGGACAGCGCCCAAAAACATTAACGTTTCCTGGGGCAGAATTGACGCAAGATTCAGAAGCCTTTTTGAATTTGCCAGTGATGCCAGATGACGTCACGTTTATTGGCGCTGGGTATATTGGAATGGAGTTTGCCAACATTACGCAGGCTGCTGGCGCCCACACACGGATTGTGACCGCCGGACCGACAGCACTGCGGGCGTTTGATCAAACGCTAGTCCGTCAATTGATCACGGACATGCAAGAAACAGGTATTTCCTGGTACTTTAATGCAACGGTCCAACAAATTGAGAAAACGCCGACTGACCGTCTACTAGTGACATTGACAGATGGGACACAATTTGAGACTGGTCGTGTTTTTGTAACGGCTGGTCGGGTGGCCAATGCAGATCAATTACAACTTGAAAATGCCGGTGTGGTCTGGGATACGACGGAAATTCCGGTTGATGATCATTTGCGTACGTCAAACCCACATATCTATGCCATTGGGGATGTCGGCGGTTCACCAGTCCCTAAGTTAGTACCAACTGGGAACCATGAAGGCCGGTACGTAGCGCAAGCCATTGCTGGGTTAACCACTGCACCCATTACTTATCCAGCCATCCCAGTTGTAGTATTTGGGACTCAACATATTGCTCAAGTTGGCTTATCCGTTGAAGCCGGGCTGGCAAATGGGTATCGGGTAACTGATATTGATATGAGTCAAGTTATGCCATTTTATCGCTACAATGATACAGCGCGGGTACGAACAGTGCTCGATGATGCTGGCCATATCGTTGGGGCGAGCGTGATTGCTGCTGAAGCCGAAGAAGTGATTAACTATTTTGTCACAGCCATTAATGAACGGCGGACGTTGGCTGAAACCCAAGCTAACTTATATGCGTATCCGTCATTAGGATCAGAATTTGCAACGTTTTATTAAAAGCCATCGTCTTAGACGATGGCTTTTTTCGCTCACTTTGATCGCATTTTGACGTAAAAAAGGCACAAAAAAAGCAGTCCGAAGACTGCTGCTAACATTGCCCCTGTTGGATTCGAACCAACGCATAGTGGCACCAGAAGCCACCGCCTTACCGCTTGGCCAAGGGGCAATTACTCTATATATTTTACAGACTTCACACGGATTTTGCAAGCCTCAAAACGGGCTTTGTCAAATCATGATTTATTGTTTATACTAGGGACATAACAAAGGGAGAACAATCATGGCATACGCAACTTATGAAAATACTGTCGAAAAACTTAAAAAGCACCGCATCACGATTCGCGGGATTGCGTTGATTGGGTATGAAAACCAACACCGCTATCAACCTGACTTGACGTTAGAACAAGTCGAAGAAGCGGTGGTTAGTATTTTGCATAAGCGGGTCGTGCAACATCAAATTTGGGTAGCTTTGGAATTAGATCGCTTGGCCGAAGCACATTTGCTGGAATCACCTTTGCAGGATTTAGTTGAAGGGGACGATTCACTTTTTGGCGTGGATGAAACGTTGGGGACAGCCATTGCGATGTCTTATGACACCATTGGTGTGACCAACTATGGTTACATTGACAAAACAAAAGTTGGGTTAGTAGGCGAATTGGATCGCTTGGGGAAAACAACGCCAGCCGTCACCACTTTTGCAGATGATATTGCTGGCGCTTTAGCAGCTGCTGCGGCCTCAAAAATTGCGCACAACTATGCGAGAAATATTGTGACGAACTAGGCACACACCATTTAACGCTACGGCGTTTTTATTTTGATTTGCAAAATCGGTCTATACCAATTATAATGAGGGTAGTTAGAAAAAGGAGGCAGTGTCTAAGCAGATAAATTATTCAATGTGTGTATTTGAATAATGATGATACTGTGACACGTATAATCATGGTAAAATTATTGAAAAATATTGATCTTTACACAGGATACAAGCACATGCCAGATGCGTATATCCGTTTTTCTGATACGATTTTAGATGTCGGTTATATGGCAGATTTTGTCCCTGATGCTGAAGATACAGTCATTGAGGAGGCCAGTGGCCGATTAGTGGTGCCTGGCTTTATCGATGTGCATAAGCACGGTGGCTATGGTTTCGATACGATGGACGGGGATCCTGAGAAGCTTAATGAAATGGTCAACTTGATGGTGACCGAAGGGATTACGTCACTCTTTCCCACAACCATGACGCAATCCCCAGAAAATATTGAACGCGCTTTGGTGACGATTGATCAAGTGGCGAAGACGAACCCCGTGATTCAAGGCATTCATTTGGAAGGCCCATTCATTAATAAGGTTTTCATGGGCGCTCAGCCAGAAGAATACATTGTTGATCCGGATACTGAATTACTCAAAAAGTGGTATGCTTTATCTGGTGAACGGATTCGCTTAGTGACATATGCGCCCGAAAACGGCGGCATACCTGATTTTGAAGCCTTTATGTTAGCACATAATATTCGCCCATCAGTCGGGCACTCCAATGCAACACGTGAACAATTGACCCATTCACGCGCGACTCACGTCACGCACCTTTACAATGCGCAACGACCACTCCACCATCGGGAACCAGGCGTGACGGGCCATGCGATGCTTGAATCATCAATCACGGCGGAATTAATCGCTGATGGTTTCCACATCGCCCCTGATATGCTAGAATTGGCCTTTCGTTTGAAGGGGCCTGAACAGTTAGAACTCATCACGGATTCCATGCGGGCTGAAGGCCTTGGTGACGGTGTTTCTGAACTTGGTGGTCAAAAAGTGATCGTGAAAGATAAGCAAGCCCGTCTTGAAAATGGTCATTTAGCAGGTTCGGTGTTAGCTTATGATGATGCATTTCGTAACATCCAAGAAATGACATCTGCTGATATCCAAGCTGCTGTTCAAATGAGTTCAGTAAATCAAGCCCGTGAATTTGGGCTGACCCAAAAGGGCAAACTTGCGATTGGCAAGGATGCTGATTTTAATTTATTTAATAAGGAAGATATGCAATTATTGGCGACGTATTCATTGGGTCGTCGATTTGCACGGAAGAATTAATGACAAAACCTGCGACACCACGTTACATCCAAATTCATAATCAAATTAAAGCGCGCATCGAGGCAGGGGAATGGCAGTCACATAAGCGACTACCAGCCGAACGTGAATTGGCGGCAGCTTTTAATGTGTCACGAATGACACTACGGCAAGCTGTACAAACACTCGTTGACGAAGGTTTATTGGAACGTAAAGTTGGGTCTGGGACGTATGTCGCAGAGCAAAAAGTTTCAGAACGTGCCTTAGGCATGACCAGTTTTACGGAATTGATGGCGGCAACAGGACGCGTGGCGCGTACGGAAACGGTGAGTTATAAAGTCACATCACCATCAGCCTCTGAAATGACCCATTTACAACTGACACAAAACGATGAAGTCATTGTCATGGAGCGGTTGCGTATGGGGGATGACGAACCGATTTTGCTTGAACGGACAACGGTGCCAGCCAAGCTCGTGACGAATTTTTCTAAGCATGACCTGACCGAATCGTTATATGTGACGTTAGGCAAGGCTGGCGTGCAACCAGGTCGCGCAGAACAAACGATTTCAGCCAGTCTGGCCAATGAACGCCTGGCAGAATTGTTACAAATTAAGCGTGGGGATGCGATTTTGACGGTCCGTCAAGTCTCTTTTGACCAAAATGATCGACCGTTTGAATATGTCCGTTCCTATTATGTGGGCGAACGTTTTGAATTTACATTGACGCGATAACGTCAAAAGGCTAGCTGATGCTAGTCTTTTTTAGTGAGTAGAAAAATTAAGATGAGTGCACCGCTCATAAAAGGTAACGGATTTATTGCAAAAATAATAAAAATGCTAATACGCGAGGTATTAGCATTTTTATAAGCAATTATATTTTATAAGCGTGCTTACTTATGGCTTAACTTTTTAGCGAGGTAATCACCCACCACTTGGACAATCAAGACAAGAATTAAGACAAGAATAGTGGCAAACCAGGTCGTATCTGTGGCAAAACGGTTATAACCATACGAAATGGCCATGTTACCCAAACCACCAGCGCCAATGGCACCAGCCATGGCCGTCAAACCAATCAAACTAATGAGTGTGACAGTTGAGACACGAATGATTTCTGAACGGCCTTCACGCAAGTAAACGCCGAAGACGATATCCCAAAATGAAGCGCCTACAGATTGTGCGGCTTCAACAATACCGCCGTCGACTTCTGATAAAGCGACTTGCATTTGGCGCGCATAGAAAGGAAAGACACCAAGTGACAACGGTACCAACGCTGCGGTTGTCCCGATTTGTGTGCCAACCAAGAGCTTCGTAAACGGCGCAATGGCGGCCAGCAAGATAATAAACGGTACGGCACGGAAGATTGAGACGATTTTATCTAGCAGCCAAAAGAGCGTGCGATTTGGGGTGATCCCGTTAGGCGCTGTAATCACCAAGCCAACCCCAAAAATCAGGCCAAGCAAACCGCCAAATAGCGCAGACCAGAAGGTCATAAAGAGTGTTTCGTTAATAGCCGTTAGCCAACCAGTATCACCAGTCCAGCCTTGATAAACCACATTTGGAAATGTCTGTGCGAACCATGTCTGCATGATTATTGCCCTCCTTTAAGGATTTCAATTTCAACGTGATGATCAGCTAAGGTTGAAATCGATGCTTTAAGTTGTTCAGGGGTTCCTGATAGAATGACGAGTAGTGAGCCAACCGGTGTATCTTGTAAGACTTCGATGTTACCGTACAAAATATTGGCCGTCACATTGAAATCACGGAAAAGCCCAGCGATAAGTGGTTCATCGGTTGTCTCGCCGACATAAGACAAGCGGACAAAGATTTCGTTGGGTTGTAAGTTTTGCACCATTGGTTGGGCTGTAACTGTCTCAATCGCCTTATCAATGTTCGTCGCCGTTTCGATGAATTCTTTTGTTAATTGTTCCTTTGGTTGGGCAAAGATATCTAACAGTGAGCCACGTTCAATGATTTCACCATTTTGCATGACCGCGACTTTATTGGCGATTTCTTTGACGGCCTGCATTTCGTGGGTGATGAGCACAATTGTCAAACCAAATTCTTGGTTGAGCTTTTTGAGCAAGGCCAAAATTTGATTCGTTGTCTTGGGATCCAGTGCAGAAGTGGCTTCATCGGAAATTAAAATTTCAGGATCATTGGCCAAAGCGCGGGCGATGGCCACACGTTGCTTTTGACCACCAGACAATTGTGATGGATATTGTTGCGCGCGATCAGATAAGTCAACCAATTCAAGGAGCTCAGCCACTTTTTTAGCTTTTTCTTTTTCAGATAGTGGGCTGTGTTGGAGGGCAAACGCCACGTTTTCTGTTACCGTGCGTTCGTTTAGCAAGTTGAAATGTTGGAAAATCATGCCGATTTTGCGTCGGCGATCACGGAGCTTTTGGCTAGAAATGCGGGTAATTTTACCGGTCTTATCATCACTTTGAAAGAAAACTTCGCCGTTGACGACCACAGAACCACTGGTTGGTTCTTGTAGGAGGTTAATGACACGTACTAATGTTGATTTACCAGCACCTGAATAACCAACAATACCGTAAACGTCCCCCCGTTCAACATGGACAGAGACGTTGTTTACCGCAGTAATCGTCCGTTTTTTTTGATGGAAAGCGACAGTAATATTGTCTAATGCAATAATGGGTAGACTCATTCATTTACTCCTTTAGTTGAGATGCTTGATAACTCTTAATTAAAGCTTTGACGGCATCAATATGTTGGTCATAATCAACCAAACGAATATGCTCGTTTGGCGCATGGTCGAGGTTATTGGCATAACCAACGCCAAGGCTGGCAATTGGGGCCTGCAAAGCCGCATAAATTGTTGCCATTGGACCCGTGCCAGGTGATGTCGGCATGACCACGGGTTCTACCTGATAATAAGCTTTGGCCACAGAGATGACCCGTTGAATTTCTGGGTCAGACATATCGCTGCGATAACCAGCTAGCCCCAATGTTTTGGTAACAGTGATATCCGCAAAACCTTGTGCAGTCAAATGATCAGCAATGCGTTGTAACGTGATGTCTGGTGACATATTGGGGACTAAGCGCGCTTCTAATTTAGCCGTGGCGGTCGCGGGTAAGACAGTTTTAACACCTTTATCATTATAACCTGAGATGATGCCTTGGACATTAAGGGTTGGTTGGAAATACAAGGTTTCTTTTAAATCTTGGCCGTTACGATCTGTATAAAGTGGTACTTTTAGGCCGTGCTGTGCCACTAAATCTTCTCGTGTTAGCGGTAACTGGCCAATTAAAGCTTTTTCACGTGCGTTTGGTGCGATGACTTCATCATAAAAATGCGGTACGGCAATATTGCCTTGTTGGTCAAATAAAGCGGTAATAGCTTGGGATAAGCGGATAGGGGCCGAGTCAACAACAGCCGACAATGATGAATGTAGGTCACTATCTGCTGTGTTAGCGGTTAATTCAAAGGTCACAATCCCTTTATTCCCGCCATAAATTTCGACAATGTCGTCCGCATTTTTACCACCAGATTCCCAAAGTACCAAATCAGCCTTGATGGTGTTGGCATGTTTTGCCAAATATTCTGGTGAGTATTGTGAGGCAGTTTCTTCGGCACCTTCGACGATAAAGATGATATTAACCGGTAAGGTTTGGTTATTTTCTTTTAAATACTCGGCAACTGCCGCTAGACGCGCAGTTAAATTGCCTTTATCGTCGTCAACGCCGCGGCCATATAGCTTACCATCCCGTGCTGACAATGTCCAAGGCGCCGTCGTCCACAGGTCAAGGGGTTCGGCAGGTTGGACATCATAGTGGTTATAAATCACAAGGGTCTTGGCATCGGGTTGGTCACTGGTGAATTCAGCCAGTACAAAGGGGGCAAAATAGGTGTCATCGTAGGTTACTTTAGCACCAAGTTGGCGAAAAGCGTTGGCAATCGTTGTGGCTGCTTCGGGTAGTGACGCTGCCTGAGCGGAAACACTCGGAATGGCCACAAGTTCTTCAAGTAAAGTGAGGTAGTCTTGTCGGATTGTCATATGTGTTCTCCCGTTAAACATATGTACCTGTAAGCAAGCTTACAGATGGTAAGGATTTGTGGTTACTTCTTGTAATCCCAAACGGTAATTTCGGCATTACCGTAGTACTTTTTCACTAATTCTTTTGTTTTCTCAGTTTGCAATGACTTCACCACGTCCTTTAGGACTTGCTTATCTTTGTCCTTTTTGTTGGCTGCGATAAAGTTGAAGTATTGCTCAGAGTTCTTATTCAAACTTTCAACAAAAATGGCTGAATCAATATTCAAGTTGGCCGACTTGGCATAATTGGTGTTGACAACCGCAGCGCCAACCTTAGGATCATTTAGGGATGCTGCTGTTTGTGAGCCATCAACTGGGGTGATCTTCAAATGCTTTGGATTTGAAATAATGTCCTTTGGTGTGGCTTGGGTCGTATCTTTGAGCTTGATAAGACCAGCATCGGCCAATAAATGGAGACCACGGTTTTCGTTTGTTGGATCGTTGGCAATGGTGATTTGGTCACCATCTTGAATGTCACTAACTTGCTTGTATTTATCGGAGTAAATACGTAATGGTGTCGTCCAAGTGTCACCAATTGGGACAATATCTGTTTTATATTGCTTATTCCAGTTTGCCAAGTAAGGGTAGTTTTGGAAAGCGTTCAAGTCAATTTCTCCAGCAGATAAAGCCTTGTTAGGTTGGAGATAATCCGTGAACTTCTTGGTCTTTAAGGTGATACCGTACTTCTTCTTGGCGGTTTCCTTGACCGATTGCCAAATTTCGTCCTCGTTCTTGTCACCAGCCATGACACCAATTGTGACCGTTTTGTTGGCCGTTTCTTTGCTGTGACCACCAAAACTAAAGTAAGCACCTACGGCAATGGCTGCAACAGCAACACCGCCAATAATCCAATTCTTTTTTTGACTCATGCGACAATCTCCTTTATAGCGGGGGTGGGTGGTTAGCGAATGATTCGCTGATCTGAACGTCCCATGCCAACTGATGTGACGCTCAGATCAGTAAACCAATCGTTACTGATCAAACTTTACTTAGAGAAATCTTTTCCCCAAGCGGCGAGTTCGGCGCCGTCATAAACCTTATCGATAACAGTTTTTGTGGTTTGTGTTTGGTAAGCCTTAACAACATCTTTGAGGGCTTGTTTGTTCTTATCTTTTGCATTAGCGGCGATAATGTTGACCCATTGATGAGAATCTTTGTTGATGGGTTCAACGAAAATGGCCTTTTTATAATCCAGACCAGCAGTATCAGCGTAAGTCCCGTTAACCACGGCACCTTGTACATCTGATAACGCACGCGCTGTTTGATCAGCGGCTAATTCCTTAATTTTTAAGTCTTTTGGATTCTTAGTAATGTCCTTGACAGTTGCTGTTTTTAAGCCTGGCTTCAAATCAATGAGGCCGGCGGCCTTCAAAACGTAGAGGGCACGACTTTCATTTGACGCATCGTTTGGAATGGCAATTGTATCACCAGCTTTGAAATCAGAAACATTCTTATAAGTGTTACTATACAAACGAATTGGTGAAATAACCGTGTCACCAAGTGCGACGATCTTGTTACCCGTTGCTTTATTAGAGGCATCAAGGAACGCATAATGTTGAAAGGCGTTAATATCAATGTCGCCATTGGCAAGGGCTTTGTTTGGTTGGTTATAATCTGAAAATTCTTTGAATTTCAAGGTAATGCCGTAATCCTTTTTGGCTGTTTTAGCCACTGACTGCCAAATTTGGCTATCTTGCTTGGAACCAGACATAATACCGACAGTGACCACTTTGCCGTCAGTCTGTTGGGCTGGCTTACCAAAACTGGCGTAGCCAATTCCGCCAATGGCCACAATTGCGGCGCCACCAATTAACCAATTTTTTACTTTACTCATGTGTTATTCTCCCAAATGTTGTCATGAATGATGTGATTTTAGAAAAGACAGATCAGTTTAACAGGGACAAAAAAACCGCCTCTGTATGCCTAAATACAGAAGCGGCTAAAAAAGCGCGTTACCATTCTGAGTTGTCAGTCAATATTACTATTGACTTGCTCACTAACCATCGGGCATCGGGAGATGATCCTAGCCGAATGGTGTGCCCAGTAACGAGGGCCAAACCGTTGCCGACTAAATGGTAAACCAATTCGCCGACACCAATCACAGGTCATTTTCACAATCTCACGCACGCTAATTTTCATCAACCATTAGCTTTCTGGGCTTTGCTCAAGTGCTACTTTTCTGTTCAACTTGTTTATTTCTAAAATCGTTAAGTTTTATAATACGCACTGGTTTAATATTTGTCAACACCTTTTTTTGAAAAATCAAAAAGTAATGTGAAAATCGTGAGTAAAATCACGCTAGAGCCAATCAACGTGTAATGATCAAAGAGGTACACAAAGCAAGTTGAGACAAACGCGCCAACCAAAAAGGCTAAGACAATGAGGGCAAACAACCACGCATCGTGCCGAGCTTGCCGGTCTTTGGTGTAAAAGAAAGTCATCAGGTTAGCGCCAACATTGCGGAGATTACCAGTTGACATCACGCTGGTAAAGGGCAACCCTTTAACCTTAGGAAAAGCGTCTAATTGGATAGCTAAAAAGAAGGACAGTAACGTGATATAAAGGGTACTTGAGATATAATGACTCAAGCACACAACGAGCAAGACGCCAAAAGTTTCGACAAGTAGGCTGTGTTGTTGTTGGGAGAGTTTTCCAATCTTGAATTCTCGTTTGAGAATACCGTTAAAAGCAGCGCCTAATACGAAAAAAATAATGGGTAAAATAAAGCTTTGTGCGGCAGTAAATTGCCCTTTGGCCAGTAAGAAGCCGGCTTGAATAATATTACCCGTTTGTAAGCTGGCAAAACGCTCGCCGTGATATTGAAAGGTATAGGCATCGACAAAGCCAGAATTAGCTGCTAAAAGGAGTGCGATATAGAGACGCTCATGAATCGGATGAGTCGGTTTTTTTGACATAAAATAAAGCGGCACGCAATTATAACTGCCAATGACAGTGATCGTTGCGTGCATCCTTCCAATGATTTTTATCATTCCATTTTACGCTATTTTCAGGGTAAAAGACATTAAATTCTGTCTCATAGTGAACCGTCGGTAACTTGCGTCATAGGCGTCCCTTTGTTATAATAAAGGTATAATCATTCCTGAGGGAGTAACTGGCGGATTTTCCGCGATAATACCGTCAAAGCGAGTAAGGTTAAAGACCTTACTTATATCGAACATGTGGTTCCGGTATTGTCTTAAATAGTGAGACTCATGTAAACAACTCGTGCCGGCGCATTGTGTTGTTTATGTGGGTCTTCTTTTTTTAAGTGAGACGCAGGGATGAAGGCACAAAGCCTAGGAGGAGAAATATGGCAGAGAAGCCACTATATAACCAAGATGTGACGACCATCATTGCCGAGTTGAACACGGATGGGCAGCGGGGGCTAAGCACACAAGAGGCTGCCAAGCGTTTGGCTGAAAATGGTCCAAATCAGTTAAAAGAAGCGACCAGCACGTCATTGCTACAAAAATTTATCAATCAATTTAAAGATTTGATGATTGCCATTTTGTTAATTGCAGCGATTGTTGCTGGCTTTACTGGCGAAATGGTTGATGCGATTTTCATTTTGGCAATCGTGATTATTAACGCCGTTTTTGGTGTTTTTCAAGAAGCGAAGGCTGAAGACGCGATTAATGCGTTAAAAGAAATGTCGACGCCGAATGCGAATGTTATTCGTGACGGCAAAGACATGGTTATCAAGTCAACAGATTTGGTAGTTGGTGACATTGTGCGTTTGGAAGCCGGCGATATTGTACCGGCTGATCTGCGGTTGATGGAATCAGCCTCATTGCAAATTGAAGAAGCCTCATTAACTGGTGAGTCTGTACCAGTTGATAAAATTGCGGCTACTTTAAAGGCGACTGACTTGCCATTAGGTGATCGCAAAAACTTAGCTTTCATGAACACTAACGTCACGTATGGTCGTGGTGTGGGGATTGTCGTGCACACCGGTATGCAGACTGAAATTGGTCATATTGCTGGGATGTTAGACGCAGCTGCAGAAACACGCACGCCTTTGCAAGATAATTTGATCCAACTTGGTCGTGTCTTGACCTATTTGATTTTGGCAATTGCAGCCATCACGTTTGTTGTGGGACTGTTGCGTGGTAAAGAAACAATTCTAAACATGCTGCTCACGTCAATTTCATTGGCAGTTGCGGCGATTCCGGAAGGACTTCCAGCGATTGTGACGATTACGTTGGCATTGGGAACAACCCGAATGGCAACCCGTCAAGCCTTAATTCGTAAGTTACCAGCAGTGGAAACACTGGGATCAACTGATATTATTGGTTCTGATAAAACGGGTACGTTAACGCAAAACAAGATGACAGTTGAAAAGTTGGTTGTGAATGCTGAAATTTCCGATGCGGCAACGACAGAAGAACTAACAGGCACTTACGCACGACTAGCTGATATTTTAGCGTTAAATAATGATACAAAACGTACGGATAATGGTTATGTTGGTGACCCAACTGAAACGGCATTAATTGCGTTTAATGAAAATCATCAACGTGATTTGGATAAGTTGTTTGCCAAAATGCCGCGTGTTGCTGAAATTCCGTTTGATTCGGAACGTAAGCTCATGACAACCATACATCCCGCACCACAAGGTTACATGATCACGGTTAAGGGTGCACCGGATGAATTATTAAAGCGTGCGACACAAATTGAAATGCATGGTGAAATTGTCCCATTGACACCAGCAATTCGTGAAAAATTGTTGGCGATTAATTCTGAATTAGCCATGCAAGCCCTACGTGTCTTAGGTTTTGCTTATAAATTATCTGATACGATTCCACCGGTGATGGATCCGGATGCCGTCGAAAATGATCTTGTCTTTACAGGTTTCGTGGGGATGATTGACCCTGAACGTCCGGAAGTGTCTCAAGCCGTGGCGGAAGCTAAAATGGCTGGTATTCGCCCAATCATGATTACGGGTGATCACCGTGATACAGCGGCAGCGATTGCGATGCGTTTGGGTATTTTAGATGAAGCGGATATGGATAAGGCCGTTATCTCAGGTTCTGACTTGGATAATATGAGTGATGCTGAATTCGCGGACAAAGTTGACCGTTATAGTGTTTATGCTCGTGTGGCACCAGAACACAAGGTTCGAATCGTGACGGCTTGGCAGAAGAAGGGCAAGGTGGTTGCCATGACTGGGGATGGTGTCAACGATGCGCCAGCATTGAAAGCCGCTGATATCGGTATTGCCATGGGGATTACCGGAACTGAAGTGGCTAAGGGCGCTTCGGATATGATCTTGGCTGATGATAACTTTGCCACAATTGTGCATGCGGTTGAAGAAGGCCGTAAAGTCTTTGCCAATATTCAAAAAGCGCTACAGTATTTGTTGGCATCTAACTTAGCCGAAGTGATTTCAATCTTTGTGATGACGTTGCTTGGTTGGGAAATTCTCGCACCAATTATGATTTTGTGGATTAACTTGGTGACTGATACCTTACCAGCGATTGCCTTAGGTCTTGAACCAGCGCAAAAAGATGCGATGACGAAGAAGCCACGTGGTCGTGGTGCTAGCTTCTTGTCGGGTGGTGTTGGCCCAGCCATTATTTGGCAAGGTATCTTACAAGCTGTAATCGTGTTATCAGTTTACGGCTTCTCATTGGCTTATCCTGTTCATGCCGGTGAAACAGCGGCGCACCAAGATGCCCTAACCATGTCATTTATGACACTTGGTTTGATGCAAATGTTTAACGCGATCAACGTGAAGTCAGTTTATGGTTCAATGTTAGGCCCACAAGCCTTCCGCAATAAGTTATTCAACTGGGCCTTGGTTGGCTCATTGGCTGTGATGGCGGCAGTTGTCGTGATCCCACCGTTGAACCCAATCTTCCACGTGTCGCATTTGGATGCTTACCAATGGGCAGTTGTCTTAGTTGCTGGAATTAGTATCATTCTGGTCGTTGAACTGGTAAAATTAGTACAGCGAAAAATTTTCAAAAAAGGATAAGAGACATTGCCAAAATTTAATCCAAAACAAGCCCAAATTTATATTCAAACATTACAAAATGTTTTGACGAATACGGAAGATACTGCAACACGCGTTTCACCTTTCTTTACAAAGTTAGATGATGCGAAGGAAGCAGGTCAAATTGCTGATATTCCTACTGCAGAATTTGCTGAAATTAAAGCCGAATTCGAAGATGCGGTGGCAAACTACAAGGCCAATGCGGCACAATTAAATGCTGCTTCAGCACCAGTACGTTTGTTAGGCGTGCACAAGTCACTGGCAACGGCGTACACGAAGTATGCCGAAGCGACGCAACTAATGGCTGACGCCGTGGTTGTGGCTGATCAAAGTGTGGATGCTGATAAGTATGCCCAATCTGAAGAAGAACAAGGTATTTACTTAGAAAAGATTCATGCAGCCGTAGCCAAGATTATGAACGCTAATTTGTAATCAAAAAGCCGACATCGTGTCGGCTTTTTTATTTGGCGTCTTCAGGCGCAATACCATACACTTCGATGTGAAAACCAGTAATATTTAAGGCACTAGCTTGTCGGGCAGCTTCAAGTAGTGGTCCGACATCAAAGTTTTCCGCATCAATAATGGCATTTGTTTGGGTATTGATAATATGATAGTGTGGCTGGCCGTAGTAATCAAAGTGACGTTTACCATCATTTAAGGTATCAATTGCGATGACGATGCCAGCCGCTACTAGGCGTTCTAAAGTGTTGTAGATTGTAGCTAAACTAATCTCTGATAAATCACGGTGGATCATTTCCGCGGTGGGGTGGGTTTCATGGGTCATGAGATAGTCTAAAATGGCGAGACGTTGGCCAGTTACCCTCAGCCCATGTTTTTTTAAAATGTCGCGGTGTATCAGCTCTGTCATAACGGCCACTCCTTTGCTTGTCATGTTTAGTATACCATGCCAAATCGCTTGTTTCTCAGTTAAACCCTGTACATCGTCACCAGGATTATGCACATGAGTTGAACACTTTTTAGGTCATCTGCCGTTTTTTTTGGCATAATAGAGATATGTTAAATCAAGTGAAATATTATTGGCAGAAACTAGATAATCGCTGGCAGTTGGCGACGTTAGGAGCGTTGTTTTCGCGTGCCCAAATTAATTATGTTGGTCCAACTTTTGCGTACTACGCCTTGCTAACGGTTTTTCCGATGCTGATGTCAATTGCCATGATTGTCTCGCTTGCCAATGTGAGTCAAGCCGCCTTAATGACAACACTTAATAGTATGTTGCCACAGGATGTTGCCGCGATTGTTCGCCCAATTTTCAAATCGGTCATGGCGTCCAAGCAAGTATCGCTGTTGTCTTTTTCGGTGCCCTTCACTTTATGGACCGTGTCGCGGGTGATTGCAGTTTTCCGGTTGTCGTTTAATCGCATTGCGGATACTGACGAGCGAATTAGTACCATGTTAACGCGATTTTGGTCATTTTTGTGGCTGTTGGGCATTTTAGCTGGGTTTGGCGTGTTGTTGATTGGCGGCAATGTTTTAACCCTTGTCGTCAATCGTCTGCCAAGCAATCAGTTACCGCTGTTTATCCTACATCAGACGCGTTGGTTAATTTGGTTGGGGCTGTGGTTAGCGCTGATCATGCTAAACTACTTTTTACCGACCAAATCAGGTCGTGCGCCATTTAAAATAGTCATGTTAGGGAGTCTCATTGAATTGGGATTGTTGGAGATTTTGAATGTTGCCTTTACTTGGTATGTCAGGTTTGGGCTAAAGCGTTATGATTTCTATCAGTCAATGAGTTCAATTATTGTCTTGTTGATTTGGTTAAACTTAATTGCCACGATTTTGGTCACGGGGTATGTTTTGATTCATTGGTTAACCGTCTTGTCGGCACAACGACAAGCACGACAGGAGGATTCACATGTTTAATGCGCAGGATTTTGATATTTTTAACGAGCCGACACTCTCTGGCCGCATGACGGCGATTCGGGACGTGATCGACCCTAAGTTTGAGCAGGCTGCTGCAGTCATTTTGCCAATTTTAGCGACAGATGGGCAACACTGGACAGCCCACATTGCCAAGCATTTACGGCGGACAACCAATGCGCCAGACAACACATGGGTCGCTTTTGCGCCCAATAAACGTGGCTACAAAATGATGCCGCACTTTGAACTGGGCTTGTGGGCTGATCACCTCTATCTTTATTTGGCAGTTGAAGAGAATATGAAACCGCAACAAACACCTGACATTGTCGCTAAGTTACAACGCGCACGTGAACAAGTGGCACAACTACCTGCAGGATATGTGTTAAGTGCTGATCACATGGTCAACGCGACGCAACCGCTAACCTTAGCAGCTTATGATGACCTGGTTGACCGTTTTGCTAACGTACGGCATAGTGAAGTGCTAATTGGCTTAACAATGCCGCGCGGTGATGCCAGTTTACAAGGCGATCAGGCAACTGAAGTGCTTAGCACTGTCGTCAAAACTTTATTACCAATTTATCAAGTCCTCAAATAAAAAAACCGTGATGGGTTAATACCATCACGGTTTTTTAACGATAGATGAGAAGTAGGGATAAAGCAAACATTAAGACATACCCCATCTGTTGCCAGCTACCGATTTTGGCTTTGACGAATTGTAAAATAAAGGCCAGTAGACTAAAGAGGATGACAAAAATCGTCCCGATACCAATCGCATGGCTAAACACCGTGACCCAAAAGAGGCCAAGGGTTAGGATACTTAACTTCCGACCATCAGGATTGGGCATAATGATGGGGGTAAAGAAGAAGCCAAAACCAAACAACATGGGTAGTAGTTGATTGAGATAACGATGCGTGACAAAGCCGTTTGAAATGTAAAAGATGGTAACAGGGACGGCATAGGTTGCCAAAACACTTAAAAGCACTAAACCTAACCAATTTTGTAAGCCTAACCACTGTTGTTGTAGCACGATAAAGAACACGCTAAGCAGGAGTAACAACAAGAAAATCTCGTGTCGTGTCTGGATGAGCGAACTAAAGGTCAGTAAAATGCTCACGCCTAGGAAGGCATAACTCAGCAAACTACGTAAATTTTGGGTAATCAGCAGTGTAATCCCAATGGCTAAGGCCAGGGTGTAGCCAAATAATGGCACTAATTGCCAAGTCACAGTGGCTTCGGTTAACGTCTTGGTATGTAGTAGTGGCTGACGCCACCAAATGAGATTTAAGCTCAAAATAATAACCACGAGTGGGACCCATTGGCGCCAGTCTAAAAAATTCACTGGGTGAAAGTTTTCATAGGCACGGCGTTCGCGCGGATCAGTCGTGATGCGACGGGGCATGGGGCGACCGTCTGGTAATTGATGTGATTGTAAATGAATTGGATAAGTCATATTGTTATTGTACCTTAATTTGCCGGGCCTGCGTAGCGTTTTGGTCACAAGAATTTGCAATCTAGTGGTGACTTTGTTATGCTAAAGATACAATTTAAACAGCTATCAAGAGCAGGCGAGTGATACAGCACTTTGACCCTGCACCAACCGGAAAAATATGGCAGCATGTTTTGTCACGGTGGTCCATCTGTACAGATAGTCGTCACGTTAGCGCGTTCCGACTTATCCGTTGGGAGGCGCTTTTAATTTGCGACCGTGTAGCTTTTTATTTTGAAAATTGAAGGAGGTCATGTTTATCATGACAAAGTATTTTACCTCAGAATCCGTTTCAGCTGGTCATCCCGATAAGATTGCCGATCAAATTGCCGATGCCATTTTGGATGCCGTTTTAGCGCAAGATCCTTATGCGCGCTCTGCCGTTGAAGTGACAACATCAACAGGCGATGTCTCAATTTTTGGCGAATTATCAACCTCTGCTTATGTGAATGTGCGCCAAATTGCGATGGATACCATTCGTGAAATTGGCTATAACCAAGCGGAACTTGGCTTTACGGCAGATTCTGTGAACGTTTCTAACCGCATTGTGGAGCAATCAGGTGACATTGCGCAAGCAGTTGACAGCGCAGATGATGATCCAGAACAATTGGGTGCTGGAGATCAAGGCATGGTCTTTGGCTACGCCACCAACGAAACGGATAATTATTTACCGTTAACATTGGCCTTATCACATCGTTTGATGCGTCAAATTCGCGATGTCCGTGAAGCTGGCACATTAAATTACTTGCGCCCCGATGCTAAGGCAGAAGTGAGTGTGGAACTGGATGATAACAACCAAGTGACACGGATTGCGGCAGTCGTTTTGTCAACGCAACACGATGAAACAGTCACTTTGGACCAACTGCGAGAAGATGTCCGTCGGTTAGTGATTGATCCTGTTTTGCCACAAGATCTGGCCGACGATGAAACGATTTACTACATTAACCCATCTGGTCGTTTCGTTCTTGGTGGCCCACAAGCAGATTCTGGTTTGACAGGTCGTAAGATTATTGTCGATACTTATGGTGGGGCGGCCCATCACGGTGGTGGCGCATTTTCTGGTAAGGATGCCACTAAGGTCGATCGCTCAGCGGCTTATTTTGCCCGTTATGTGGCTAAAAATCTGGTGGCTGCCGGTGTTGCTGATAAGTTAGAATTGCAAGTTGCTTACGCAATTGGCGTGGCACAACCTGTGTCATTAAACATTGAAACTTTTGGCACAGCCAAAATTGACGAAGACAAGATTCGTGACATTACGGCACAACTCTTTGATTTCCGACCTTTGGCCATCATCAATCATTTAGATCTCCGTCGTCCAATTTATAAGCAAACAGCCGCGTTTGGTCACTTTGGCCGGACAGATATCGATTTACCTTGGGAAGCATTGGATCAAGTCGACAAGATTAAAGCATTGATGTAAATGCTGGTATTTTGAATATGTTAGAATAGGGTATGGCTAAAAAGCAAGCGACAATTCAATTTTTAATGTTTGGTATTGCGGTCGGCGAGAGTATGACCGTGCTATCCAACAGTGAACAAGGGGCCCTACTGTCCGATCCAACCTATTTTAAGCAAGAGCTACGCTGGGGGTCACAAACGAGTTTGTCATTGACGACCGTTGCGAGTTTGTCGCGTGGTTATCAGTTAACTGACGTGATGAATCATTTCCAAAATTGGTATAAAAAGCACCAATTTGCACCCGAACGAACGCGTCAACGCATTGATGTCGTCACTAAAAAGGCGATGGATAATTATAGTAAAAATCGAGACACCCTGGCTTCTGGTATTTTAGAAGACGTGGCGGATAGTGAAGATATTTTAGTTCGGATGTTACCCGTTGCATTATATTTGCATCATGAATATGGCGTGTCATTTATTAATGATGAATCCGCCATGTTGACCCTACATCGCATTGCAGGCTTAACGCATAATGCAGAAGGTGCCTTGGTGAGCGTGGGGATGTTAAGCCTTATTGTGAGCCAGATTCTTGAAAAACAACCCATTCGGGATGCCGTAGAAAACGGCTTGGCCTTTGGCTTTGAATATTATTCTCGCCATAAGGTTTTTGAATCAGAATTAAACGCATTTGAGGAACTTAACTTGCCGGACTTTGCTAATATTCCGGTTGGTAACATCGTGTTAGATGGTCGCAGTGCCAGCACATTAGAAGCGATTATTTGGTCGTTATTAAATAGTCAGAACTATACTGAAGCGATGAAAAATGCCTTCATGCACGGCCACGCCAATAGTATTGTGCCAACGGTTGTTAGTGCCATTGCAGCTATTATTTACCAAGAAGATTTGGTCATTCAAGCTAGTGAACATTTGACATCACGAAAGTTGATTGTCAGTGTGACCAACCAAGCAGAACGTTTAGGCCGTTTTAATTAAAAAAGCGTTATCTCTATTGTTAATAGAGATAACGCTTTTTTAGAGCCAAAATGGATAGGATTGATAATCAATGGTCAAACCAAAAGTACTAGGTTGCAATGTTTCACCATCAACTTGGCCTGGTTGCATGTCACGAACGTAAATTTGTGTGCCGTGTTGGAGCGGGATAGTTGTCACGTTTGGGTGAGCAAGATGACTACCATCCTTTTTTAAGGCCATAAATAATTTTAGAAACTGGAGAAATGACATCTTTTTGGCGATGACGAGGTCGAGACCTTCCTGAGTTAAGTCAGCCGTTGGGAGTAGGGCAATGCCACCACCAAAAAAGGGCTGGTTGGTAATCGTCACCAAAAACGCCTGAGTAAACTGTTGGTACTGATCGCCAGTCATGACAGTCATTTGGAAGGCTTGTTGTTGGAAAAAAGCGGCTAAAGTTGTGGCTAGATAACTGAAGTGTCCTAACCCTAGGCGGTTCAGCCGTTTTTTCCAAGGTGATTGGTTGGTGTGATCAACCACTAACGCATCAAACCCAATGCCCAAATTGTTAATGAAGTATCGCGTTGTCTGATACAGCCCATCATCTGTCATCCGACCGACATTAAGTTGCCGGGGCTGGGTTGTTTGTTTAAGATGATACAGCGCCTCACTAGCTGTCCCTAAATGCGCTGCTCGGGCAAAGTCATTACCCGAACCAAGTGGGATATAGGCTAAGGGAATGGGGGCTTCACGTTGAGTTTGTAATAAGCCATTTAATACTTCGTTTAAGGTGCCGTCCCCACCGATCGCTAAAACAACCGCCTCGGGGTCTGTGACCGTATTAGCGATATTTTTTGCCAATTTGACTGCGTGGCCAGCATATTGGGTATCGGACCAGCGCACGATTGTGCGTAAATGTTTAATTTGACTGATAATATCGCCGTGTGCTTGGTTACCAGCCTGAGGATTGTGAATCACGTAAAAATTCGGCATGATGGTTATTCTTTCGATAGAAACTAATTTTATTGTAACAAAAAAAGCCCCAAAGGGCTATGTGTGGTGATTATCCTAAGAAGTGGCGGAGTTGCGCCATGCGGTTAATTAAAGCCGTAATGGCAATTGGCGCACCTTCTTTAATTTGCACAACTTGCAAAGCGATTTCGGCATGCTGTTGTTCTTCACGGGTTTTAGGACCAATTTCAAGGTCGAAAATATCTTTGACAATCATAATGTCGCGTTCAACATCGGCCCAAGCAGGACTTTGTGTCTTCAAGATTGCGAGTGCATCAAGATTGACAAAGCGGGCGAGTTCACGGAAGTCATCCTTCATACTTGGGTAATTCCGGACAAACGCTGACAGATGATCAGCGTTTAAGTTTTCAAGAGCTCGACCGAAGCCGATGAATTCTGGTGGCACACCGATTGAATAAAAGGCACCGGTGAAGTTGATGGCACGTGGTAATTCAATACCGTCAACTGAACGTGAGTAACCTAAGACCCCAACGTGTTGGCGACGGTCACGACGCTTTGGGAAGGCCTTGAAAATCGGTTGCATATCAGGCACCAATTGGTCTAGGGTGTGCGCATAAAATTCAGCTGATTCTTCAGCGACTTCGGCTAAGATCTTTTGGTCAGCAGCTGAAATCTTCAATGGTTCAGCGGTTGGCAACTTTTCCTTTAGTTCGGCAATCGCTTGTTGGACATCAGCAAGTGGGAAATCATAGCGGAAAGCAGACTGAACTGTTGCCGTACGAACACCAGGGAATTCTTTGACGTAACGATCAATACGGTGTGGTGACAAGCCACCACGGAAAATCGCTGAACCAGTCCCTGAAATTGGATAAATTTCAATGTTTTCTTCACGGGCAAATTCATGTAAGCGCGCAATGGCCAACTTGTTACCCGTAATTGAGCTCATGAAACCAGCTGTCAACGCTGAATCAGATCCAGCCAGGAAAACACGCATATACTTTGGTCGGAATCCAAAATGTTCTTCATGCAACTTGAGGTAGTCTTTCAAAATTTCTGGTGCGTGAAATTGGGTGTAAAAATCCTCAAATAGGGGAATAATTTCAATATAAGGGGTGTTTTTATCTGAACGGGTAAACTCAACTGACTTAAAGTTGGCTAGCTTTTCAAACAAAACTTGCATCTTTAGCAACTGATCAGCGCGTTGTGCCATTGGCAAAATGGCTTCAAATAATGGCCGTTGTTCAAAGCCTAAATCATGCGCGAAATCTTCTGAACTTAAAATGGCAGTCATCGCTTGCATCAAGTTATAGCCTTTTTCTTCCCAAATGTTTGGGAAGCGGAACGTCAAGAATTTATCACGACCAATTTGTTGGTCTTTAAAGTAATCATATTCGGTGCTAAATAGGCGATCAATGACGGCAGCATCGGCGTGCTTACCTTCCCAATCCCACATGTATTCATCAACATTTAATTCACTGAAATTTTCAAAAGCTTCGTTCATTTCGCGATAGGCGCTGATAAAAGGTTGTTGGGATGCATCCCAGAAAGGTGCATTCGCATTATCGGGGTGTTGCGTACCCATAATCGTAGGGATTTTTCGTTGTGTCATGATGGCTCCTTCATATTGTACTTCTACTATTCTAGCATATTGGGCTCGGTTTGAAAATGTTAATGTCAAGTTTTATACGTTGACCTCTGCATAAAAGAAAATAATGTTCGGTATTTATCGATTCAAGGCAACAAAAAAACACCCAAAAGCGGGTGTTTTGTCATTAGACCATGATCAACATTGGTAAGATCATTGGCTTACGTGCTGTTTCACGATACAAGAAACGTGATAAGTCATCAATAACGGCTTGACGAATATCAGCTTCAGTGGCGTTAGCGTTATTCATCACACGACGCATCGTGCCAAAAATAATCCGACGGCCTTCATTAATTAAATCACCAGACTCACGCATGTATACAAAACCACGTGACAAAATATCTGGGCCAGAAAGAATTTCTTTTTTCTTTAAGTCAATAGTTGCCGTCACCACGACCAAGCCATCTTGTGAGAGCTTTTGACGATCGTGCAGGACAACTGATCCGATATCACCGATACCTGAGCCATCAATGTAAGTGTCTTCGCCAGGGAAATGTCCCGCAATACGGGCATTTTCGCCATCAAGCGCTAAGACATCACCATTTTCCAAAATAAAAGTATGGTCTTCAGGGATATCGAGTTCGTGTGCCAATGAGGCATGAACTTTCAACATCCGATATTCCCCGTGCACGGGCATGAAGTACTTTGGCTTCATGAGGGCTAACATCAACTTTTCTTCTTCTTGGCCACCGTGACCAGAAGTATGAATGTTGTTGACCTTACCATAAATGACATTAGCACCGCCTTCTTCCAGCTTATTAATCACTTCATTGACTGAAGCGGTGTTACCTGGAATAGGAGATGATGAGAAAATAACGTTGTCATTTGGCTTCAAGCGAATTTGCTTGTGCGTGCCTTCAGCAATGCGAGCCAAAGCGGCCATCGGTTCACCTTGTGAACCAGTTGATAAAATCAACAGTTCATCATCAGGGATATGCTTAATCTCAGATTGTTCAACCAGCATGTCATCTGGAATGTTCAAGTACCCTAAAGCACGACCATTGTTAACAGCTGATTCCATTGAACGACCAAAGACAGCAATTTTACGCCCATGAGCAATCGCAGCATCAGTCGCCATGCGGACACGGTTCATGTTTGAAGCGAAAGTCGCAAAGATGATACGGCCCTTTGTAATTTTGTCAAAAATTCGGTTAACCGATTTGGCCACCCAGGCTTCTGACTTGGTCCATTCAGCACGTTCAGCGTTGGTTGAATCACTCATCATGAGCAAGACACCTTTTTCACCAAGACGCGCCATTGACCACAAGTTAGGTGGCTGCTTTGTTGTTGGTGTGAGATCGAACTTGAAATCACCAGTTTCAACAATTGTCCCAACTGGGGTGTGCACCGCAACACCAAATACATCAGGAATTGAGTGGGTTGTCCGGAAGAATTCAACACTTAATTTATCAAATTCAAGGACAGTCCCATCCGTAATCTCGTGTAATTCAACGCGATTGAGCAGTTGTTTTTCTTCGAGTTTGTTCTTAATTAACGCCATTGCTAGTGGCCCAGCATAAACTGGAACGTTAACAGCTTGTAAAAAGTAGGCGATTGCACCGATATGGTCTTCGTGTCCGTGGGTGATAACCAGTGCTTTCACGCGATCGATATTATCGACTAAATAAGTATAGTCAGGAATAACGTAATCGATACCAAGTAGTTCATCTTCGGGGAACTTAATACCCGCGTCAACAACGATGATCTCATCTTGATACTCAATACCATACGTATTCTTACCGATCTCGCCTAAACCGCCTAGCGCATAAACGCCGACTTCGTTTGGTTTAATATCTACAGAATATGTCATAGTTTAGAATGTTGTGATTTCGAAGTTTGGGTTAGCTTTTTCGTAAGTCAATGCCTTATCTGAAAGTTCTTCGATAAATTCAACGTTGTAGTTGGTGTTGTCTTCAATAATTTCCCGTGCTTGTGGCAAGCTTTCTGCCGACAAGTAGAGTGAAAGGGTTGTTTCACGCTTGGGATTGCGTTCAGGATGTTCCTGGTAATAAACTTTGTAAATCATAATGCCTCCAAAATATCGTTAATTTTTTAATTTGTCACGAACGAAAACCTATATTATAGTGTACCACATAGCACGCGAAAACGGGAATGTTGTCGGCTTATTACTTGATTATTCCCATTATCATTGTTAAATTTGATGTAGGGGGGCGAAGACATGTCAGTCAAATCGATTACCGTTTTTATGGGCTCGCAACTTGGTGCAGATCCAGAATTTACGACAATTGCATCAGCGCTTGGACAAGCATTAGCGCAACGACAGATCACACTTGTATACGGGGGTGGTCGCGACGGCCTGATGGGTGTTACGGCACGTGCCGCAATGGCACATGGTGGCCAAGTCATTGGCGTGTCGCCAAAAAACTTAGCAGAAGAGACGATGCCGGCAGCTGATATCACGCAATTGATGACCGTTGAGACCATGTCTGAACGCAAAGAATTACTGATGTCACTTGCTGATGCGTTTATTGTTTTACCGGGTGGGTTTGGCACGCTTGAGGAATTAGCACAAGTGTTAAGTTGGGCCAGAATTGGCTTACATCACAAACCACTCGTACTATTCAATGTGAATGGGTACTATGACCATTTGTGGGATTGGCTAGCAGATAGCGTAACAGCTGATTTTGCCGTACCAACGGACTTAGCAGCGGTGCGGTTATACCAAAGTGTTGACGACGCGTTGCGCTATCTTGCTACCATTTGAAGGTATGAGAACAGGGGAAATCATATGCCAGAATACACAATGTTAGCCGACTTTATTCGGGTTTACATGTCATCACTAAAACACATGGAAACCATGCTCTCACAGCCAATGCGTGAATATGGGCTGTCTTTTGAGCAGTGGTTGATTATGGCAGCCATTGCGCGCAGCGAAACGCCACTGACTTTAACTGAAATTGCGGCTGAACGAAAAGTGACCAAAGGCGCTGTTGGCCGCCAATTAAAGCCGATGCTGGCGTTAGATTTTGTGGTGCAAACGCCAGATGAAAACGATCGACGGCGCATCCTCCTTTCCTTGACACCAGAAGGGCAGCGCATTGAGGCGGAGTTGACGAAGCGCGTGCGCGCCCGTGGGAAGGCCTGGATTGAGGCGTTTGGTCTCGAAGAATCCCGTGATTTACTAAAGGATATTCATCGATTTGATGAGTTGATTATGAAACCAGCGCTCAATGGGAAAAACATTGAGAAATCATGGGGGTTGTGGTAAAATTTTATTTTGTATGAAGACTGCATCATAGGCGGTTTTCTGGTATAATAAACTAAATTATTTATAAAAGAGGATATTGATCATGGCAATTGGCATGAATGATTTAAAGAATGGTTTGACAATTGAGTATTCAAACTCAATTTGGCGCGTTTTGGATTTCCAGCACGTTAAGCCAGGAAAGGGTGGCGCATTTGTCCGCTCAAAGTTGAAGAACTTGCGTACAGGCGCTGTGAACGAAGTGACTTTCCGTCCTGGTGATAAGTTCGAACAAGCTGATATCACAACACGTCCAATGTCTTACTTGTTTGCTGAAAACAATGGTCGTGTCTTCATGGATGTTGAAACTTACGAACAAATTAACTTGCCAGATGACAAGATCGAAGCTGCTTTGAAGTTCTTGCTTGAAGGTATGGAAGTTAAGATCACAATGTTTGGTAACGAAATTTTGGGTGCTGAATTGCCATCAACAGTTGCTTTGAAGGTAACGGAAACACAACCAGGCATCAAGGGTGCGACAGCAACTGGTTCAGGTAAGCCAGCAACAGTTGAAACTGGGGCAACAATTACTGTGCCTGACTTTATTAACGAAGGTGAAACAATCATCGTTAATACTGAAGACGGTTCATATAAGGGCCGTGCCTAATTACAAAGTGTGAACTAACACAAGCTGATGGTGCTAACACGGCACAATTGTTGTCATGTTATCCAGTGGCTGCGTGTTGTAGGGAACACAGATAAAAAGTTCCCTAGGGGAACTTTTTATTTTAAAAAATATTTTCGAGGATGACATCATGGCCAGAGAAATTAAGCGTAGCAAGCAAGCTACAAAGAATATTATTTTAGCAACGCAACATACTGTTGCGGGGACAACACAAGTGACGCCAGAAGTCATTGAAGTGATTGCACAAATTGCAACGCAAGAAGTACCAGGTGTTTACTCAATGCGTGGTAAGTTGTCAGATCACTTTACGAACGCCTTTGGTTCAAATGCACGTGGTAAGGGTGTCGAATTAACACAAACTGACGCCGGTTTGATGATTGATGCTTATGTGTTTTTGCAATATGGTGTGGCTGTGCCAAAGGTTGCGCTTGACATTCAAAATGCCATTCAATCTCAAATCACATCCATGACAGACTTAAATGTTGTACAAACAAATGTCCACGTGAGTGGGATTGTGCCAGAAAAAGTATCCAATCAATTTGATCCAGATAATCTATTTGGTGAAACAGAAACAACTGAGGTGGCCGATTAATGGCGAATTTATCACGACATGAGTCACGTCAAGCAGCTTTTCAGGTGCTGTTTGCCCTTGAAAAAGATCCTAAGAGTAATAACATTGACAATCTTTACGATATCGTCTTAGATGGTAAGGACTACGATGATTATTTGCCACGCCTTGTTAATGGTGTTTTGGGGACAAAAGCAGATCTTGATGCGCATATTACGGCCCATTTGTCTACTGGTTGGGCAATTAATCGTATCAACAAAGCAGATCTTGTGATTTTGCGCTTGGCCATTTATGAATTAAACAATCAACTGGTACCTTATAAGGTAGCGATTGATGAAGCATTAATTTTGGCTAAAACATTTGCTGATGAAGACGACCGTAAGTTTGTTAACGGGTTGTTAAAGCATTTTGCGCCAACTGATACACCCAAGGTCGATTAGATCGTTAAAAGTCGCTTGGCGGCTTTTTTTCTTAAAAACAATTATTGGGTCATGATGACGAGACGACAAAAGAATGGAGGAAAGGATGTTATCCTTTCGGGACAATGTCCAAATAGAAAATGGCAATTTATGATTTAACCAAAACGCCGGCTGACAGTTACGATACACACACGCATCTTAATGATGATAAGTTGTTTCACGATGTGCCTGCTTATATTTGCCGTGCCAATGAATTCCGGGTTATGGAAATGAACATTGTGGGTTATGATGCAGTGGGTAACGCCCGTGCCTTAGAAATCGCCCAAGCGCATGATAATATTTATGCGGTATTAGGTTTCCAACCCGAAGATACGGTTGACTTTGACGCAGCAGCTGCACAAACGCTTGAAGCACAATTACAAGCAGACAAAGTGGTTGGTGTTGGGGAAACAGGGCTAGATTACTACTGGGAAACAGCACCCCATGATGTCCAAAAGCAAGCATTTGAAACGCATCTTGCTTTGGCAAAAAAGTATCATCTACCCGTTATTATCCACAACCGTGAGGCATTTGATGATGTGTATGCCATGTTGAAGGCTAGCGGCGTGACAAAAGGTGTGATGCATAGTTTTTCTGGTACGCCTGAACAAGCGCTAGCGTTTGTTGACTTGGGGATGCATATCTCATTTAGTGGGGTTGTGACCTTCAAAAAAGCAGAAGAAGTGCGTGAAGCGGCCAAAGCGGTACCACTTGAACGAGTGCTTGTTGAAACAGATGCGCCTTATTTGGCACCAACGCCATTCCGAGGTAAGGATAACGAACCTGCTTTCGTTAAGTATGTCTTGGATTCATTAGCGGAAACGCTTGATATGACCCCTAAAGCATTGACGGAAATCACGCGTACCAATGCGCATCGTCTCTTTTTAAATCATGACTGACAAACCAAAAATCAACGAAATGATTGTAGTTGAGGGGCGGTCGGATACACAAAATTTGGCGCGGGCAGTGATTGCTGACACCATTGAAACGGGTGGCAGTGCCGTGACACCCGATGCCATCATGCGCGCTAAACACGCGGCTGAAACCCGTGGGGTGATTATTTTGACCGATCCAGATTATAATGGGCAGCGGATTCGACAAATCATGTCGGCGCATGTCCCTGACGCTAAGCAGGCTTATATTACGCAAGCTGCAGCTCGGGCGGCAAAAGATAATCCGCATAAGTCACTGGGCGTCGAGCATGCCGAACCAGCAGTGTTACGTGCCGCTTTGGCACAAGTGATGACACCGAAAGTGGCACAAACCAGTGATGTGGATCAACATTTTCTGTTACAACACGGGTTATTAAGTGGCCCACAGGCACGGTTACAGCGGCAAATACTTGGTGAGGCCCTACATATTGGCTATACTAACGGTAAACAACTCATGAAACGCTTGCACCAATTTGGCATTACACAAAACCAAATACGCGCAGCACTACAAAGGACACAAGAACATGGCAGAGACAATTGATATTGCAAACCCAACCCGTACCCAAGCGATTTTGACACAATATGGGCTCCATGCTAAGAAAAAGTTTGGACAGAATTTTTTAACGGATTTATCGGTATTACATGGTATCGTCGATACTGCTGAAATTACAGCTGATGATTATGTGATTGAAATCGGGCCAGGAATTGGGGCGCTGACGGAACAACTTGCCCGTCGTGCAAAACGCGTTCTGGCGTTTGAAATTGACCCACAAATGGTGGCGGTGTTAGCGGAAACGTTGCAACCCTATCATAATGTGACAGTCGTTGAACAAGATATTTTAAAAGTTGATCTCGCGCAAATGATTGCAACTGAATTTGGTGTCGGGGCGCGGGTGAAAGTTGTCGCAAACTTACCTTATTACATCACCACGCCAATTTTGATGCAGTTACTGCGGTCTAACATTGCGTGGGATAATATTGTCGTGATGATGCAACGTGAAGTCGCCGATCGCTTAAACGCGGCGGTCGGGACAAAGGCATATGGTGTGTTGACTTTGACGGTCGCCTATTTTGCCCAAGCAACCCTAGCCATTAATGTGCCGGCAACATCATTTAACCCATCACCAAATGTCGATTCAGCCGTTGTGAAGCTCACACCACACACACCAGAAATAGTAGTTGATCAGCCAGAACGCCTTTTCGGTGTGATCAAAGGGAGCTTTTCACACCGACGCAAGAGTCTTTGGAACAACATGCTGCAAACTTACGGCAAAGATGCTGAAGCAAAAGAAAAAATAACGGCCGCCTTGACGGCCGCTGACATTGCACCATCTGTTCGTGCCGAACGGCTTGATTTAACTCAGTTTACACAGTTGTATTTGGCTTTGCGCGCTTTTGGGTTAACACAATAAACGTATATTTTTTCGATTATTACGTGTAATATACAGTATAATTTGCAATTGCGCGTGTTTCGTGCTAAAATGAGTTAAGTTTTTCACGAAAGGTGGTATAAAAATGCCAAGTAGTTTACAAGACATCAAAACTGAGCTTGATGCCCATGTCGGAGAAGAAGTGACGGTTGTGGCTCAAGCTGGCCGTAAGAAAATCACTGAGCGTAGTGGTGTGTTACGGTCGACTTTTCCATCACTGTTTGTCGTGGAATTAGATGAAAATGCGAATTTTGAACGCGCATCTTATAGTTATACCGACATCTTAACCAATAACATTAACATTACATTTGCCGATTAAACAAAATGCCCGTATGGGCTTTTTTTGTAGTGATGAGAAAATATTACGATGAACAAACAAGCATTTTATGCCATTTTGACCTTACTACTGATTCCGCTGGGAATCTGTTTAATTATTTTAAAAACGACGGTGCCGTCATCGGGACCCAAACATAGTCCAGTTCAGATTGTTACCGATCGAATTGCTTACCAACAGTTGGCTAAAGCCATTGTTGCAGAGGATGGCCGCGTGACCGTTTTAGATGGTAAATTGACAACGTCGCAACAACAAAAACAATTTAAGGGTGCAGAGGTTGTCCTAACTGATAATCATGCTAGCCCACTACTCACCCAACGGCAGAAATTACATTTACGTTCTAAAATTTTAGTCGCCAGTGATAGTTTTCAAGGACCAGACGCTAACAATTACTGGTTGAGTCCCCAAGTTATTTTGCAAACCATTTCCCGCCTATCGGATCTTTTAAGTGATTTGGATCCACAAAATCGGGATTTTTATATTCGACAAAGTCAGCAGTTATTGGCACAAACACAACCGTTAGCCGATGGGATTGCGCGTTTACAGGCGGAAAAAAATGTTCAGTATTTAGCCACAAATCACGCGCATCAGGTCTTTATGACCCAACTGGGTTATCAGCCAGTACAGCAAGATTTGGCATCTGCTACGACGGCTGATTTCGATACGTTAGCGAAAAAAATGCAGGATCATACCATTCGCTTTGTGTTGACCGCCAGTCAAGATCAATCTGAGCAAGATCAACGCGTCATGCAGTTAGCGGCGCAATATCAAGTGCCGATCATTACTTTTAATCAAGTTTTGCCAGCAGGCGAAAAAGTATGGGATTGGCAACTCAATTTTGTGAACCAATTACAAGCAGCACTAAAACCAGTAGAGGGTGGAAAATAATGGGCATCATTGAAACAAAAGATTTTGGCGTGCGTTATGGTGAAAAAGTTATTTTTTCAGACGCAAATATCGACATTCCGGCCGGTCGTTTTTTTGCCATTTTGGGCGAAAATGGTGCGGGCAAGACCAGTTTTGTGAAAGCACTCATTGGTCAAAATGTCCAAACGGTTGGGCAATTATCACGACAAGTAAAGCGGATTGGTTTTGTCCCGCAGTTTCGAGATATTACCCGTGACTATCCTTTGCAAATTTCTGAATTCGTTGGCCTGACTTTTAACCGTGGTTGGCGTTTGTGGTGGAATACCAAAGAAAAACAAGCCATTCAGGCAGCGCTGTCACGGATGGATTTGTTGGCAATTGCTGACCAACGATCGGGGTTGGTTTCAGGTGGCCAAAAGCAACGCGTTTTTGTGGCCCAAGCGTTAGTTCAACAACCTGATTTATTAATCCTTGATGAGTCAACAGCGAGTCTGGATCACGAACACAAGGTACAATTGCTTAAAACCGTGCAACAGTTACAAAAAGAGCAGCAATTGACCATTCTATTTATTACGCATGAATTGAAGTTAATTTCACAGTTTGCTGATGGCTATCTGTTGTTTGAAAATGGCCGGGTGACGCAGGGCGATAAAGTAGCCTTACAAGCCTTGACGAAGCAAATGACGCATATGCATGAAGCGCACGTGCATGAAGAAAATGAGGTACATGATGTTCAATTATGATTTTATGCAAAATGCGTTTATGGCTGGCACAGTCGTTAGTATTGTTGCTGGAATCGTTGGCACGTTTGTCGTGGCGCGAAATTATGCCTTTCTGACACATAGTTTAAGTGAAATTGCCTTTGCGGGTGCGGCCTTTGGTTTGTTTATTGGTTGGCCAGCGTTGTTAGGGATGATGGCTGCAACCAGTGTTTCATCATTAGCCATTGGGGCCTTGGAGTCCGGTTACACGAAGCGAGATAATGTCACTAGTGCCATATCGGCATTAGCCATTGGCTTGGGGATTCTCTTTTTAGCCTTAGGGCATACGAGTACAACGGCCGCGACAGGTATTTTATTTGGCTCAGTGCTAGGTATTAGTCGGCAAGATTTGTGGTTATTGCTGGCGTTGGCTGTTTTTGTCATCGTGGTCTTATTGTTTAATTACCGCGCCTTACGACAACTCGCTTTTGACGAAGCGGGCATGTTTTTGCAAACACGTCGTCAAAAAGCAGTCCGTTATATTTTTCTGATTACGATTGCGCTGTCTGTCAGCATTTCATCACAACTCGTCGGGTCACTTTTGATTTTTGTTTTGGTCACGCTACCAGCTGCGAGTGCCAAGTATTATGTGACAACGACAGTACGCTTGATTGGGCTGGCGATTGTGTTTGCCTTGTTTGGCACTTGGTCAGGCTTGACGTTGGCGTATCTTACCAACTTGCCGACGAGCTTCTTTATTGCCATGATTGAGGTGATCATTTATTTGACCTCCGTGTGGCAATTCAAAAAGAATGCCTAAATACCGAACATTGGATCGCTTTTGATGTTATAATTATTGTTAAATATTAATAAAGGAGAATATGTGCTAAGTTTGTTTTAGCACAACGATATATTATGAAAACACGCCGCTCTGATCGACTGGTTGACATGGCACGTTACATGCTTGAACGCCCACGGACATTGATTTCTTTGTCTTATTTTGCCAAACGTTATGATTCAGCAAAATCTTCCATTTCTGAGGATCTTTCAATTATCAAGCGGACGTTCCAAGAACGGGGCACTGGCTTATTAGAAACTGTTCCTGGTGCAGCTGGTGGGGCACGCTTTGTCCCTTATATGACGGAAGAGGAAGCCAAGGAATTTATTGAACAAATTCGGCAAGATGTTGATGATGAAACGCGTGTTTTACCAGGTGGCTATGTCTATTTGTCTGATTTGTTGGGTCGGCCAGATATTTTAAGACAAGCCGGTCGTTTAATTGCAACGCAATACTTACGCGAAAATATTGATGCTGTCATGACTGCTGCCACTAAAGGGGTGCCGTTAGCTCAGGCGGTCGCTGAACAACTCAATGTACCGTTTGTGATTGTGCGTGATGATGCGAAAGTAACCGAAGGGCCAACTGTATCAGTTAACTATTTGACGGGTTCATCTAAGCGTGTCGAAAAGATGGAATTGTCACGACGTTCATTACGGACGGGTTCACGGGTGCTGATTGTGGATGACTTCATGAAGGCAGGCGGCACGATTCAAGGAATGCAGACGCTGGTCAGTGAGTTTGACGGGACTGTCGTTGGGACAGCGGTCTTTGCTGAAGGGCGTTCAGCCACACGGTTGTTGGATCGCTTCACCTCGTTGTTGCATGTGGATACGAACCTGAAGAATGGGGCACCAATTTTGGTGACTGCTGGTAACTATTTAGAAGAAATATATAAACACGAGGCTTAATTTTTCATGAATGATGACGTAAATGTATTAGTTTTGGCAGCCGGTCACGGCTCACGGATGCGGTCAACCACACCGAAAGTATTGCATCGGGTAGCTGGGAAGACGATGATTGACTGGGTCTTAGATGCAGTGGCACCGTTAACGCAAAGTAAGCCGATTACAGTAATTGGTGTGGGTGCAGAGAGTGTTCAGGCACATGTTGGTGATCGCAGTGATTTTGTCCTACAAACAGAACAACTTGGGACAGGACATGCGGTACAGCAAGCGCAGGCTAAGCTTGGTGATAACCATGGCGTGACCTTGATTATGTCAGGTGATACACCAATGTTTCGACCAGAAACGTTGGCTGAATTTGTTCAAACACACCAAAATTCTAAAAATGCTGTGACCGTACTTACCGCCATTGCTGATGATCCGACTGGCTATGGGCGTATTGTACGTGCAGATGACGACACGGTTTTAAAGATTGTTGAGCAAAAGGACGCTAGTGTTACAGAACGTCGTATTCAAGAAATTAATACGGGTGTTTATGTGTTTGATAATCAGTTGCTGTTTGAAGCGTTATCACAAGTGAAAAATAACAACGCGCAAGGTGAATATTACTTGCCGGATACGTTGGATATTTTGCGCCAATCTGGTCACCAAATCGGTGCACACACGTTGCATGATTTCACAGAATCACTGGGTGTTAACGATCGTGTGGCCTTAGCTGTTGCCAATCGGGTGATGCATGAACGGATTAATCATCGCTTAATGGTGGCGGGTGTCGAGTTAATTGATCCTGCTAACACTTATATTGATGCTGACGTGACCATCGGGGCAGATACAATTGTTGAAGGTGGTGTGACGATTTTAGGGCACACGACGATTGGTCACAATAATGTGATTACTCAAGGTTCACGGATTGAAGATAGTCAAATTGGCGATGACAACGTGATTACAGCATCACATATTGAGTCAGCCGTTTTGGCAGATCGTACGACAATCGGACCTTATGCTCACCTACGACCAAAGGCTGAACTAGGTGATGCGGTTCACGTTGGTAACTTCGTGGAAGTTAAACAAGCCAAACTAGCGGCTAACACTAAAGCAGGTCACCTCACTTATATCGGGAATGCCGATGTTGGCGAATCAGTTAACATTGGTGCGGGTACCATTTTTGTGAATTATGATGGGGTGAATAAGTTTAACACCACAGTTGGTGATCGTGCCTTTATTGGGTCAAATACGAAGTTGGTGGCGCCTGTGACAATTGCTGATGAAGCCATCACGGCTGCTGGCTCAACGATTACGGCGGATGTACCGACTCATGCTATGGGCATTGCCCGGTCGCGCCAAGTCAATAAAGCCGATTTCTGGGATCGCATGCCACATAAGTGAGCAGTGATCACACAAAAACGTCCTGGAGAATTGTGGTGACACAAGCCAGGACGTTTTTTATGTTAAGATATGAGTATTAAAATTCTGGGAGCAAAAATATGGAAATCACCGGTGAACGGGCATTAGAAAATATTACCGCATCACAAGCTTTCACTTTGGTCGTGGCACAGCCAGATCAGGACGATATTGCGTTAGATGCGCTATTTGAGGCGCTCGATACGCATATTGCTGATCCGAACTTTATCCATTTAGCCCTCACAATCAATGGTGGTATTGCAGCGGGTGGCACAACCTTAACGTTAGAAACGAATGTCATTAACTTGCCGCAACGTTATACGAATCAGCTCAAAAAATTAATCTGGCCAGAGAAACCAGATAACGATGTGAATCTTTATATGATTGTGGAAAATCCGCTGGTGAGCCAGTCACAGTTAAAAATTGCTTTGGCGAGTTCGGTGACAGCTTATCAAGATGATCCAGATAGTGTGAAAAGTAAAATTGCCCAATGGTTTACGGCACAACTGCAAGTGATTGTTGAACAGCAAACTATGGCCGATGCAGAAATTACTGAGGATTAAGCCTGGTAAGTAATGCGACCGGTAATCCGTATTAATTGCTGGTTTTCTGATCGGCAAGTGAAATCTAGCATATGTGGCGCACTCGTATTTTTGACACCATCAAAATGCCCTAAATCGTAGGTGGCAATCACATATTGGGCTAGTGCGTGTTTGGTGTAGCCAGCAAAGTCGGGGACTAAAATATCTGACAAGCTGTGATGTGTTGGGTTTGCTTGTGTCATAATGATGTGCTTTTCAAGTTTCGTCAATTTAATCATAAGGGTATTATAACAGGTTATTTGTGTTGAAAATTTTCAAATTTTTTTGAAAAAAGTGTTGACATTATGTTGATACTCTGGTATGATAATTATATGCGATGAGTCGAAGCGCTTGAAAAATTAGCGCCGAAGGCGGCCTGCTGTGTTAAATCACAAATCTGGGATAGATGCAGGTGTTAATGGTGGTTGTGGAACCCCATTTTCTCACCATGACTAACAGTGCTTGCACTGAGGTGACGCGACTTTGCTATTGGTGTCACCACCAATAGTCGCCCGTAAGAGCGAATCTTACATGCCAAACTAACACCTAACTTCGGTTAGGTGTTTTTTAGTGCTCTCAAATGATACATCGTATGATGTATCAGGGGGCGTGGTATGTTAGAACAATTTGAACAAGTGAAGGTTATTTTAAGTCGTGGAAAACGCTGGTTACTGCTTATCTTGATCATTGTGGGTAGCCTACTGTTGTTTTTTGCCAGTCGGTTGCCAATTGGCCATGACTCAGCAAGTAAGGCAATGCCAAGTCATGTATCAAACCATGCGGCTGATCAGAAACAAGTTGACCAAAAACAAGGTAACCGTGCTGAACATACTGAAACCAAAGTATTAATTGATATTAAAGGTGCGGTAAAACAGCCAGGTGTTTATGATGTCAGTCAACAACCACGACTACAAGCGGCAGTAGCTAAAGCTGGTGGTTTGACTGATCAAGCAGAAATATTAACGATCAATCTGGCACAAAAATTAACCGATGGTCAAATGGTTTATATTCCAACAAAAGGGGAACATTTAAGTGAGCCGGCTACAGCATCAACGCAAGCCCAAAAAGATAAGGTTAATTTAAATACGGCCACGGTGGCTGAGCTCCAAACGCTAGAAGGCATCGGTGAAAAGAAAGCCGAACAAATTATTGCTTATCGTGAAGCAAATGGTGGTTTTAAACAAATTTCAGACTTAAAGGCTGTTTCTGGAATTGGGGAAAAACGGTTTGAAACGTTAAAGGACAGCTTAACAGTCTGATGAAAAACCGCGATTTTCTGATTGTTAGTCTCAATATTGCAGCGATAAGTGGCTGTATTTATCGCTTGAGTGCCATGACGATGACGTTGTGGTTGTTCGCTATGATCGTATTCTGGCGGCATATCAGTGTGTACCGCCTTGGGTTATTTATCGGTATTGGGTTACCTTTTTTGTGTTATTTCATGTGGGATGCGCAGATGTTAAGACAGCAAGCCAACAAAGAGACGTCAGCCATGACACACGTTTCTGGTCGGATTTTACCAGATGACATAACGGTTAATGGGGCAACGGTACGTGGGCAATGTCAACTTGATGACAGTGGCGAAACCGTTATTTTTTTCTATCAGGTCAAATCTGAGCAAGCAAAACAACGCTGGCTAACTATTCGACAACCGGTTCATCTGACTGGTCAAGGCTCGATGAAACGTTTGCTGCCCGCAACCAATTTTAATCAATTTGATGCGCAAGACTTTTATGCTACGCAGCACATTACGCATCAAATCACATTATCGCAGTGTACTGTAACCCAGTCCACAGCCCAATCAATCTGGCAAAAGTTGGCAGATCAACTGCACGGCTGGCACGCGCAAGGGATTGTTTCGGCGCAACGCTTACCCCAGCCATTAGGTGAATATGCCCAGGCGTTGATTATGGGCACAGCATCGCGAGCGCTTTATGAGCGCAATCCAGGTGTACAAACATTGGGGTTGATTCATCTCTTTAGTGTATCTGGCTTTCAAGTGACGTATCTTTTGGCCCTATTAGTGATCGTGTTGCGTCGTTTATGGTGTCCACAAGAGTTAACAGCGGTATTTGGAGCCGGTGTGTTATTGGCGTACTTTGTTTTTGCGGGCGCACCAGGCATATTGGTGCGTGCTGTGATTGCGGGATTTTTTAGTCTGAGTCGCTCATTTGGGTACCGCGCCTTAGCACAACCGGTTGTCTGGTCGATGAGTTTACTTGGGAGTCTCCTTTACCAACCGGCAATTTTATTGACTTTAGGCGGGCAACTTTCTTTTGCGGTGACCTTTTGTCTCTTATTTACCCGACAGTTAACTTTTTGGCAAACGAATTTATGGCTCAGTATGGTCAGTTTTGTGTTAATCACGCCACAGCAATATACCTGGCATCTTCTGCAAACATTGGCTAATTGGGCCGCTATTCCGCTTTTTAGTCTTGTGATTGTGCCGTGTGTCTTAATTGGTTGGTTAGCGCAACCTTTAGTTGAAGTCGTGAGGTGTATGAACAGCGTGATTGCGTTTTTTGCACGGACGTTAGACGGTTTAGCCCAGTTACCTGGACAACTCATTATTGGGAAACTACCGTGGTGGCTGATTATCTGTCTCTTGATATTGGCTGTTGTGAGTTTTGTGACCCATAAAAAAATAGCCTATGTCGTGCGCTGGGCGTGGGCTATTTTACTGGTGATGGGCATCATGAGTATGAAGTATCCGCTACGTGGTGAATTTACAACATTTGATATTGGGCAAGGGGATGCCGCGTTACTTCGGATACCTGGTAATCAGGTGGTGACATTAATTGATACGGGCGGTGTGCCACAATTTAGGCAACAACAACCGTGGCAACAAGTCTCGGGGCAACAAGTGTCGGGGCAACGATCAGCTGGTGAAACAGTCATTGTCAACTATCTTCATAGTTTAAGTATTGGGCGTGTGGATTATTTGGTCTTGACCCATCATGATTTAGATCATATTGGTTACGCCAAAGTGATCTTAGAAAAAGTGGTGGTCAAATACGTGGTCGTACCAGCTGGTATGGCACAACAAACCGCTTTTCAACAAGAGATTCAACCATTTCTAGGGCGTGCTAAAGTTGTTGAAGTTACCGCTGGCACAGCATTACCCCATTTTCCAGGTCAAATTTTACATCCATTTCACAGTGGTCATGCTGAAAATGACGATAGTATTGCGATATGGAGTCGGATTGGTGGTCAAAATATTTTGACGGCTGGTGATCTTGGTCAAGCTGGCGAGGCCGAACTTGTCGCACGGTACCCCGATATGCGGGTTGATATGCTAAAGTTAGGCCATCATGGCTCAAAAACAGCGACTAATCCAGTGGCTATTAGTCATTGGCAACCGAAAATTGCCTTGATTTCTGCTGGTCGAGAAAATCGTTATCATCACCCGCATTTAGAAACATTAAAAACCATTCAAGAAAACGGGCTAACGATTTATAACACGCAAACAAATGGTATGATTAGATACAGTTATGTCGGAGAAAAAGGGCGTTTCGAGGTTAAATTTCCAAATGAATCTGCAACAATTACAACAACAAATACAAAATGATGCCTTAGCCAATTTTTATGTTGTCATCGGTGACGAACCGGCATTAAGTCAACGTGCCCATAGTGCGTTTAAAGCGCTCATTCAGCCAGAAGATGTCGAGATGAATTATAGTCAATTTGATTTGGCTGTTCAGGGTGTAGATGAGCTGCTTAATGATGCAATGTCGATGCCGTTTTTTGGCAATCGACGGGTGATTATTGTTCGAAATCCGGAATTTTTAACGGCCAAAGGGAAAATTTCAGATCACGACCAAAAAAGTTTACTACAGCTATTAGCACAGCCGGTGACTGAAAATATTGTGGTCTTTTTGATCAATGATTTAAAAATAGATAGACGCAAAAAAGTGACCAAAGCCATTTTACAAGCCGCAGAAACGGTTGATGTGCCTGCTTTGAATGAACAGCGAGCCCGGCAAGCGATCACACAACAATTACAACAACGTGCTTATAAAATTGATGCGGACGCGATGCAGGAACTCTTAGTGCGGACGAACGCCCAGTATTCAGCAATGCAAAATGAGCTACCTAAGTTGGTCGCTTATGCCACCCAACATAAGCACATTTCGTTAGAAGCTGTCTCAGCACTGGTGCCCAAAACATTAACAGCGACGGTGTTTGATTTAGTTGATGCTGTGATGACACAACGTGTTAAACAGGCGTTGACAATTTATCGTGCCTTATTGCAGAATGGTGAGCCAGCGCTGCGGATTAATGCTGTCTTGACAGGACAATTTAGATTGTTATTACAGATTGCGGGGATGACGGGGACAGATCAAGATATTGGTAAGGCTCTAGGTGTGCATCCTTATCGTGTCAAACTGGCTAAAGGCATGCTCAAAAAATATGCGTTGCCGGCATTACGCGCTGGTTATCTGGGCATGGTGGCGATTGAAATTAAATTAAAATCAACCACACAAGATCCGGAAATGTTATTTGAACGATTTATCTTAAAAACAGCATAAAAAAACACCTTGGAAATTTTCCAAGGTGTTTTTTTATTGATTACTTGACGTACTTTGCCAAACGTGACTTTTCACGTGAAGCCTTGTTCTTCTTGATCAAACCCTTTGAGTAGGCGTGGTCAATTGCAGAAGAAGCAGTCTTGTATAATTCTGCCAAATTGTCTTGACCGGCAGCAGCAGCTTTTTCAAAACGCTTAACAGCTGTACGGTAAGCACTGATTTGTGGTTCGTTACGATCGTGTTGCTTTTTCGTAAGACGAACACGTTGAATTGCTGATTCAATAACAGGCATATGTCTTTTCTCCTTAAATTTGATACGAGGTTTTCATGTAATCTAAAAAGATTAACGACGCAAACCTAAGCGTTGGATCAATTCACGATAACGTTGAATATCAGTGTTGCGGAGGTAACGCAGTAAGTTACGACGGCGACCGATCTTCTTCATCAAACCACGTTGTGAGTGGAAATCATGCTTGTGAGCTGCCATGTGTGCATTCAACTCGTTAATATCAGCAGTCAAAACTGCGATTTGTACTTCAGCTGAACCTGTATCGCCTTCGTGACGAGCATATTCTTTGATGATTTCGTTCTTACGTTCTTGTGTAAGGGCCATAATCATATCCACCTTTCTAAAATGTCGCCAATAACTGTGTAAAACGACGGTGAGACGTTAAACAAAGTGATTGGTCATGTTGTTTATACAACAAATTTAATTATACGCCTATATTATTAAAATGCAAGCGTAGGGAAAGCGTGAGTTATGGTAGAATAAATAAGTATATATGAAGTGTTGATTGTGCAGCGTATGCAAAGCATGACGCATGTTTAAAGGAGTAAGTAAATGTCTGAAACAACGATTTCAAAAGAAGAAGTTGCTCACGTGGCTAATTTGGCTAAATTAGCATTTGATGATGCTGAATTAGAACAATTTACAACACAATTGGGAGATATCTTAAATATTTTTGACACACTCGGAGAAGTGGATACAACAGATGTTGAACCAACTTATTCAGTGACAGAAAATGTCAATCATTTGCGTCAAGATGTGGCTGATAATTGGCATCAAAAGCAAGCCTTGTTAGATAATGCACCAGAATCTGCAGCCGGTTTGATTAAGGTGCCCGCAATTTTGGATGGCGAAGGAGAATAATCATGACTTTTAACTTTTTTGATAATGACTTAACTACGTTACATGACAAATTGGTTAAGCAAGACGTGACAGCGGTCGAATTGGTGCAAGGGGCTTTGGATAATATCGCCAAAGTTGATGACAAACTTGAAGCCTTTATCATGACAAATCCGGAAGCAGCGTTAGCTCAAGCGCAAGTAGAGGATGACAAACAAGATTTCACGCAAACATTAGCTGGTATCCCATTTGCATTGAAGGATAACTTGGCAACGGAAGGCATTCAAACGACCGGTGCGTCACATATCTTAGAAGGTTTCAAGCCAGTCTATAATGCAACCGTTGTGGATAAGTTAAAGACTGTTGGGGCGGTCTCAGTTGGTAAGACCAACATGGACGAATTTGCCATGGGTGGCTCAACAGAAACGTCATACTATAAGACAACAACTAATGCATGGGACCAAACGAAAGTGCCAGGTGGTTCATCTGGTGGTTCAGCAGCAGCGGTTGCGGCTGGTTTGGTACCATTTGCTTTGGGATCAGATACTGGTGGATCAATCCGTCAACCAGCGGCGTTTAACGGGATTGTTGGCTTAAAGCCAACTTATGGTCGTGTGTCACGTTGGGGCTTGTTTGCCATGGCGTCATCACTTGACCAAATCGGACCATTTACCCGTACTGTGAAAGATAATGCATTGGTCTTAAATGCCATCTCTGGTTTTGATGCGAAGGACTCAACGTCATCAGAACGTGAAGTACCGGATTTCACAGCGCAATTAACGGGTGATGTCAAGGGCCTGAAAATTGCCGTACCAAAGGAATACTTTGGTGACGGGATTGATCCAAAGGTTGCTAGCACCGTTAAAGCAGCGATTACCCAACTTGAGGCACTCGGTGCAACAGTGGATGAAGTCAGCTTGCCACATACAAAGTATGGTGTTGCGGCTTACTATATCATCATGTCTTCTGAAGCCTCATCAAACTTGCAACGTTATGATGGTGTGCGTTATGGCTTCCGTGCCGATGACGTGAAAAACTTGGAAGAACTTTACATTAAGACACGTTCAGAAGGCTTCGGGGATGAAGTCAAGCGTCGAATCATGCTTGGAACATTCTCACTGTCAGCTGGTGCGTATGATGCGTTCTTTAAGAAGGCAGCGAAAATTCGGACATTGTTAATTGAAGACTTTAACAAGGTCTTTGCCGATTACGATGTGATTGTTGGGCCAACGGCACCAACAGTCGCTTATGGTTTGGGCGAAGAAGTGGATGATCCAACAGCGATGTATTTGGCGGACGTCTTGACTATTCCAGTGAACTTGGCTGGGCTACCTGGGATGTCTGTCAATGCTGGTTTTGTTGATGGCCTACCGGTTGGCTTGCAAATTATTGGCCGACCATTTGATGAAGCAACAGTTTACCAGACTGGTTATGCCTTTGAACAAGCGAGTCGTTTGTTTGAACAAAAGCCAGCAATTGCAAAGGACATACTAAGCTAAGCGGGAGGAATAACGTTCACCTGATTAGCAGAGCAGATGAACGGATGACAATTATGGGAACAGGAAATTTTGAAACAACGATTGGTCTTGAAGTCCACGTTGAAATGCAGACAAACTCAAAGCTGATGTCACCATCACCAGTGCACTATGGTGATGAACCCAATGAAAACACCAACGTGATTGACTTTGGTTATCCAGGTGTTTTGCCAGTGGCCAACAAAGGGGCATTAGAATTTGGGATGCGGGCGGCTTTGGCACTCCATGCGACGATTTCACCATTTATTCGTTGGGATCGTAAGAATTACTTTTATCCGGATAATCCAAAGGCCTATCAGACAACCCAATCACAGACACCTTTGGGCACGAATGGTTACTTGGATGTGAAACTTGAAGACGGCAGCGTTAAGCGTGTTCGTATCAAGGAACTACACGTCGAAGAAGATGCTGGTAAAAATACTCACGGTACGGATGGTTATTCTTATGTCGATTTGAATCGTCAAGGTACACCTTTGATTGAAATTGTGTCAGAAGCAGACATTGCATCACCTGAAGAAGCGTATGCCTATTTGGAACAACTCCGCCAAACAATTTTGTTTACGGGTATCTCTGAAGCCAAGATGCAAGAAGGACAGATGCGTGCCGATGTCAACATTTCATTGCGGCCATATGGTTCTGATACTTATGGGACTAAAGTCGAAATGAAGAACATCAATTCATTCAACTACGTGCGTAACGCTTTGTACTTTGAAGAAAAGCGTCAAGCAGAAGTGTTGCGAGCTGGTGGTGTGATTCAACAAGAAACCCGACGTTATAACGAACCAACTAAGTCAACAATCTTGATGCGTGTCAAGGAAGGGGCCGACGATTACCGTTACTTCCCAGAACCTGATTTGGCACCAGTGGTGATTGACCAAGCTTGGATTGACAAAGTAGCAGCTGAATTGCCAAAATCTGCGGCTGAACGGCAACATGATTATGTGACAAACTTGGGTATTGAACCTTATGATGCTGAAGTGTTGACGCAAACGTTGGCAATGGCCAATTTCTATGATGCGACAGTAGCAGCAGGCGCTGACGCTAAGCGTGCGGCGAACTACTTAATTGGTGATGTGAATGCTTACATGAACAAGCATCAAGTCGAATTGTCAGAAACGCAATTAACCCCAGAACATTTGGCCGGTATGATTCGCTTGATTGAAGATGGGACCATTTCAACAAAGCAAGCTAAGCAAGTGTTTGAAGCGATTATGGTTGGTGAAGAACCAGAAGCATTTGCCAAGAAGCATGGTTTGGTTCAAATTAGTGATCCAGCTGTCCTATTGGAATGGATTACAACTGTGTTGGATGCTAACCCACAGTCAATTGAAGACTTTAAGGGTGGTAAAGACCGCGCAACAGGCTTCTTGATTGGGCAACTGATGAAGATGTCTAAGGGGCAAGCAAATCCAACTGTCATGAATAAACTATTATTGGAAGAGTTAGCCAAGCGTTAATTTCTAATAGTTAACTGACGATGATGGTCGTCAGTCATAACAGGCTTTTGCCTGTGTACATAAGTTTTTAAGAAAGGAATGTGTGAGCACGGCAACGTGTCAAGTAACGTGTTCATAACACTTACGCACAAGCGAACATGAGAGCAAGAATTATCTACAACCCAACATCTGGGCGTGAGGCTATCAAACGTGAAATGTTGGATATTTTGCAACTTTATGAATCAGCAGGGTATGAAACGTCAGCCTTTGCCACAACGCCAGAACCTATGTCAGCAGCCAAAGAAGCTAAGCGTGCGGCTGAGGCGGGGTTTGATTTAATTGTTGCGGCCGGTGGCGATGGGACGATTAATGAAGTGGTCAATGGTTTGGCGCCTTTAGAAAAGCGGCCGATGATGGCGGTGATTCCAGCGGGAACAACCAATGATTACGCCCGTGCGTTGAAGTTACCACGTGACGAACCTTTGGAAGCTGCGAAAGTGATTTTGCAGCATGAAACCATTAAGATGGATATTGGGGAAATTGACCAAGCTGGTCAGACCAAATATTTCATGAATATTGCCGCTTTGGGCACAATTAGTGAAGTGACTTATGCGGTCCCATCATTGATGAAGTCATTGTATGGTTACTTAGCTTATTTGGTGAAAGGGACAGAGCTCATTACCCGAATTAAGCCGGTTAATGCCCGCGTGACCTATGATGACGGTGAATATTCTGGTAAGATTTCAATGATTTTCTTAGCCCTAACCAATTCTGTTGGTGGGTTTGAATCGATTGTGCCTGATGCGAAGTTAGACGACGGTAAGTTCACGTTATTGATTATTAAAGAATCTAACTTGGGCCAAATTTTGCAAATGGTTGCCCAAATGTTAAATGGTGGCAAGCATGTGGATAATCCCCAAATGATTTATAAAAAGACCAATAAAGTTGAAATCACGCCATTAGATGATGATCAATTGAAGGTTAACTTGGATGGTGAATATGGCGGGGATGCACCGATGTTATTCACAGATCTGCAACAACACATTGAGTTTGTGGCCAACCGTTCTGGCATGCCAGAAGCGGCCACTATTTCCGACAAAACAAAGCAACAGTTTATGGCGGACGTCGAAAAACTCGACGTTAAATAATGTGACATTAAAGTGCGTATCAAAAGGCGCAACAAGAAAGTGAGCGAAATGCTATGGCAAAAGCCAATCGGGTTTACCCCCAAAAAGCCCCTGTAACCAAGAACCAAGAAGTTGAAGGGGAAGTTGTTGACATTACTTATCAAGGCATGGGTGTGGTTAAAATTGATAACTTTCCCATCTTTGTTGTCGATGCGATTCCAGGAGAAATTGTGCGTCTGGGTATCACGAAAGTGCAAAAGAATTTTGCCTTTGGTCGTGTAATCAAGCGTCTGCAAGAATCACCAAATCGCGTGCAAAATGCCAATCAAATTGCGATTACAACAGGCATTGCGCCGTTGGCAAATTTGAAATATGACGCACAACTTGAATTCAAGCAACGTCAAGTTGAACAATTATTTAAAAAAGTCAATATTGACGTTGATGTCAGCCCAACCATTGGGATGGCTGATCCGACCAAGTATCGTAACAAGGCCCAAGTCCCTGTGCAAGAAATCAATGGCCGCTTGGAAACTGGTTTTTATCGTCGTGGGTCACACAACTTAGTCCCTGTGGAAGACTTTTACATTCAAGATCCGAAGGTAGACGAAGCGGTGACGGTAACGCGTGATATCTTACGTGATCTTGGCTTATCAGCCTATGACGAAACAACTAAAAAAGGTGTTGTACGCCATATTATGGCACGTCGCGGATATTATTCACACGAATTAATGGTCGTGATTGTGACCAACACCAAGCGTTTGCCACAAGCTGATGAAATTGCGACACGTTTGCAGGCAAAACTCCCTGAATTAAAGAGCTTTATCCACAACATTAACCATGATGATACCAATGTGATCATGGGACAATGGAATGAAACCATTTGGGGCGCTGATGATATCCACGACCAATTGATGGGCAAAGATTTTGTCATTGGACCGAACTCATTTTATCAAGTAAACCCACAAACAACCGCCACGTTATACACGTTGGCAGCTGAAAAAGCTGGTTTGAAACCAACAGATATTGCTGTCGATGCTTATTCTGGTATTGGAACCATCACGTTGTCAATTGCTGACAAGGTAAAGCATGTCTATGGTGTTGAAGTCGTTGAAAATGCGGTAGCCGATGCGGAACAGAATGCGCGTAACAACCAAATTGACAATGTGACTTTTGTCACGGCTGATGCCCCAGAACAAATGGTGGCTTGGGCAGCTGAGGGCTTGAATCCTAATGTTGTCTTTGTAGATCCACCACGTAAGGGATTGACAGCGGAACTGATTTCCGCCGTAGCCGCTATGGCACCAGAAACGTTTGTCTATATTAGCTGCAACCCAGCGACTTTAGCGCGTGATGCCGTCCAAATTTTAGCTGAAGGATTTGAGATTGATGGCCCAGTCCAACCATTGGATCAATTCCCACAAACCACGCACGTGGAAACCATCACGGTTTTCAAGCGTGTTAAAGGATAAGCAAATATGTTTTAAAAAAGTAGGTTAATGTTTGACAAATATAACCGAACTCTGTATTATATATTAGGGCTCCCATTTATTGGGACAGACGTTAAAAGCTCCCAAGTTCAACTTGGGGGCTTTTCTATTTTATTTTTACCCCCTGAATCGTTGCAAGCGCCTAGCGCTATATCATGAGGAGGCATCATGGCAGATAAACAAGTAAAGTACATTTTCGTCACAGGTGGTGTTGTGTCATCTTTGGGGAAGGGTATTGTCGCGGCATCGCTTGGCCGTTTATTGAAGAATCGTGGGTTGAAATTAGCGATTCAAAAGTTGGACCCATACATCAACATTGATCCAGGGACAATGTCACCTTACCAACACGGTGAAACCTTTGTGACGGGTGATGGTCTTGAAACTGATTTGGACATGGGTCACTATGAACGTTTCATGGATATTAACACGAACATGTATTCAAACGTGACGACAGGCCGTATTTATTCAGAAGTATTGGCTAAGGAACGTCGCGGTGACTATAATGGTGGGACAGTGCAAGTCATTCCGCACATTACCGATGCCATTAAAGATAAGATGAAAAAAGCTGCGGAATCAACAGACGCTGATGTGGTGATTGTTGAAGTTGGTGGCACAGTTGGTGATATTGAAAGTTTGCCATTTATCGAAGCTTTGCGTCAAATGAAGTCAGATCTTGGTAACGATAACGTCTTTTACATTCACACGAGCTTGATTGTTTACTTAACAGCAGCTGGTGAAGCCAAAACTAAGCCAACGCAACATTCTGTGGCGCAGTTGCGGTCATTGGGTATTCAACCTGATATGATTGTCTTGCGTACTTCTGAACCACTAGAAGATAGCTTGAAGCAAAAGATTTCAACCTTTACGGATGTTAATGCCAATGCGGTGATTGAATCACGTGACGTGGAATCATTGTATGACATTCCAATGAACTTGCAAGCACAAGGCATGGATGACGTCGTTTTGGAAAAGTTGAAGATTGACGCGCCAAAGGCTGACATGACAGCTTGGACAGCGATGGTTGATCACATCAAGCACCCAAAGAAAACAGTCAACATTGCCTTAGTTGGTAAGTATACGGATTTGCCAGATGCGTATATTTCAGTTAATGAAGCCTTAAAGCATGCGGGTTACGCTCAAGATGCTGAAGTGAACATTAACCACATTAAGTCAGAAACTGTGACAGCTGAAAACGTGCAAGAATTGTTAGCTGATGCCGATGGCGTGATGGTACCTGGTGGCTTTGGTGCCCGTGGTACTGAAGGTAAAATTCAAGCGATTCGCTTTGCTCGTGAAACAAACACGCCGTTCTTGGGGGTTTGCTTGGGGATGCAGTTGGCTTCCGTTGAATTTGCACGTCACGTTCTAGGCTATGAAGATGCGAATTCAACCGAACTTAATCCAGAAACGCAAGCACCAATTATTGATTTGATGAAGGATCAAGAAAACGTGGAAAATCTTGGTGGGACATTGCGTTTGGGTCTTTACCCAGCCATGTTAAAGCAAGGCACACTAACAGCTAAGGCTTACGGCGATGTTGAAGAAGTTGAACAACGTCACCGTCACCGTTATGAATTTAACACAAAGTTCCGTGACGAATTTGAAAAGGCCGGTATGGTCTTTGCGGCAACATCACCAGACAATCGTTTGATGGAAGTGATTGAATATCCAAAGAATGATTTCTTCGTTGCAGCACAGTACCATCCAGAATTCCTCTCACGTCCGGATCGTCCAGAAGGTTTGTACCATGACTTTATTGGTGCAGCCTTACAACATGAAGCATAATTAAAATGAGAAACACGCGAACGCGTGTTTTTATTTTCGACCAAAATGCTTGCGTGGCTTGGTATAATAAAACTATGTTAGCAAATCCATCACAACACATTGAACAAAAACTCGCGTTACTGCCAGCAGAACCTGGGTCATATCAAATGAAAGACCAGAGCGGCAAAATTATCTACGTGGGGAAGGCCAAAAACCTTAAAAACCGTGTCCGGTCTTATTTTAAGCAAGATCATACAGGTAAGACCGCTGAATTGGTTCAAAATATTGTGGATTTTGATTATATCGTGACGAATTCTGACAAAGAAGCCTTTTTGTTGGAAAATGAGTTAATCAAGAAATACAAGCCGTACTACAACATTCGATTGAAATATGGCACGGGCTATCCGTACATTAAAATTACCAAAGAACGTGATCCCAAAATGGCCATGGTTAACGAAGTTAAAAAAGATGGTGGGTTTTATTTTGGCCCCTATCCTAACGTGTTTGCAGCTCAAGAAACGTTGCGCTTTTTGGAAAAAAACTATCCCTTACGCCGCTGTAACGGCTTTCAAGGTCGGCCTTGCCTGTATTACAATATGGGGCAATGTTTGGGTGCTTGTTGGCATGAAGTACCAGAGGCTGAATACGCAGCCCAAGTTGACCAGATTAAGCGTTTTTTGGATGGGGATACGGCTGCCGTTAAAAAGGTCATTGCTGAGAAAATGACAGCCGCAGCAGAGGCGTTAGCTTTTGAACAAGCAGCTGACTTACGCGATCAATTGAAATATATTGACGAAACGGTTGAAAGTCAACGGGTGCTGTCAAAAGATACCACGCCGCGTGATTTATTCAATTATCATCTGGATAAAGGTTGGATGACTGTTGAGGTCTTTTTCCTTCGGCAAGCCCGTCTCATTCGGCAATTTAAACAAACATTTTCGGTCGTTGGTTCCGCTGATGAAGAAATGATGAATTTTATTCAACAATTTTATGCGCAGCGCAACATTCAAAAGCCAAACGAAGTCTTAGTACCAAAAGGGATTGATACCGCCGCATTGACTGAAGCATTGGGCGTCCCCGTGCGAATCCCGGTGCGGGGTGAAAAGCGTGATTTGCTGGATTTAGCGCAAAAAAATGCCCGCATTGCGCTAGAAGAAAAGTTCCGCTTGATGCAACTTAATGAAAAGAAAACCACGGGTGCCATGCGCGAGATTACCGATGCCTTGCATATTCCCATGGGCCATCGGATTGAAGCTTTTGACCACTCACATACCCAAGGGGTTGAAATTGTAAGTGCGATGGTGGTGTTTGAAGATGGCGTGCCGAATAAGGACCTCTACCGGAAGTATAAAATTAAGTCTGTTGATCATGCGGATGAATGGGCGGAAACGCAAGAAGTCATTCGTCGGCGCTATTCCCGTTTGTTAAAAGAAGGTGGGGAGATGCCGGATTTGATTTTAATGGATGGGGGCGAGATTCAGCTCAATGCCGCTAAAGAAGTACTGGTGGATGAATTGGGTCTCACGCACGTTCCAATTGCGGCCATGGTTAAAAATGATAAGCATAAGACTGCTGATCTCATTGATGGCCATACTGGAAAAGTGGTGACCTTTGACAAACAATCTGAAGGGTTCTTCTTAATTCAGCGGGTACAAGAAGAGGTGCACCGTTTTGCCGTCAGTTTCCATCGACAGTTACGCAGTAAAAACACGTTAGCGTCACGACTTGATAGGATTGATGGTGTCGGGCCTAAGACCCGACAAAAACTTTTGCGTGAATTTGGATCGCTCCCAAAAATTGCAGCGGCTTCAATCGCCGACCTACAGGCTATTGGTATTAATGAAAAACTGGCACGAGTCATTCACCTCAGTTTGCAGTCAGGCGCTTGAGTCACGGCGTAATAGTCGCATGAAGTTGTTTTTTATGGTAAACTAGAGTATTAAAATATCGCAAGCTTACCTCGGTAAGCAGACAAGGAGAAGGGGGGCGCAGCGACACGCACGAATCAGGCTTTTGCAGCTGGACGATCGTGCGTGAGGCAACAAGTTGCGCGCAATCAAACTATGGCATTCGTAGATCAAGCAGAAATTGAAGTAAAAGCCGGTAAAGGGGGAGACGGTATTGTGTCTTTCCGTCACGAAAAGTTCGTCGCAATGGGCGGGCCTTTTGGTGGTGATGGTGGGCATGGTGGCTCAATCATTTTGAAAGTCGATGAAGGGTTACGTACGCTGATGGACTTCCGTTATAACCGACATTTTAAAGCACAACCAGGTGGTAATGGTGGCACAAAGGGGATGACAGGTGCGTCATCCGATGATCGCTATATTAAAGTACCACAAGGCACAATCGTGAAAGACGCCGATACAGGTGAAGTTTTGGGCGATATGCTTGAAAACGGACAAGAACTGGTTGTTGCCAAGGGTGGTCGTGGTGGCCGTGGAAATATTCATTTTGCCACACCAGCCAACCCCGCACCGGAATTATCAGAAAATGGTGAACCAGGTGAAATTCGGAATTTGAAGCTCGAATTAAGAGTTTTGGCAGATGTTGGGCTAGTTGGTTTCCCATCAGCAGGTAAGTCAACGTTGCTTTCTGTGGTGTCAAATGCGAAGCCAAAAGTGGCCGCATATCACTTTACGACGTTAGCACCCAACATTGGGATGGTTCGTTTGCCCGATGAACGTGACTTTGTCATGGCGGACTTACCAGGATTGATTGAAGGTGCAGCTCAAGGTGTTGGGTTAGGTTTCCAATTCTTACGTCACGTTGAACGGACGAAGGTCATCTTGCACTTGGTTGACATGTCAGGAATTGAAGGCACGGATCCGTATACGCAATACCGTAAGATTCTTGACGAATTACAACAATATGATGAAACCATTTTGGCACGACCACACATTATTGTGCCAACTAAAATGGATATGCCGGATTCAGCCGACAATTTGGTGAAATTCCGGGAACAAGTAGCTGCTGATTCAGGCTTACCAACACAACCAAAGATTATGCCAATCTCAGCTTTGACGCGTGATGGCGTCCAGGAGTTGATGCGTGTTACGGCCGATACTTTGGCAACTGCACCATCACCAGAAAGTTATCGGCCAGTCGTTGAAGCCACACCGGCTGAAAAGACGTATGAATTTAAGCCAGAAAAGCATGACTTTACAATTGAATGGGATGAAGATTCTGAGCAATGGGTTGTTGGTGGTGCTGAAGTTGAAAAGTTGTTCTTGATGACCAACATTCAGCGTGATGCCACGATTATGCGTTTTGGTCGCCAATTACGTCACATGGGTGTCGATGATGCCTTACGTGCTGCTGGGGCCAAAGATGGGGATGATGTCCGCATCAATAACTCAGACTTTGTCTTTGAATTTAGTGATTAAACGTAAAAGTTATCCAATTCGGATAACTTTTTTATTTGGTCTAATTATGAGTTTGTGAAGGAAAGAACACTGATATAGCGATGAATTTCACAAATTTTTTTTGACCATTACCAGCTAAAAAGTGCTATGATAAGCTTATTGAAAAAAATGGAGGAATGGGTAGTTAATGATCGGCTTGTCTTGCTTAAGTGTCGGTCAGCGCGTTAACTACCCTTGATATCAAATGTCAGATCAAAAGTACGGTGCAGATATTGTTGCAGATAGCTTGACGAACCATGGGATTGATTTGGTTTTCGGGATTCCCGGTGCCAAGATTGATCGTCTCTTTACGACGTTGGAACATCCAGCCCCTGGTCAAAAAGTGCCAAAATTAATTGTGACACGTCACGAACAAAATGCGGTCTTTATGGCACAAGCTTTTGCGCGTATTACCGGTAAGCCAGGTGTCACAATTGTCACATCAGGTCCTGGTGTGGGTAACTTGGTGAGTGGTTTGATGACAGCAAGTGCTGAAAGCGATCCTGTAGTTGCGATTGGTGGTCAAGTACCACGTAAAGACTTGTATCGTTTGACGCACCAATCAACGAAGTCAGTGGCACTGTTTGCCCCAATTACGAATTATAGTTCAGAAATTCAAGATCCAAATAACATTTCAGAAATTATTGCGAACGCTTTTGCGGCTGCTAATGGCGCTAAAAAAGGGGCAGCCTTTGTTTCATTGCCACAAGATGTTGATGATGCACCCGTGTCAGTTGAAGCTTTGCCACCAATGCCTTATGCCAAGCAAGGGGCAGCAGCCTTAGCTGATTTGGATTGGTTAGCTGAACAAATCAAGCAAGCTAAGTTGCCAGTTTTGTTGGTTGGCGCGCGTGGTTCTGACGATGATACGGTTGCCGCTTTGCACAAGTTGTTGAAGCAAACGACATTGCCAGTCGTAGAAACATTCCAAGGTTCAGGCGTTATTTCTCGTGAATTGGAACCAGAAACATTCTTTGGCCGTATTGGTTTCTTCCGTAACCAAACAGGGGACAAGTTGTTGAAGCAATCTGACTTGGTCATCACGGTTGGTTATGATGCGATTGAATACGAACCACGTAACTGGAATAAAGAAAATGATTTGAACATTGTGGCGTTGGATACAACACCGGTACAAATCGACAATAACTTTGTGCCAAAGCGTCAACTTGTGGGTGACTTGGGTCAAAGCTTAGACTTATTAACAGAACGTGTGGCTGGTTATGAATTACCTGTGGATAGTCAAGCCGTTTTGAAGACATTGAAGGCGGATTTGCGCGCGTCAGACGAACCAACTTACACGCCAGCGCAAGGTCATTTGAACCACCCATTAAACATCATCAAAGCGATTCAAGCGCATGTGACGGATGATATGACTGTGGCAACTGATATTGGCTCACACTACATCTGGATGGCGCGTCACTTCAAGTCATACGTTGCCCGTCACTTCTTGATTTCAAATGGTATGCAAACGCTTGGTGTTGGTTTGCCATGGGCAATGACAGCAGCGATGTTGCGTCCAAATGCCAAGGCAGTGTCGGTTTCTGGTGATGGTGGTTTCTTCTTCTCATCAATGGAATTAGAAACAGCTGTTCGTTTGAAGTTGAACACCGTGCATATTGTGTGGAATGACAACGCCCACTATGACATGGTCAAGTTCCAAGAAGAAATGAAGTATGACGGTCGCTCAGCCGGTGTTGATTTTGGGAACATCGACTTGGTGAAGTATGCTGAAAGTTTTGGCGCAAAGGGATTGCGTGTCAACACACCAGATGAATTGAATGCGGTACTTGATGAAGCCTTTGCATCTGAAGGCCCAGTAGTGGTGGACATCCCAGTTGACTACTCACATAACTTTGAATTAGGGTCACAAATGATTGATGCCCAAGGCTAAACGAATCGTATTTAGCGGGTTGACCATTTATTAAAAATTGATATAATAGTATTGTAAACGCTTTCAGCGTTTGCGATTATTCAGTTCGCCGAGAAGTTCTGAATCTCAAACTTGTTTCCTGAGAAACAAGTTTTTTTTATTGGGATAGGCTACCGTAAAGATTGACAAAAAAAGACTGAACACCATATTGGTGTTCAGTCTTTTTGCTAATTAGTGGTAAATTCTGTTGCTAAAATACCCATCATCATACTGTCGTGATATTGACCTTCGGCAAAGAAGTGTTCGCGTAAAATACCTTCTTCTTTGAAACCAACCTTCTTGTAGATGTGGATGGCTGCGGCATTATCTACATCAACGTACAGATAGACCTTGTGCATGTTCAACACTTGGAAAGCATATTCAACGCCCGCCCGAATAGCTGCTTGCGCAAAGCCAAGACCTTGATGGTCGGGATGAATAATAATTTGAATTTCTGTATGTCGATGTAACATGTCGATATACATTAACTCGACGACGCCGATAAATTGGTCGTCATCTTCCACAACAAATCGACGCTCAGTCTGATCTAGGATATGGCGTTCATAGAGCAGTTGCAGTTCTTCAAATGATGTATACGCTTCTTGAAACCACAGCGCCATGACTTTTCGGGAATTTTCCTGTTGATAAATATAAGGTAAATCCCTTTTTTCCAACGGTCTAATTTTCATGATGAAGTCCTTTCAGTTGGTCGATAACGCCTTAAACAGCGACCGGTGCCTTAATTGGAGCTTCACTTTCATAATCAAGCACCTTAATGTCAGCCATCGTGTAATCAAAAATTGATTTAACGTCCGGATTTAACCATAACTTTGGTAGTGGGTGCATCGGGCGTGAGAGTTGTTCTGTGATTTGATCCACGTGGTTGTTATAAATGTGCGTGTCACCTATTGTATGCACAAAGTCACCCACTTCATAACCGGTTTGTGCGGCCATCATATGCAACAAAAGTGAATATGACGCAATGTTGAACGGCACACCCAAGAAGAAATCACCCGAACGTTGATACAACTGAAGGCTTAATTTGCCATCAGCGACATAGAATTGACTTAAGACGTGGCATGAAGGCAAGGGGGCTTGCGGCGTTGTATCAGCATTCCAGGCTGTCAAAATAAGGCGACGAGAGTCAGGCGTTGTTTTAATCTCTTCAACTAAGCGCGCAACTTGATCAACGGTCTCGGCACTAGCTGTCACACTGCTCGTTTCCCAACCACGCCAGAGCTTGCCATAGACGTCACCTACGTAACCAAATTTTTCCATGAACACATCTTCGTTTAAAATCTTGTCGACAAAAATCGCTTTTTGCGTTTGATAGACGGCTGCAAATTCAGGATCAGTTTCTGCGCGATGGCCAAAGTTGGTCATATCAGGACCGGTATAATCGTTTGATTCTACCCAGTTTTTAAAGGCCCACTCATCCCAAATATGGTTGTTATGTTGTAGTAGGAAACGAATGTTATTATCGCCGCGCAAAAACCAGAGTAGTTCGGATTTGATTAACCCAAAGAAAACTTTCTTGGTTGTGAGAAGGGGAAAGCCTTCTTGTAAGTCAAAGCGCATTTGCGTACCAAAGAGGGAGTGCGTACCCGTTCCGGTACGGTCGCCTTTGAGGTTACCTTCAGCTAATATTTTTTGTGCTAAATCAAGGTATTGCTGTTCATTTTTTGACATCGTATTGATCGCGTAACAAGCACGTTACGCGGTTCCTTTCTCAAAATCATCTATCTTAAATATTAACGAATTTTACCGTGGTTGGCAAGTTTGTTCGCATCTGAGGAAATCGTGATTTGCTTGATGTGACGGGCTTTTGGGCAAAGTTAAGTTGGCTATTTCGCTATTAAAACAGTGACTTCATGACTTAAGTTAGATTATGATAAGTATTTCGAGTATTCGTTTTCTAAACGGATAAATTATGCTAAAATAAAAATAGTTCGTTATTAACAAATAATTCAAGGTTTTTGATGTGAGATCATTCATGTGTGACGAAACGCGATAAGTCAATTTGATTGGCTGTCTCTTGTGAAAAGGGCACTTGTTGCAACGGCACTTGCTTTTGTTGCAAGAGTTCTTCAGCAAAAGGATCGTTACGATAGTTACGCATGTAGTTAATCTTTGACACGCCTGCTTGTAATAAGAGCTTCGTACAATGGACACAGGGGACATCGGTGACATAAACCGTCGCGTCAGCGACGCTAATACCCATTTGTGCGGCTTGCATCAGGGCATTTTGTTCCGCATGAACAGCGCGGATGCAATGCCCATCAACGATTAAGTCGCCGACATCGGTACAGTGTGGGGTGCCAGCAACGGCCCCGTTATAACCACTGGCGATAATCCGGTTGTTTTTGACCAAGACGGCCCCGACATGCAAGCGGGTACAAGTTGAACGTGTTGATAAAATGGCGGCTTGGGCAATAAAATATTGATCCCAGCTAATCCGTTGATCTGACATAATAAACTCCAATGACTTAGTTTTGTTAAGAAAAATATAACATAAAAGTGCGGACAAACGAAGGAGCATTTTGATGACTGAAATACTTGATGGCGCAGCTGTGGCAAAGCTCACGAATGCCAAGACTGCTGAACGTGTGGCGAAGCTGGACAAGCCAGTAACGCTTGCTGTAATTTATGACCCACAAAATGACGGGAGTCGTTTATACGTTGGCATGAAATCTAAAAAAGCAGCGACATTGGGTATTCAAACAAAAGATATTCCAACTGACGCCAATGCAACCACGGAAAGCGTGTTGCAATTGGTGGCTGAATTGAATGCGGATGATAACATTACGGGTATTTTAGTCCAAAGTCCTTTGGCTGAAGGTGTCAAAGAACGTGAAGTTTTCTCAGCGGTTGCTCCGCATAAAGACGCTGATGGTTTAGGTGCCACAGTACAAGGGATGCTCTTTGCAGACGCGTTGGCGGATTACACCGTCGCAGCGACGCCGCAAGGTGTGATGACATTGCTTAATCACTATGGTATTGAAACGTTTGGGAAGCAGGCAGTGGTCGTTGGTCGGTCACAACTGTTTGGCCGACCAATGTTTGCTTTACTCAATAACGCGGATGCGACGGTGACATTAGCGCATCGTTATACACCAGCCGCTGACCTAAAAAGATATTTGAGAGATGCTGATATTGTTGTTGTCGGTGTTGGTAAGCCAAACTTTATTAACGGCGCCGATTTGAAACAAGGCGCTGTTGTCGTTGATGTCGGCATGAATTATGTTGACGGTAAAGCGGTTGGTGATGTTGACTTTGCGTCTGTTCAAGGTATTGCCAGCTACATTACCCCAGTGCCTGGTGGTGTTGGGCCAATGACGATTGCGACCCTATTAGAAAATACAGTCACACTTGCTGAACAACAGCAAGCCAATTAAAAAGGACAGGTCTTGATGACCTGTCCTTTTATAGTTGATCACCACTGGTTATCGTCGTGATACCAGTTGGTGTTTGCAGTTGTAGATAACCGTCATCAGTCACTTGTAACAGTTGTCCGGTAAGGCTTTGATTAGATTGGGTGATTGTCACTGTTTCGCCCAAGCCAATTAAATGCCGCCGATAAGCTGGTAAATACGTGCCAGATTGGTATTGTTCGTACATTTGGAAAAAGTCTTGAATGATTTGTGCGGCAACTGCGTTGCGTGACAAGGTCAATTCTGGTGTAATGGCACCCATTGGTTGTGGTTGTGTGGTATGCGGTGGGGTGAGATTTAGCCCAATGCCAACAACCAAGCCCGAAAAAGTTTGGCTTTCTAAGGTCATAATCCCTTCAGTGAGAATGCCGCCGACTTTTTGCTGATTGAAATATAAGTTGTTCAGCCATTGATATTGCAGGTCAACCCCAAAGAGGGTCCGAATACTTTTCGCCACAGCAACGGCAGTACTAATCGTTAATAAATGGGGTTTGACAGTATCTTGAAAAGTCAGGGGTAAGGCAATACTCAAATAAAGCCCCGTTTGGCTAGGCGAAAAGAATGACCGACCTAAATGACCGACCCCGTGTGTTTGAATGTTTGAAATGACTACTAGCGGCGCGTTGAGCGTCTCGTCTATTAAGGCCAACTTAGCATAACGATTAGTAGAGTCTAATGAATCAAAAACGCGAATCGCCATTGGCACGCCCAAGAGGTGCTGGATTTCGGTACTGGTCATTTTTTCATTGGGGATATAACGGTAACCTAAACCACGCTGACTTTCAATCATAAAGCCGGCTTCAGTCAATTTATTGATGGCTTTCCAGACGGCAGCACGAGAAATGTGAAGCTCACTGGCAATGGTTTCACCGGATACCCATTCGTCGGCATGGTTGACGAAAATATGGAATAATTTTTCTACAGTTGTCATACGTTTATTTTAGCAAAAATAAATCTGTTGATGTAGATGGCATTGTGGATTAAAGGCATGTTGACACCGAGGACAGGCTGTTTGTGTGAGATAGGCGTTGCCTGTCATCTCTAACCCACATGACCCACAAAGGGCCCCTAAGGCAGTTTTAGCAACGGGTACAAATTCATGCGTTGTCAGCGTATTGTGGCATAAATAGCAGGCGTAATAAGCCTGGCACTGCTGGCATTTATTGGCAATAATATCGACCTCAGTGTGCCAATGGGTGCAACGCCCAGCAGCATCAGTTCCGATACCTAAGATATTAAACATGGGTAAGTTGGGGAAAGCGGCGCCGTAACGCCAGTGTGACCACTGTGGCAATGACAGCCTTCGCACAATCACCTGGTACATATGTGAGTTGTAGTAACAAGGCCTGTGGGAGCGGCATATGGGTCACAATGTGTAACCCAATTGCGCCGCTGACATCAACCAGCACCACACCAAAAATTAAAATAACGAGTAATAATGTCACAAAATTGGTTTTTTTCAAACGATCAAGGGCTTGCACGCTCAGCCCAATCAGTGCAGCTGCAACGGGATAAGACCAAATATAACCGGCTGTTGCGCCGAAAAAATGTGGGAAGCCACCAGCCCCGCCAACCAAGACAGGTAACCCGATGGCGGCCATGAAGAGCCAGAGAATAATTGCGAGTGCGCCGTTACGCCAACCAAGGAGGGCGCCAGCCAGCATAATGCCGAGATTTTGCACGGTAATGGGTACCAAGCCAACGGGGATGGCGGGCAGGTAAGCCATGACAATCAGTAAAGCAATCATCATGACGGTGAGGGTGAGCTTTTGTGTTTTCATGTTTTTTCCTTTGTAAACCTATTTAATTTTTTAAGTTTACAATTAAGTGGCGTGGTTGTCAAGACAATTAAAAAAACGACAGGGCGACTGTCGTTTTTTGCGTGTTATTTTTGATAAAAGAAATTGTAGACTGTCTCAACGACTGCTTCGTTACCGACAAAATACAAGGTATCACCCCGTTCAATCACAGCATATGGTCCTGGTGAGACGATGAGTTCATCATGATGTAGGATGGCCACCAACGTGGCACCTGTGCTTTGCCAGAGGTTAAGACTGCCGACTGATAAGCCAAGTTTAGGACTATCGTCATGTAACTCAAGTTCATAGGGTGTCAACGGACTATGACGATGGCGTTGGACGCGTTGCGTTTGGTCAAACAGGCGTGAAAAGGTTTGTTCTAATGTATGAATGTCTTGTTTTTGTTGTGCGATCAGATCATTAATTTGGCCGTGCAAGGCTTGGATATCAAACGTTGTTTCCGACTGCTTCAAAAAGGCCTTGGCGCGTTCACGGGATAAGACCTCAACCCCACTGCCATGAATTGGTTTCACAATCTGCAAATCAGCGAGCACACTGACAGCTTTGCGTGCCGTTTCTGACGAGACACCGAAGGCCACGGACAGTGTTGAACGCGCATGTAACTTGCTACCAACGGGGTAATCGTTGTCAGCGATTTTCTGTGCAATTTGATAGGCGATTTTACGATAACGTGGTTCTCTAATTGTTCGCATATGGTTCTCCAAAAGTTACCTCATTTGACAAAAGTGACCACTTGTGACAGAATAGAAGACATCACTTTGAGAGGCAATCTAGTTTTTATAATAAGTTGTCACTTTGCAGTATAAGTTAAATCGCAAACAGAGTCAATGGGAGATGGGTAGAAACGCTCATTTGAAACGAAGTGGAGGATTTCATGACGAATAAAGTCGAGATAAAGCACCTAACCAAAATATTTGGGAAACGCCCAAAAGCGGCGTTGAAGATGGTGAAGCAAAATAAGAGTAAGAACGAGATTGTCGAAAAGACAGGAAGTACGGTTGGTGTGTATGACATCAACATGACCATTGAAGAAGGCGAAATCTTCGTGATTATGGGCCTTTCAGGTTCTGGAAAGTCAACCTTGATTCGTTTGCTCAATCGATTGATTGAACCAACGGATGGACAGCTCTTTATTGATGGACAAGAAATTACGAAATTTAATAAGAAACAAATGCTGGATATTCGACGTAAAAAGATGAGCATGGTGTTCCAAAATTTCGGGCTATTTCCCCATCGGACGTTGCTTGAAAATACGGAATACGGGTTAGAAGTACAGGGCGTTGACAAGGCCGAACGGCGTCAACGGGCAGAGAAAGCTTTAGATAACGCGAAGTTACTGAGTTTTAAGGACCAATACCCAGCGCAACTATCTGGTGGGATGCAACAGCGTGTTGGTTTAGCCCGTGCGTTGACCAATGATCCTGATATTTTACTGATGGATGAAGCGTTTTCAGCCTTAGATCCGTTGGTTCGTGGTGAAATGCAAGAAGAACTATTGGAGTTGCAGGCCAATGTCCGTAAGACCATTATCTTTATTACCCACGATTTAAATGAAGCCTTACACATTGGTGACCATATTGCCATTATGAAAGATGGTCAGTTGCAACAAGTCGGCACGGGTGAAGAAATTTTGACCAATCCAGCCAATGATTATGTGCGAACATTTATCGGTGGTGTTGATCGGACAAAGGTGTTGACGGCGGAAAGTATTATGATTCCAGCCTTAACGACGAACTTGACTGTCGATGGCCCAACGGTGGCGTTGCGTAAGATGTCGGATGAAGAAGTTTCTGGTCTGGTTGCTGTCAACCGTAACCGTGAACTTCTTGGTTATTTGTCATCTGATGCGGCCGTGACTGCGCGCCGTGATAAAACACCACTAACTGAGGTGGTGTCTGACATGCCAACGGTTTCATTAGATACGTTAATTGTGGATATTATGCCAATCATTTACGATGCCCAAACCCCTGTTGCGGTTGTTGACGACAGCAATCGGGTCAAAGGTGTCATCATTCGTGGTGGTGTTTTGGAAGCGTTAGCTGATACACAAGGAGAGGACGAACATGCTTAATATACCTAAATTACCCTTAGAAGACTGGGTGACGGCGGGCGTTAACTGGTTAACCGATCACCTATCTGGCTTATTTAATGTCATGCAACACGTCGGGCAAGCTGTCATGGATGGTTTGACCAACGGCTTGACTGCGATTCCAATGCCGTTAATGATTGCTGGTATCACGTTAATTGCCATTTTAACCACACCTAAAAAAATTGGCTTCCCAGCGTTTACCTTTTTTGGGTTAGCCATCGTGGCCAACCAAAATCTGTGGGAAGACTTGATGAGTACGTTGACATTGGTTATCATGGCTTCGGTTATTTCGTTAGTCATCGGTATTCCATTGGGAATCCTAACTGCTAAATCACCAAAAACAGCAGCCATTGTGAAGCCGATTTTGGACTTTATGCAAACGATGCCTGGTTTCGTTTATCTGATTCCGGCAGTGGCATTCTTTGGGATTGGCGTTGTGCCAGGGGTGTTTGCCTCAATTATCTTTGCTTTACCACCAATGGTGCGGATGACGGATCTTGGTATTCGCCAAGTCCCTGTATCATTAGTTGAAGCAGCTGATTCGTTTGGTTCAACGACTTGGCAAAAGTTAATCAAGTTAGAATTGCCGAGTGCGCGTAACACGATCTTAGCTGGTGCGAACCAAACGATTATGTTGGCCTTGTCAATGGTTGTGACGGCCTCAATGATTGGGGCACCTGGCTTAGGACGTGGTGTCTTGTCAGCTGTGCAACATGCGGATATTGGTTTAGGTTTCGTCAATGGTCTTGGGTTAGTGATTCTGGCGATCATTATTGATCGCTTTACGCAAAAGTTAACGACACAACCTGGCCAAAAGGCTGAAACCAAACCTTGGAAACGCTGGACAATCTTAGCCACAGTGCTTGTTATGATTGCTGGCGGGGCCATTAATGTGATGACAACTCAAAAGGCGACAGGCCAACGCGTGAACCTTGGTTATGTGGAATGGGATTCGGAGGTCGCGTCAACTAACGTGTTAGCGGAATCTTTGCGTCAACACGGTTATCATGTGACCATGACACCACTTGATAATGCTGTTTTGTGGCAATCTGTTGCGAAGGGACAAATTGATGCTTCTGTCAGTGCTTGGTTGCCATATACCAATAAAGTGTTATACAACAAATTTAAAAATGATGTCGACATGTTGGGGCCTAATTTACGCGGTGCCAAAACGGGATTAGTTGTGCCTGATTATATGGCGGCTAATTCAATTGCTGATTTATCTAATCAGGCGGATAAAACCATTACGGGAATTGAACCTGGCGCCGGTGAAATGGCTAGTGCGCAAAAAACATTGGACAGTTATGATAACTTGAAGGGGTGGCAGTTGCAAGGTTCATCATCTGGTGCGATGGCCATTGCGCTTGATAAGGCCTACAAAGCTAAAAAGGATATTGTTGTGACAGGTTGGTCACCACATTGGATGTTTAGTAAGTATCATTTGAAGTATTTGGCTGATCCAAAGGAAACAATGGGTAAGGGTGAAAATATTCAAACCTTTACACGTAAAGGCCTGAAACAAGATAACCCAAAACTTGGGAAAGTCTTGGATAAATTCCATTGGACGAAAGACGATATGGAAAGTGTCATGTTAGCCATTCAGAACGGTAAATCACCGAAGGCTGCGGCTGCTGACTGGCTCAAGTCACACAAAAAACTCGCTGACAGCTGGTATGACTAGTCAAAAAAACTACGACAATTTGTGGTGTACCCCGAAAGTTAAAGCAACTTTCGGGGTTTTATTTATGACTAAAATTTCAAAACAAATT
>NZ_BMWM01000002.1 GCF_014651235.1 Leuconostoc lactis KCTC 3528 = DSM 20202 | reverse complement strand
CCCAGCAAAACGGCCGCAATTTTTAAAATTTCGTTTTCTTCTTTGAGTCTTGCGACTTCTTTCTGCATTGCATTAAATTGGGCGCGAGTCACTGGCTTACCGGTAACGTCCGTCCCAATGATTTGGGCTTTCTTCACCCAACCCGTGACGGTTTGTACAGCCAAATGGTATTCATTGGCTAGAGAATTAGCAGAACGTCCCTCGTTATACAAGGTGACAATTGATGACTTAAATTCTGTTGAGTATCGCTTAGCTTTCATAATATAAAAAAACTCCTATACTTGATTATCTCGGATTATGCCCTAGAAATAAAGCAGTCCGGATTTTCAGTATACGAGCAACGTGTAAAGGCTGGTCGTTCATCCAGTAATTCACTTTCATCAAATAAATCACTCTTCCCATCTGCGTTGGTAAAGCCTTTACCTTGCGTTGTCAGTACCAAAGGTCTACGATCTAACCCACTATCTCGTCTAATGTTAGGTAAATCATTAGCTGAAAAGAACAATGTCGCATAATTGACGATACTAAACGCCTGTACACCCTTAGATTCCACTTCAAACTTTTCTTTGCCACTCACGGCTAGTTTTAGATTCTCTGTATTTGGCATGTAGTTAGCCGGTATATCACTGCCAATGTTGGCATATTTACCCACTAATCCTACTGTCTTAAACTTGTCTCCAAAGGCTTGTAAACTCAATTCACTGACATTACCGCTATATAGTTTCTGACCAATGTAAGTCAAAGCTGTACCTTTACCGTTACCACCTTTACCATACAAAATGACAAAGTTTTGAAAAGGCAAGTAATTACGTTTAAAACCATAGCCAATAAACTTATATAACAGTTCTGCGTTTTCATCCCCTAACAGCCGTGTAAAAAACTCATCTGTCTTTGGTGTTGGTAAATCTTTATCACTCACGGGATAATCTAGCCCGCCTAAAGCATGATACTGTGGTGCGTTTGGCTTGATTTCTAACGTGCGCATGTCTAATGTGCCATTAGTAAAACTAACCATGTACGGTTCATCTGTAAAATCAATGTAGTCAGACACGTCTTTTACAGTCACTACACGTATCAGATCAACAACATTTTTAACTTGTTTGGCACTCGTTAGCTTTTTGTTCTGTTTTAACAGTGTCGCTACTCTCGAACTTAACGCATTATCTGCCTGCTTTACATTCTTGTAACGTTTCCAATACTGACCGTTAAACAAATAACCTGCTAGATTGTTATTATCAGTGTAAAAATGCGTCTCTTTGGCAACAAACTCCGCTAATCTTTCAACATTAACAGTAGTCTTGCTGATTTCGCCTGTCTCGTTATATTGCACATCCAACCAGCTAGGGATGTGGCTGGACTTTTTGGGTAATGCTGTTGTATCAATCTCTGCCATAGTCATTCATCCTTGCTCGTTTTTTCTCCTCACGTCTTCTTGCACTCATATACACGGTATTTAATTCATGATCAGGTAACGGCTCACGGCTCCGTTCATTGACTGTCTGCATAATGTCATATATATCTTGTGGCGTGACATCAATGGCAAACAGATAGCCCGCTAAACTCATGGCTTGATTGTTTCGCTCTCCTGTCTCAAAGCCGTTAATGGTCATTTTCCACCTGTCCGCAAGGCTATATTTTGCCCTGTAAACATTGTTAGGTCTATCAGTACCCAAACCGTTTGCTAAGTCACAAACCCACGTTGGCACGGGCTTAATTTTGTCAAAAGGGGTAATCTGTCGATATTGCCCGCCTGTCAATGCGGACGGTGCTGTCATCACTGCTGTATTGTTCAAAACGTCTACACCCGTAATAGCGTTTATAATGTGCTTTGGTTTATCTTGTCCGCTGGGGATGAGATAGAACGCATGTAGTCCGCCTGTGGGTGTTTGTTCTAGATAGGTATCTTGCAATGTATCAGGTGCAATTTGATGTGTTTTAAACCACGATAAAATACTATCCATACCGTTCTGCTCATGCTTATCAATATCAACGACAACTAAATTGCTCTTTGATAGGTCTATCCCAACGTTGCCCTTGTAATACTCTGGATATATATTTAACCAACTTTGCAAATCATCTCTATTGTTAAAACTGTTATTAAAGCCACCCTCAACAGCATTAAATTTTTGATTAGGTAACGCCATAAATACATAAGCACCTGCCTGTTGATATTGCCTGACATGTTCCCACCTATTCATGGTCACACCCTACCTTTGAGTGTCTGCAACCGTGTCTCAATCTCATCAAGGTTAGTCCCAACTCTAAGCAACATGCTTATGAGTTTCTGTGGCTCTTTTTGGTATCTCGCTAAGTCTACAAGGCTCTTAGCACTCATCACACTTTCTAAAGCATGATTGACCGCTACTCGTTGTGATTGTGTCATCTCATTCTCCCTATTCAACGCTTTCTAGTAAATTCACAGCAGTATCAATAAATTCATTTAAAATGACGAGTGCGGTCTCTGCTTTACCAATTTCACTACCTAAATAATCATTTTTGAATAGTGTTTTATTAATATCATGTTGATTGTCATTGATTCGTCTTAGATAATCTGTGATTGATTGTGCTTTTTCAAGTTGTACCTGCACATCATCATTCACATCTTTCAAACTTAACTTTGATTTAGTTTGTACTATGAAAGTGTTTTCACAATTACTCATGTTTATTCCCTCGTAAATCTTTCCTCATGCTTCAATAAAGCGTTAATAATAGCTTGTTGACTATTAACACTCTTTTGTAACGTGTTGACTGTCTCCCAAAACTCATTACTTGTGACAATGAGATACATGCCACCGTGTGCTTGTCGGTTACTACCAATTAAATAACCACGTTTACGCAAGTCTGCGACAATATCGCTCACACGCTTTTTGTTAATCCGCAATAAGTAAGCTAATTTTTCCAATGTGATTGCTTGCGCTCGTCCTGCGGGTAATGTATTGAGTATCTGTTGCTCAATGTTTGATAGTGGTGTGTCTGTCATTGTCCCACCTCCAGCTCATCAGCTTTGTTCACAATACCAATCGCAAAACCTGCCATAATATCGATAACATCCGTGATGTACTCGGTATCAAGCTCTCCGCCCTCAATGGCTTTATTGAGTGTATGAGCTAACGCTTGTATTTTTTGCGCCTCGCCTGATAATGTTTGTAGATCTAAATTCCAAACTTTTAGTAATTTATCTGTATTCATGTTAAAATGTGTATAGCAAAAGCCATGATATGGGCGTTTGTGGTTAGGCTCATCCGTAAGTTTGGTCGCTCGGGGATGTGCTTTTTTTATGCCCTTTTTCATGCTCTGCATTCCTTTCTAGTTTTCTACTTGAAACAAATCACGTTCAATCACTAACACGTCATAAATGACTATCTTGTCATGTTTATAACCTGTTATCAGTCCACGCCTTTTCCAGCTCTTGACTGTGCCTAAACTCACATCAAAGTGCTTGGCCACATTCTCGGCTCGTTTCCAAACGTGGTGTTGTTGGTCTAGGGTGTCTTTTACATCTCCTATACCCTGTAAAATATGAAAATTCATTTCTGCTAATTCTTCCATTAGCTCATCATTACTTACTGCCATTTCATCCCCTTTACACGTTATCAATGACTAGGCGTGTCATTGCTTTGTCTAGATGTTCATAGGCTGTCATAATCTCCACCCGTGCTTTGTCATGGCCTTTGATTGCTTCACTGTCTGCAATGCTAGGCAATGTCTCAAATAGCTTATTCAACGTTTTGATGTACAAATTCATGCCTTACGTCCTCCCTTGTGACTGTCGCCTACCACCATACCAGCGACAAAAGTGCCACCCACTAATACAATTATCGTGATTACTTGCCCTAACCAAATTGTGATACTCATTATGCTTGCCCCTTTCTTAGTTGATCTACTACCCGTTGGCGTTGTTCATCCGTTAGTGTTTTGCGCTTTCTTGTCATGAATGAGCCACTATACTCATCACTTATCAAACCTGCTAACCTATCTTGCGTTTTTTCCTCAATTTCTCCCATAGCAGGCGTGTATTTTCTGATGTGTGGTGGGTAGGTCGTATCAATGTGCCACTTACCTACTTCAACGTCATAAATCACGATTGTTTCTTGTTCTGACCGTGGTATTTTCATTCTGCTGTTTCCTCATCCCCTGATTGTTCTTGGTTCTCTAAACCGCCTTGTGTGTTCTCGTTTTCTTCCAAACGGTCATAATACTTGAGTTGCATATCTTCCAAGTCTTTCAACATATCAATGATTGTTGGCGTTGTGATATGGTCGCCCGCTTTCAAGCTATCAACCAACGAGAGAGCTAACGTTTCTTGGATGTCTTCCAATGCGCTGTTAGTGTCCTTGATTACCTGTGCTTCGTTAAATAATGCGTTTGATACTGTCATGATAATTTCTCCCATCTCGTTGCTTTTATAGTGGTTCACTCTTGCACTTAAATGTATCTATTTGCCTTTAATTGACCTGTATTGTCTGGTATGATTAGTGTATATTCACTGTACAAGTAAATATATTTTGTTCGTTCAACTAACATTCAATAATTAAACTATAACTTTTGTTAGTTCACTGTACAATACGCTTTAAAGTTTCTTAATTAAGTTTCATTTTTGATTAAGTGCTTTATAAATTCTTAACATTTAATCGAGGTGCTAATATGTCTGTAACATCAGAACGCATGAAAGAACAGCGCAAAATAAAAAAACTAACTCAAACTTCTCTAGCTGAATTAGTTAATTCTTCACGTTCAAGCATTGCACAAATTGAAACTGATAAATATACTCCCTCTTATGCCATGCTCTCGTTGATTGCTGACGCTTTAGATACCACAGTAGAGTATCTACAAGGCAAGACAGACAGCCCGCTTAAAACGCCTCACAACGGCTCTGATGACGGGGATGATAAAAAGCACGTAGATTTAGCTGATGATGAGTTAATTATGTCTTTTGAGGGTAAAGAACTATCAGAGGACTATAAAAATTCTATCCTTGCGTTCGTTAAGATGTTACGTGAGGAAAGAAAATAAATGTATGAATATCTCGACTATACATCCCCGCTAGACTACTTTAATGATGTGGTATCAACCTATAACGCTGATAAGTTGACACATAAAAAGATTGTCATTACTGAAATGGCTGGTTCTATATATGATCCAGATGTTGCCTTACCGTCTGATAACATAATCATCATTAACCCTAACTTTAAGACTAAGTTCTCACTCCCTTTTAGGCAATTCCATGAGTTACAACATGTTTTGAATGGTGAACAGCATAAAACTTATGCATTCTCACCTTTGGCCAAAAGTGATGCTGAAATTAGTGCTAATTCTTATGCGTTTAAAATGTTAGCTGATTTCTACTTTGACGAGAATACAGACAGATACAGTAAGCTTTATGACTTCATGGCGTACTTTGGTATACCTATGTCGCTTGAGAGTGCTGTACTGAAGAATATATAGGAGTTGAAACTATGACATCTTTTTTTCTAGCACTAACTTTTCTTTTTTCTGGTACAACCTTTATTACACTATCCAAGCGAGATAACAACAAACAATATCAGATTGCAGGAATACTACTTACTGTAGCCGGATTAATCTTGTTGTTGGTATCAATGTTTAACCATTAATAAATTATAAATAAAAAGCCACCTACTATCAGTAAGTGACTTAAAACGAAAAAATAACTCGTTGTTTTAACGAGAACCCAGACTCTGTGTCATGCTTCCCTGTCCAAGCTATTGGCTGAGATGAAAGATTGATTGATTATGAAATACTTATCTAAAGAAAATATAAAACAACCATTTAAATATTTATGTTTCATGCTGTTGATTATTGTTGTATCGTCTATACTTACTTATCTTATTCATCCTGACATTCAATCAACAATAAACTCTGTCTCAAGTAACATACCTGAATCAGTAGAACATAAATCTGGATTAGATTTAGTTGTGGCTTACATCATAAATAATGGCTTTAAAGTACCGTTACAAATGTTGATACTAGGACTTATTCCGATACCATTCTTGTACTGGCTACAACCCCTTGCCACTGCTATACTGCCTGGCATACTGTTTGGTATCATCTTCAATATGTCTCTTGCAAAAGGCACAACTATTGTAATTTCTTCTCTGCCACACATGTTAATTGAAATATTAGCACTTTGCTTCTGGATCGTAGCGCTTGACCGTATTAACAAGTGGATGAGAAACAAAATATCTAAAAAGATGAACACCTCAACTCAGTTTATGGATGAGATAAAACAGTTAATAACTAGCTATGTTAAGTATGTTTTACCACTCATTGTTATAGCCGCCTTTTTGGAAACATACGTAGCCGATTGGATTAGCAACAGTCTTAATTAAATAAGCACTCACAGAGTGCGTACATACGTGCCAAGCGTTCACGTTAAAAAGTTAAACTAGTATCCTGTTTTATGCACATTAAGGGGTTTCTAATGAATAATAATAACTTAGATGTAGATATTAATAGACAAAATATATTAAATAATGATTTAGCACTTGAAAAAGTAGAAGAGATATACAATTTTAAACAATCATATTTCACTAATCAGCAAGTTGCAAATTTTTTTGACATAAGTATTCCAACACTAGAAAGAACCATTTCGGAACACAGAGTTGAGTTAGAACGCAACGACTTTTCTGTTTTAAGTGGAAAAAAACTAAACGATTTTCGAGAACAACACCCAGAGGTATTTGAGACCATCAATAATGATGGTCTCAAAGTCAGAAATATTGCTATATCAAGTATTAGAACTATCTTAAATTTGTCTATGCTATTAAAAACTAGTAGTGTTGCTCAAGAATTAAGAAGCAAAATACTGGATATTACAGTAGAAGTATTACAAGAAAAAACTAAAGGAAATGTCAAATATGTTAATCAACGAGACACTTCTTTTTTAGAGCAAAGTTATCGGGAAAAAACTGAAAGAAAACAGTTTACAAATGCATTAAACAGTTATGTTGACATGAATGCATATAAATACGCATATTTTACTGATGAGATATATAAAGCCATTTTTAAAGAACAAGCAAAAGACTATAAAAAACTTTTGGATTTAAAGGCTCGAGAAAACATGCGTGATACTTTGTATAGTGAAGTATTAGTTCTTATTGCAAGTTTTGAAGCAGGATTGGCATATGAAATAGAATCAAAGTATAACGAACTAAATAGAAAATTAACAAAAATAGAAACCAAACAAATTCTTGATAAGTTTTCATCACACCCTCTACAAAAACCGTTAATTGATGATGCAAGAACTAAAATGGCTAGCCGAGATTACGGTTTTAGATCCGTTGTACACTCTAACATAAGCGACTATATCAATCCTATGAACAAAGATGATTTCGAAAAATTCTTAGGCGAAAAAAGCAAGTCTCTTCAGGAACAAATAACTGAAAACATAGATGTTTTTAAGAGGCTAAAGGACAAATGATTCTATATTTTGATTATCTACAAGCCATTAAAGAGCATAATAATGTTATAGATACAAGTGGTGGCTTACCTGGAGCCAAAGATATTGGAGGCCTTGATAGCGTCCTACAATTCATTCAAAATGACTCCTACTACCCTACTTTTGAAGATAAAATCACCCATTTAGTTTACGGAGTCGCTTTCAATCATCCCTTTTTGGACGGAAATAAACGTAGTAGCATAGCTTTGGGAGCATTGTTCTTGAAAATAAACGGTTATGATAGACATGTGGTCGATATATTTCTGAAAGAAATGGAAAATATTGTACTAATCACCGTCATTAAAAAAATAACTAAGGACGAACTGTCAGAAATCATAGCATTGTTAATCAATGAACTGCCTTATCCCGAGTCTCTGCAATTAAAAATAATAGAAGCCCTTGTATACTATAATGATAATTTCAATGCTTTTTAAATTAAAAATGTAAATTATTGTTGTTTCCCAATAACAATGAAGATTGCATAAAGTACGTAAAAGGTTGCAACAAAATGCAACGTTTTTGCAACGCTAAATGTAACCTTTTTTGTGACCTTGTACCCTTTCTATAACGCCATGTATAACCATTTATAGCAATGGTTAAACGCTTATGTATGTTGGTATTTGTTGGTATTATCGTGCTAGTAAATGCTAGTATTTTTGAAACCCTGCATGTTGACATTTGATAACATTTTTGTGACCTTACACACTATCATTTACTAACATCTTTAAGACTTTTAATGCTTGCTTTTGCTTGCATTTTTAGCACTAAATCGTTTTATGTCTCCCCATATTTGAACAACCGTATAAACTAAAAAGGCACGAACTCATATTATCTAGTTCGTGCCTTTTGGTATGTATTTTATTAAGCTGTGACAGCCGTTTTAAGCGTTTAATGTCTGTCTGGTATAAATACACTCATCAATATATCAAACGCAAATTAACACGCTATCTAGCTTGTTTTGAGACCAATACACAAGCTCTATCTTGCTCACTGATACGGGGATGAGATTGTATCCGTTATCAATCAAATTCATAAGGAACTCATCTAGTGGTCGTTTCAAATGACCTCGGACTATCTCGCTATCGTTTCAAACGATAACAAACATTCGCTATAACTCTCTGTGATAGCTATGGGGGGCTTGACAAGGTTAATATAGCAACGTTAAAGGGTTCTTAACTCAAAAATAGGCTTAAAAGTGGTAGCTAAAGTAACCATAACTACAAAAACTAGGGTGGGTTTAGGGGGTAGTTTTTACGTTAAATAGGATGTAACCCTTGTGGCAGTAGTGATAAACTATGCCCGTTTTAGAAACCAGTAAGCTGTAAACGTTGATATATCAGCATTCCTGTGTTCTGTACTGAAATTGATAAAAGCCTTTATATCAACGTTTATGGGATAACCCCCCTATAAAAAAACTTTTCAAAATTCAACATTTTTATAAGGCAACGGTATGTGTGTGCTCTACAATCTAGTAACAAGGGGCGGGGGTATTTTTATTTCAAACAAAAAAGCACTACACTTGTAATGCTTCATGTCTCAACTCAATAAATTCATCCCCGTGTTGTGTCATCACATTCAATAACGTTTTAAAGTCGTTGCGCCATGTCCGTAAACTCGAGTGACTTTTACCTGCTTCGCTCACAACTTCTTCCCACGTTATAAACTTATCACTGTAATATCGCTTGATGACTTCGCTATGTTCTGGCTTGATGACTGACAAACAAAATGTAATGTCTGCAATATCTTGCTTGTATCGTGGCTCAACCTCTGCCATTAGCTTCAATCTTCCTGAAAAATAATCTCTCAACATCTTATCTGTTCTATCTGCCATGATCACACCTCGTTTTTATTTTTTGTCATTACCAAAAGTTAATTACGGGACTTTTCAAATGTTTAATTTTGGCATTTGTATTTAAAGCTCCAGCTATACTACGTTTTCCTTTTATCGTACCCATAGCCCCCCTGAAACGCCATATAAGCTACTTTAAAATACTATCAGTATAAATACACACAACATCATATCATGCGTATAAACGCTCTCGTGGTCGTTCAATCTGGCTCACAATCTGATTGAGTTCTTTATTCAATGACATGATGTAACCAGCAGGTGCAACAACAGTGTAGAACTCTATAAATGGCCTGTTCTCTTTGGACTTGCTGACGTACATATCTTTAAGCTCTGGTGTGAGTTGTTTACAGAACTCATCTAGCACTCGCTTAATCTCTTGAACAAATACTGTGTTTTCATATCTGTACTTATTTGAACGCTCTAAGTCTTCCGCTATCAACTCACATTCAAGGCCTATCATACCCGAAAAGTAACGTTTGATTATCGCTCTATTCGTCCATGTAGTTGTCATAGTTACCTCTCTAATTAGTTGGTCTTCTATGAATATTATAATGTATATATACATTATTTATCGTATATATTCTGATTATGTACCACATTTTGATGATATGCTAAATGTTTCCCACTTTTGCAAATAAAAAACGGCTTAAACGCCGTTACACTGCTTACTTGCTTATTTAAAATGTTTCCCAAAAAGTTTCCCATTTTGTGTGAAATGCTATGAAATACAGTGCAACATTTTTCATAAGAAAAGGCGCTACATCAAGGTTTTTGCAACCTTATGCAACGCCATGAAATGCTTAGTGGAGTCGAGGGGAGTCGAACCCCTGTCCAAACTGCCCGGTACATGAACCTCTACGCTTATAGTGTTGTCATTTAAGTTTCATGATTGATTCCGCCACAACACGAGGCTAACATCAATCACTAACTCGATTCATTTAACGCCGCTGTTCCGAATCTAAGCAACGACGCGATCTGACTTTTTATGACCTAACCTTAGACGCCAGCTACCAAGATTAAGTGACGCATCACTGTTTTTTAGGCAGCGATTGCGAAAGAGTTTTCGTTTTTTGCAGTTAAAATTTCTGCCCGTTTTAACGCCCGGATGGCGAAACGCAGTCCATGCCCTAAACAGCCTGTCGAATTCCAAAAACGACCCCAATTTAAGCTGCTCACGCAAAAAATAAAAATACTGACAGCCGTCAGTATTTTTATTATACCATATTAAAACGCTCTAAACCGTACACGTCGTTGCTTAAGTAATTCTTCTGGCGTTAACGCATTTAGTCGCACAAATTCATCGTCTAACCGCTGGCGAATCAAATTAAAGACACGCGGATGATTCCGTGATTCGGGAATAATATATTCAATCACACCCTTTTCCAAAAGATCCTTAGCCGTGATACCCATGACAGCGGCGGCCTCATCAGCACGCTTACTATCTTTCCATAAAATAGATGCAAAACCTTCCGGTGACAAAATGGAATAAGTCGCATTTTGGAACATCCAGACTTGATCACTCGTGGCCAACGCCAAAGCGCCACCAGAACCACCTTCTCCATAAATAATGGCAATCATTGGTACCGTCAATTTCATAGATTCTAAAATAGACTTGGCAATCGCTTCGCCTTGGCCTTGCGCTTCCGCCGTTTTACCTGGAAATGCCCCTGGCGTGTTAATAAACGTCACAATTGGGCGATGAAATTTGTTAGCTTGTTGCATCAAACGTTGTGCTTTGCGATAACCCCAAGGTTCAGGCGACCCATTGCGTTTGCTCAGCTTATCTTGAATATCAACACCCTTATCAATGGCAATGACAGTCACCGGCTTGCCATTTAAAGCAGCAATGCCGCCAATCACCGACATGTCATCCCCACTCAAACGATCGCCATGCAATTCAACAAAGTCCGTAAAAATACCATCAATAATTTCACGCGCCAAAAAGCGGTCTTCACGTGACTTTTTCACCACTTCAGCTGGCGTTAATTCATGCTTAAATAATTTTAATCCAATATTGACTGCCATGTTATACCTCCGACACCCGATGCAACCTCACCAGTTTAGCAATAATGGCGCTCAGTTCAGGACGGGGCACAATTTGATCAACAAAGCCATTTTCTAGTAACGTTTCGACACGCTGAAAGTCCTTTGGTAGCTTCTCATGAATCGTTGATTCAATCACACGTGCACCAGCAAAGCCAACCAAAGCATGCGGTTCAGCTAACGTAATATCGCCTTGCATGGCGAAACTGGCCGTCACCCCACCAGTTGTTGGATCTGTCAGTACGACCAAATAAAGGAGGCCAGCTTCTTGATGCGCCGCCACTGCCGCTGACACTTTGGCCATTTGCATCAAGGAATTAATACCTTCTTGCATCCGTGCCCCACCAGAAGCCGTGAACAATACTACCGGTAATTTTTTATCCGTCGCATATTCAAACAAGCGGGTGATTTTTTCACCAGTCATGGATCCCAATGACCCCATCATGAAATAAGAATCCATGACGCCTAGCGCCACTTTTTCATTTTCAATCGTGGCCACACCGGTCAATACGGATTCGCCTAAACCTGTTTGTGATTTCGCCCGCGCGAGCTTATCCGCATAACCAGGAAATTCTGGTGTTGTCATTTCAATGTCAGCATCCATTTCTTCAAATGATTGCGTGAGCAAATCGACGCGTTCTTGCGCTTGCAAACGGAAGCCATAGCCACAGTGCGCGCATACACGAAACGGTCCCAATTGCTTATTGTACATTTGAACACCGCAATAAGGACAAGCTAAGAAAAGCCCGTCTGGGATGCGTTCATTGACCGATGCATCCCGCTTAATTTTAGCGGTTGATTTTTGATTATCGTATAAATCCATCTTTATCCCGTATCCCAACACCGCAAACTCACCAGTTGGGACACATGCCTCCTAATCACTTTACTTAGCAGTCCAGAACTGCATATGGCACTAATATGATAATACCGCATATGTCGGCCATACGCGGTATTATTGTTTATTCAGTCGCTGGCAAACTATCAAGCCAGCGTGGTAAAAAGTCACTTTCTAGGTAACGTGTATCAAATTCCCCACGTTGTACTTGGGGATCAGCTAACAATGCCTGTTGGAAGGCGCGGCTCGTGGCGACACCACGGACCACCGTTTCATCCACAATCCGGCGCATTTTGGCCATCGCTTGCGTGCGGTCTGCACCATGCACAATGAGCTTCCCAATCATTGAATCATAGAATGGTTGGATTTTATCGCCATTAAACAATGCCGAATCAATACGAATACCAGGCCCACCAGTTGGGAGAAAGACGAAACCAACTGTCCCAGCACTAGGGGCAAAATGCTTTTCTGGCTGTTCAGCCGTCAAACGTACTTCAATTGCATGACCTTGTACTTGCACATCAGCTTGCGTCACTGGCAAATCTTCACCAGCGGCCACGGCAATCTGCAATCGAATCAAATCTAAACCGGTGACCATTTCTGAAACGGGATGTTCTACTTGAATCCGCGTGTTCATTTCCATGAAATAAAAGGCGCCTTCATGATCTTGCAAAAATTCAATCGTCCCAGTGTTCACATAACCCAAGGCTTGGGCTGCGCGGGTCACAATTTCACCCAATTCAGCACGCATTGCTGGCGTCACACCAGTTGCTGGCGATTCTTCTAACACTTTTTGGTTATTACGTTGCAAAGAACAATTACGTTCAGGCAAATAAATCACATGGCCATTTTCATCGCGCAACAATTGCATTTCAATATGCCGCACGCGTTCCATGACCTTTTCGATATACATATGGTCATCGCCAAAAGCAGCACGGGCTTCGTTTTGCGCATCATCAAATTTATCTGAGAGCTCATCTTCGCCGTATACAAAGCGCATCCCTTTGCCACCACCACCAGCAGCAGCCTTGAGCAACAAAGGATAACCAATGCGATCGGCCACAGCCTTGGCTTCGTCAAAATCCCGAATAAACCCTTCAGATCCTGGAATGACAGGCACACCAGCGCGGCGCATTTCTTCACGGGCGTTCGCTTTGTTACCCATTAATTCGATGGTTTCTGGCCGTGGCCCGATCCATTGAATTCCGACCTCACCGACCATTTCGGCAAACAACGCATTTTCAGCTAAGAAACCGTAACCTGGGTGAATGGCTTCTGCCCCAGATAGTAAGGCGGCGCTCAAAATGTTTTTCATATTCAAATAAGAGTCTTTTGGCTTTGGCCCACCGACAGCAATCGCTTCATCAGCGATTTGAACATGCAGGCTATCCTTATCAGCGGTCGAATAAATCGCCACTGACCCAATGCCCATTTCTTTTAACGTTCGGATAATACGAACCGCAATTTCACCACGGTTGGCAACCAATACTTTTTTAAACACAATTAATCTCCAATGATGAATGTCAATTCAGCAGTTGTTGCCTTCTTGTCACCAATCCACACAATCCCTTTACCCGTTCCAATTGGCCCACGCAAACGATCGATTGTCACTTCCAAACGCAAGCGGTCACCAGGGCGTACCATTTGACGGTAACGCGCCTTCTTGATACCGCCAAAGTAAGCAGTCTTTCCTTTATATTCTGGCATTGACAAAAGCGCAACGGCACCCGTTTGGGCCAAGGCTTCAACGGTTAACGCACCTGGAAAGGTTGGGTTTCCTGGGAAATGGCCTTGGAAAATTTCTTCATTGATTGAAATATTCTTGTAAGCCACGGCCCGTTCACCTGGCACCAATTCTTCAACCGTATCCAACATTAACATCGGATAACGATGTGGGATGATGTCCATAATTTGTTGGGTATTTAGTACGCTCATGTGTCTATTAAACATACAGCACCAATTACTGTATGCCTTTCCTCCTATTCAGGTATGTACGCGGAAAACTCCGCTTAAATTATGCTGGTGTCACGATATAAAGTGGCTTGTTATAGTCCACCACTTCTTCGTTTTCAACCAAAACTTCGGCAATTGTGCCAGCAACTTCACTGTGAATTTCGGTCATCAGTTTCATCGCTTCAATCACAGCTACTGTTTCACCAACCGCTACCTTGTCACCAACTTGTTTAAACATTGGCGCTTCTGGTTTTGGTTGCAAATACACTGTGCCAACCATTGGCGCAACGATCTCGACACCCGCTGTCACTGGTTTTGCCAATGGATGTTCGTTAGGTGCATCGTTAGCCACCACTGGTTCAGCGGCGGCAGTGAGTGCTGGTGCGACAATCGCCGCGTTGTCATTTTTTGACAAATGCAAACTAAAATCACCGTCGATAATTTGAAATTCGCGTAATGAACTATTTTCTAGATCCGCCATCAAGCTGCGGATTTCATCGATATTTAAACTCATGAATTAAGCCTCTTCGTGCCAGTTTTTGAAAATGACTGCAGCGTTGTGGCCACCAAAACCATAATTTGCACTTAGTACATATTCAGGTGCGGTATGCTTTGTCGCAGTAGACACCAAGTTCACCAACTTCGTGTCATCATCTTGTTCGTCCACACCAACGTTAACTGGCATTTCGCCGCGGACAAGTGCGCCAACTGAAACCAAGGCTTCAATCGCACCAGCCGCACCAAGCAAATGACCTGTCATCCCCTTAGTTGATGAGACAGGGACATTATTAGCCCCAAAGACAGTGGCAATCGCATGTGCTTCACCAGAATCATTGGCACCAGTTGCTGTTCCGTGCGCATTGATATATGAAATCTTTTCAGGTTGCAAATCGGCATCGCGAAGGGCATCACGCATGGCACGCGCCGCACCTTCACCATCAGGTGATGGTGATGTCATGTGGTATGCATCAGATGATGCACCATAACCCACAAGTTCAGCCAAAATGTTGGCCCCACGTGCTTGGGCGTGTTCGAGACTTTCAATGACCAAGATACCTGAACCTTCACCAAGGACAAAACCATGACGGTTCTTGTCAAATGGCTTTGACGCTTCCATCGGATCTGTTTCCGTTGACAACGCTGTCAAAGCCGCGAAACCAGCAATCCCAATTTCGTTAACTGTGGCTTCTGAACCACCCGTCAACATCACATCTGCCTTACCGGATTGGATACGCCAGAAAGCTTCACCAATGGCATTGGTTGCAGAGGCACAAGCAGTCACAACCGTATAGTTTACCCCTTTGGCACCAAAACGCAATGACACGTTACCCGATACCATGTTTGGAATTGATTCAGGCACGAACAATGGGCTGACACGTTGTGGTCCCTTGTCATGCATTTTGATCACTTGTTCCTGAATAGTGGTCAAACCACCGATACCATTACCCAGAATAACGCCAAAACGCGTTGGGTCTTGGACAGTCGTTGGGTTTTCTGAGCCTTCCGGTGCTTTCAAACCAGCATTTTCCAATGCTTGATCAGCCGCATCGATGGCGTATTGTGAGAACAAATCCAACTTACGTGCGTCACGCTTGCCTACACGTTTTGCTGGGTCAAATCCATCAACTTGTCCAGCGACCGTAATCCCTGTTTCTGTGGCATCGAACTTTGTAATTGGCTTAATCCCGATTTCTTCGTTGAAGATACCATTCAAAAATGTTTCTGTATCATTTCCAAGTGGGGTTACGGCACCAAGACCAGTAATGACTACTCGTGTCATGTTGTTCTCCTTTAATTAAATATACAATCCGCCATCAACAGTCAATGTTTGCCCTGTAATGTAGGAACTATGTGCTAAGAAAAGCGCTGCTTCAGCGACTTCACTGGCTTCACCAAACCGTGATAAGGGAATATTTTTCAAAATTTCCGTTTGCGTTTCTGCTGGCAAAACCGCCGTCATATCAGACATAATCATGCCTGGCGCAATCGCATTCACACGAATCCCACGACGGGCACCTTCTTTGGCAAGTGACTTGGTGAAACCAATTATACCAGCTTTTGAAGCGGCATAATTCGTTTGTCCCATGTTACCCATTAAGCCAATAACGGAACTCATATTCACAATTGCCCCATGTCTTTGACGAATCATCTTCTTAAAGATTGGTTGCGTCACATTAAATGTCCCATTCAAGTTCACATTAATGACCTGAGCAAAATCAGCTGGCGTCATCGCCATGGCCAATTGGTCTTTGGTAATACCCGCATTGTTAATCAAAACATCAATACCAGGGAAATCTGCTTGCTTGTATGAGGCCTTGATACTAGCCTCAGCTGCTTCAGCATCCGCAATATCAAATTGCAAAGTTTGCGGTGTTTGCTTGAATTCAGCCAAAATTTCTGGCGCGATAGCTGAACGCGCATGTAAAATCACGTGAGCGCCCGCAGCATCAAAGGCTTTGGCAATTGCCAAACCAATACCGCGCGATGAGCCAGTAACGAGCACTGTTTGATCTGTGAAATCCATCATACTAGGCTTCCTTTCCTGCTGCAACTAATAAATCACGCACCGCATTGAAACTGTCAATATCGGTAATCGCATAACGCTTGACGTCCTTTGGTGCAATTTTCTTGGCGAATTTAATTAACGTATCTGATGGGCCAACTTCAATAAATGTATCGACACCATCAGCCAACATTTTTTCCATCGCTTGCGCAAAGTAAGTGGGTGAAATAATTTGTTTTGTCAATGTTTCAAATAACGTGTCAGCCGTAAATAATGCCCCCGTTGTATTTGAATAAACCGGATATTGGGTCTCGCTGAAAGTTTCGCCAGCCAGACGTGTTGTCAACTGCACAGCCGCATCTTTTAACAATGGCGTATGGAAGGCTCCTGACACGGGTAATTCAACGAGGCGTTGAATCCCTGCTTCAGTTAAGGCTGCCATGGCCTCATTAACATCTTCAGCCACACCACCAATGACCAGTTGCGCAAATGTATTATAGTTGGCTGGGTAAACTTGCTTGCCAGCTGCCTGTAGTGATGTTAACACGTCTTCTACCAACGCTTGATTATCACCCATCACGGCAACCATCTTACCTGGATTGGCCTCACCGACTGTCTGCATGTAGATACCACGGTCTTTGATAATCGCCACGGCTTGGTCAAATCCCATAGCGCCACTGGCAGCCAACGCTGAGTATTCACCCAAACTCAAGCCCAGACCTGCTACTGGGGTTGGCAAAGCCTCACCCAACGCGTTAATAATGGCATTGCTCATCGCCAAAATAGCAGGTTGTGCGTAAGCTGTTTGCGTGATTTTTGTTTCGTCATTGGCCACGGCTTGTAAATCATAGCCTAAGATGGCTGACGCTTGGTCAATTGTGTCACGGTAAGCGGGTAATGCCGCGTATAAGTCGGCACCCATGCCAGCTTTTTGCGCCCCTTGACCGCTAAATAAGATACCTAATTTCATATTAGTCCCCATGTAAAATTTGCTGACGTGTCAGCGCTGTGGTTACAATGTTGTATTTTCAATACCCATCAAGTCAGTTGCTTCTGCCCAAATATCAGACAAAATTTGTGCGGCTGGCTTTTCATCTTTGATCAAACCAGAGATTTGACCAGCCATGAAAGCGCCACCTTCTTTGTCACCTTCTTGAACAGCCCGACGCAAAGTACCGGATTCCAACTTTTCAATTGCGGCAGCATCTGGCTTTTCTTTTTGGATTTCAAAGACCTCGTTTTTAACGAAGTTCTTAGCCATCTTGTTCTTCAAAACACGTGCGCGGTTTCCCATCAGTTGGCCAGTAACAATCGTGTCAATGTCCTTGGCTTTAATGATTTTTTCTTTAAAGTTGGGGTGAATTTCAGATTCTGTTGCCGTCAAGAAACGCGTCCCCATTTGAGCCCCAGCAGCCCCCAACATGAAGGCGGCAGCAACACCACGACCATCGCCAATACCACCAGCAGCAATGACTGGAATATCAACAGCGTCGACTACTTGTGGTACTAACGTCATCGTTGTCAACATGCCGATATGCCCACCAGATTCCATTCCTTCAGCAATCACCGCATCGACACCCTTCTTTTCCATCATCTTAGCTAATGACACAGAAGGGACAACCGGCATGACGATAATACCAGCCGCGTGTAATTCATCCAAGAATGGTGACGGATCACCCGCTCCTGTGGCAACCACTTTCACGCCTTCTTCAATGATCACGTCAAAGACTTCCCGAATATGGCGACTCAAAAGCATCACGTTGACACCAAATGGCTTGTCCGTCAATGCCTTGACGCGTTTGATTTCTTTGCGGACATCTTCACCGTGCCAGTAACCTGTACCGATAAAGCCTAAACCACCCGCTTCAGAAATTGCTGCAGCCAATGCACCGGTTCCAGCCCAAGTCATCCCACCTTCAACGATGGGATACTTCATGCCAAGTTTTTTAAAAAGCGGGTTCTCTACGTTTACTACCATTTTATTTTCCTTTTAACTCTTATACTATGTACGTGACCATTCAAGCATGATCACCTGTCACATTAAGCTGCCAATTGTTCTTTAACCTTGTCAACCAAGTCTTGGGTTGTCTTGATGTCTTCAGCAACGGCCAACTTGATGTCAAAGTCGTCTTCGACACGGTTCAAAACTTCAAACAAGTCCAAAGAATCGGCATCGATGTCATTTGTCAAGTCAGTTGTTAATGACACTTCGTCTTCTTCCAAATCAAATTGGTCAACCAAAATTTCCTTAACCTTGTCAAAAATTTCTGCATCTGTCATAGTGTTCGTCTCCTAGTATTTTTTCAGTATTTTCGTTAGATTTTTGCGGTGCAGCCGACTACACCGATGTTGTTTAAATTTTCCAAATTTGCGCGCCAACCGTCAAGCCACCACCAAAACCTACTAAGGCAATGGTTTGACCGGCATGCACTTGACCAGATTCAACCAATTCATCCAAGAGAATCCCAATGCTAGCCGCACTCGTGTTACCGTTGCTGGCCATATTGGTTGGAAACTTGGTTTCTGGTTGACCAAAACGTTTAGCAATTGTTGACACAATGCGCGCATTAGCTTGATGTAACAAATAATAGTCCACATCATCTGCTGAGAGTTGCGCTTTGGCCAACGCCGATGCTAACGCATCCGGCACCTCACGCGTCGCAAAGTTGTACACCTCACGGCCGTTTTGGTGGAAGTAAAGATCAGCTGGTGTAATGTCACCTGAAAACGGGTTGGCATTACCAAAGCGGCCAGCAACTAAGTTATCGCCCTTATCACCAAATGTCCGCAACTCTTCACTCAGTAATCCAATCGCTTCAGCCGTTGTTTCAACGAGTACGCCAGCGGCACCATCGCCAAACAATACAGCCGTCGTGCGGTCTTGCCAATCTACGAGTTTTGATAAGACTTCGGCACCAATCACCAAACCGCGACGATAGCGGGTTGACAATAGACTGGACGCCACGCTCATACCATAAACCAACCCCGAGCAAGCGGCACTCAAGTCAAACGCAAAGGCCTGATTGGCCCCAATGGCACCTTGGACAATGGCAGCCGTGCTTGGTGACAAACTATCTGGTGACATCGTACTGACAATAATAAAGTCCAAACTTTCAGCCGATACTTGGGCCTTTGCCAGTAACTGCTCAGCCACTTGAATGGCTAAATCGCTCGTGTTTTCCGTGGTCACCACTTGGCGTTGACGAATCCCTGTCCGTGTATAGATCCAATCATCGTTGGTCTCCATCATGGTACTTAATTCGTCATTCGTCACCAGGCGGCTAGGTACTTGACGCGCCGAGGCCACGATTTTTAAGTGTTCCATAACTCCCCTTTTTACTGCTTAATAACGTTTGCAAGATAGCTCACCAAATTATGAATGGCACGCTTTACCGTATCCATCTCACTGGGTTGCATATCTTTTAGCAAATTGTGCGCCAAGTCACGATGGAACCCTTGGTGGGCACGATACACAACCCGCCCTTTATGGGTCAGCCCAAGGCGAACCACCCGTCGATCTTTATTAGAACGACGACGCTCGACATATCCTTTTTCAACGAGCTTATCAATGGCAGTTGTCATCGCGCTCGGTGTTAAGTGGATCATCTTCGCGACTTGTGAGGCGCTTTTTTCAGAATACATCGATATGGCATCGATTGTATGCATATCTTTTAACGTAATATCTGAAAAATCACTTTGCTTTAACGCGGCTTCTTCAATCCACATCACATTATTAAACACATCGACGAGTTCACTATTTAATTCTTCAAATTCTAATGTAACGGCTTCATTCATCTTTTTCATCTGGCGAAACAACAAACATCAATTCGGCAGAGGTTGCTGTCTTCCCATCAACTTTAGCTTCAACCAATACGCTACCCATGTTGGCGCGTAACTTACCAAATGTCACATGTAACTTCAACACATCACCTGGCACAACCATCTTTTTAAACTTGGCATCATCGATACCCGTCATGTAGGCTGTCTTCCCCTTAAATTGTGGAGATGACAAAATTAAGATTGAGGCCGCTTGGGCGAGTGATTCAATAATCAAGACACCTGGCATCACTGGATTACCAGGGAAATGTCCTTGGAAAAACTGTTCATTAATTGTCACATTTTTAACAGCGACAATCGATTCATCTGGCACCATTTCTTCAACGTAATCCATATACAAGATTGGATAACGATTCGGAATCAGTGCCATAACTTCGGTTGTTGTGAGAACTGGCATAAGTCTTCAGTGCGCTTTCAGTCAGTTGCCCGTATCGCTTGATTGCAATAACGGCCTCACTTGAGCGCTTTTCCTTTCGTCTAATACTTCGACTATCGAAATATCTAATATTGAAATTATCGCACGATTTATTTCGATAGTCAAACTAATTCTTGGAAATAAAAAAAGACACGCCACTGCGTGCCTTAAAATTCAAGGATAACCAAGCGGTTTTGCCACTCTGTGATGAAATCATCACTTGCCCACTCATGAACACGTGCCGTGTTGTAACCAACGGCGGCATTATAATACGTATTATTGCCAACCTTCAACGGTGCTGGATGCACATGAAGATGCCCAGTAATCGTATTAATCGTATACGATTGATCCAGTTTATCTCCGAGCGCTTGGCTCCCTAATAACGCATTGGCCATATCTAACCGTGTATTGCCATATGGAAAGCGTTTAATATAATCCGTTCGTGGTACAAAGTGTGACACCACTACGGTTTGCTTCCGATCTGCGGCATCAAACTGTGCTTGCAATTGCGCCATATTACGGTCAAAACGTTCCTGATCCGAGACTGGTTGTTGGATCCGACGGTCGAACCAGAAATTATTTTTAAACTGTAAAATCTGCTCTGTTGTATAATCTTGACCCACAAAATCGTAATTATACCAACCATTATTACCAATTAAGCGCACATCCGGTGTTAAATCAATAAATTTATTATGGAAATATAGCGGATCTAAATCACTTTCCAATTCATCATAAGTGACCCCGCGTCCCATGTCATGGTTGCCCGCTAAAAATCGAATCTGGATTTTATCAGCCAAAGCGGCCTGCATGTCTCGTGCAAAAGCTAATGATTGTTCAAAATCATTAAACAAGTCTCCGGCAATCACATACAATGTGACATTTTGGTTCAATAAATAAAGTGCCTGCACATGCATGGCCCGTTGAACATCTATTTTATTCAAATCAAAATGATTATCAGATGAAAATGCAACCTTCACACGCGAATCCTCTTTCAAATTACTGAATAAAGTATAGCATAAATCCGTTGAAAAGGCTGTTAGAACGCAAAAAACCTGCCGAAGCAGGTTTGAAAATTGCGATTTATCTTACAAAGTTGCGAAGTACAACAATGTACGGATCATGTTTGAAGTGAAACCGTATTCGTTATCGTACCATGCAGCAACCTTAACAAGTTGTGCACCGTCACCTGAAACGATTTCAGTTTGTGTTGGATCAAAGACTGTACCGTGTGTGTCACCAATGATATCAGTTGAAACCAAACCATCACCATTATAACCAAATGAGTCTGATTCGTACTTCTTCATTGCTGCGTTCACTTCGTCAACAGTTACTTCCTTGTCCAAGATTACTGACAATTCAGTAATTGAACCAGCAGGTACTGGGACACGGATAGCTGACCCAGTCAACTTACCATCCAATTCAGGCACAACAAGACCGATAGCCTTGGCAGCACCTGATGAGTGTGGCAATGAGTTTGATGCAGCATCGCGGTTAGCTTGACGCTTTGCGAAGTTTGAAGTCTTAGGACCATCTTGCAAGCTTTGTGAAGCTGTGTAAGCGTGGACTGTCAACATCAAACCAGTCTTAACACCGAATTCCTTTGACAAAGCATTTGCCATAGGTGCCAATGATTGCGTTGTGCATGAACCAGCAGAAACGATTGTGTCTTCTGGCTTCAAGATGTCTTGGTTAACACCGTAAACAACTGTAGGAATCTTACCAGCTGGTGCTGAAATCAAAACCTTCTTGGCACCGGCATCCAAGTGAGCTTGTGACTTTTCGGCTGAAGTATAGAAACCAGTAGCTTCCAATACATATTCAACGCCATCGTTTTCAACCCACTTCAAGTCAGCTGCGTTGCGTTCTGCGTAAACTGTGTAGTGCTTACCGTTAACGATAATACCAGTTTCATCAGATGAAACATCAGCCTTCAATACACCATGAATTGAGTCATACTTCAACAAGTATGCCAACATTTCTGGTGAAGTCAAATCGTTAATCGCAACAACTTCGATGTCTGAAGCTGTGTCTGACAACTCAAGAATACGACGGAAAGCCAAACGGCCAATACGTCCAAATCCGTTAATACCAATCTTAACAGTCATGTGTTTAGATCCTCCAAAAATTTTTGACTTATGTCAACACCAATATTATAGCACAAAGTTGGTTTATGAGCGAATAGAAGCACTTGTATTCGCTCATAAAATCACAAATTTTATGTATAAAATCCGGTTACCGATAGCTAACATCCTTTATCAAAAAACAACCACTCACCTGCTAATCGCGTGAGTGGTTGTGAATAAATGTACATTAATGTGAGCGCTTCATTGAAAAATGGCCGCCACAGAACAAAATTGCGCACGGTCAGCGACTGTGCAGACCAATTATTCGATCCCTGAACCAGGTTCAATTGTGTCTGGCAAGATTGTTACCGTGACAATGTCGTTTTTCTCCGCTGACAAAATCATGCCTTCAGAAACTTCACCTGCCATCTTACGTGGTTTCATGTTCGCCACAATCGCAACTGTTTTCCCAACCAATACAGCTGGATCAGCATACCACTTGCGAATACCTGACAAAATTTGACGTGGCTTACCTGATCCATCATCGAGCGTGAACTTCAACAATTTGTCAGATTTTTCAACGATTTCACCAGCCGTAATTTTAGCTGCCAAAATTTCGACTTTCGCAAAATCATCATAAGTAATCAATTCACGGGCTGGTTCTGCGGCTGCCTTCTTAGCTGCTTCCTTGGCAGCACGGCCCTTACCCTTGGTGTCTTTTGACACCAGGCCTGAAATAAAGGCTACTTCAGCGTCAACATCTTGACGTGGGAAAATTGGCTCACCCTTCTTCACCACTTGGCCACCCGTTGGTAACTTACCAAAAGTCAAGCCAGCAATTTTCACACCGTTTTCAGGGTAGTCAAAGCCTAACTGTTCATAGATTTTCTTTGGCGCTTGCGTCAAAACCGGTTGCAACAAGACAGCTGCCACACGTAAGGCCCCAGCCAAATGCGCCATCACATTTGATAACACAGCCTTTTGTGTCTCACCCTTTGCCAAAACCCATGGTTGTGTTTCATCGATGTACTTATTAGCACGGCGAATAATTGTCCAAACACTTTCTAAGGCATCAGCTGTTCGCATGGCTTGGAAATGCTTGTTATAATCAACAATCGCTGCTTCAATTGTTTGAACCAAACCTTCGTCGAAGTCGGTCTTACCAGTATGCAATTCTGGCACAATCCCGTTTTCATACTTATTAATCATTGCCACTGTGCGATTGAGCAAGTTCCCCAAATCATTGGCCAAGTCAAAGTTCACACGGGCAACAAAGTCTTCTGGTGTAAAGACCCCATCATTACCAAATGGCATCGCGCGTAGTAAGTAGTAACGTACGGCATCCAAGCCATAACGTTCTTCAAGCACTTCAGGGTAAATGACATTTCCCTTTGACTTTGACATCTTGCCATCTTTCATGACTAACCAACCGTGGCCGATAATGGTCTTTGGCAAATCAATGCCCAAGGCGTGTAACATAATTGGCCAATAAATCGTATGGAAGCGAACAATTTCCTTACCCACCAATTGCACATTGGCTGGCCAGAACTTATCAAACAGCGCCGTATCGTCAGTATCGTAACCCAAAGCCGTAATATAGTTTGACAAGGCATCAATCCACACATAGATGACGTGCTTTTCATCCCCTGGTACAGGAATACCCCAGTCAAATGATGTCCGCGTCACCGCCAAGTCTTCCAAACCAGGCGCAATGAAATTGTTAATCATTTCATTCATCCGTGCTTCTGGTTGGATGAATTCTGGGTGCGTCTTGTAATAATCAAGCAACCAATCTGCATACTTGCTCATCTTGAAGAAGTACGCTTCTTCCTTGACTAATTCAACTTCGTGACCAGAAGGGGCTTTTCCGCCTGTTACCTGACCATTTTCATCACGATAAACTTCTGCTAATTGTGATTCAGTAAAGTATTCTTCGTCGGAAACAGAATACCAACCTTCATACTCACCTTTGTAAATATCACCCTTTTCAAGCAATGTCGTAAAGATTTTTTGCACCGCTTTTTCATGACGTGGTTCTGTTGTCCGAATAAAGTCGTCATAGGAAATGTCCATCAATTCCCAGAGTGCTTTAATCTGTTCGGCCATACCATCCAAATAGGCGATTTCGGATACACCGGCTGCTTTCGCTTTTTGTTGGATCTTAAGACCATGTTCGTCAGTCCCAGTCAAGAAGAACACGTCTTCACCAAGCAAACGGTGGTAACGTGCGGCGGCATCAGCTAACACGGTCGTATAAGTATTACCTAATTGTAACTTCCCAGATGGGTAGTAAATCGGCGTGGTGATATAAAAAGTTTGATCTTTCTTCACGGAAAATTGTTGTTCCGCTTTGGAAAACTTGTCGTAAATGACAGCTGAATCGGTGAGATTAGCTGTGTTAAACAAGACGTTATTTGGTTCTGACATATGAGTCTCTCTTTCTAATTCGCGTGTTTTGTCACGTGACTTGCGCCGTATGAGGCAGTCTCTACTATGCTAATTATAACGAATTTTAACCGTATTTCATAGTTTTTTAAGGTTGTTTTCCGACAGGCGCTACCGTTGGTTTAGCTATGCAAATCCTAGCCAAAATGCTAAAGTAAAGGGATAACCGCTCGGTTAAACAGGAGGCTATTTTATGTCGCAACTCACCCAAATTACTCATTATATGCAGCAAGCCCTAGCTGCTGATCAATCCGGCCATAGTGTTGACCACATTGAGCGCGTGGTTGCCTTAGCCAATAAAATTTTAGCTCAGGAACCCACTGCAGACCCGTTTATCGTCCAAGCCGCTGCTTTATTGCATGATGTCTACGATGATAAATTATTTGATACACCCACCGAGGTGGCCGCAGCCAAAAACGCCTTGGCTGATTTTTTAACGACCATTGCCGTATCGCCAGACACTCAGGCGCAAATTTTTCATATTATTGACAATATGTCTTGGTCCAAGCATCTTGATGGGAAAGCCGCCCCACTAGACATTAACGGCCAAATCGTTCAAGATGCCGACCGCCTTGAAGCTATTGGCGCCATTGCGATTGCCCGCACCATAACCTATGGTGCTGTGAAAAACCGCGTGCTCTACGATCCAGCCATTCCCCCACGTACGATTCATGACAAGACTCAGTATCGGCAAACTGACGGCACAACAATCAATCATTTTTACGAAAAACTATTGCACATTAAAGCGCATCTCAACACCGACACAGCCCGTCAAATAGCCGAAACCCGGCATCAATTCATGTTAGACTTCTTAGACCAGTTCAAGGCCGAATGGGAACTGACGAAGTAAAAACATTGACAAGTGCTTGAATCATCGCTAGAATGAAGTTGTTTTGGAGGATGTTATGTTAAAGTTAATCGCAGCAACTGAATATTGCTCACACCGGCGCTTTGTTTAGCACCGGTATTTTGACATACATTTGATCAAACTATCATACGGACTAACGCAGCGCCAACTAGGTATTTCACTAGTTGGCGCTTTTTATTTGCCCACAGGAGAAGCAAAATGAAAAAAATCATCATCATCGTCGCCAGCCTCGTTGTTGTAGCCGGTTTAGCTATCGGCCTTACCCAACACCAAGCCCGGCCAAAAGAAGCCTCACAAACGATCACCCCTGGCACGTTAACTATTGGGTTAGAAGGGACTTTTGCGCCATTTTCTTACCGTCAAAATGGGCAATTGACCGGTTTTGAAGTGGACTTATCAACTGCCATTGCCAAAAAACTCGGTTTGAAACCCAAATACGTCCAAACAAAGTGGGATTCGCTCATTGCAGGCCTTGGTGCTAAGCGTTACGATGTCGTTTTCAACGATGTCGGGATCACACCAGAACGCCAAAAAGCTTACTTATTTGCCACACCATATCTATATGCTAAAACGGTCCTCATCAAGCGTACCGATGAAACCCATCTCAACACGTTAGCTGATCTTAAAGGTAAAAAGATGGCGCAATCAACCACTTCGAACTTTGGTGCCCTGGCTAAAAAAAGCGGCGCTGACATCGTTGCTGTCCCTGGCATGACTGAAGCCATGAATTTAGTGACAACCAAGCGCGCTGACGGTGCGCTCAATGACTTAGGTGCTTATGCCACATGGAAAAAGGCCAATCCTGACGCTGCCACAACCGCCGTTGATTTAAGTCAAGAAAGTCCCGCAACCCCAGCCGCACCACTGCTTAACAAACAAAATACAGCCCTTCAAAAGGCCATTAATAACGCCTTAAAAGACTTAGAAGCTGATGGCACACTCAAAAAATTGTCACTTAAATACTTCAATACTGATCTCACCCAGCCATAAACCAACCGGTTCACGGCTCAAACGTTAATTGAACCATATCGTCGCTAAAAGGAACGCTACCCATGTCTGATTTTATCCCCCTCGCCGGCCAATATCTGCCCCAACTTTTTCGGGCCGCATTAATTTATACATTACCACTGACCGTCATATCATTTGCTTTAGCACTTGTATTTGCCGTCATCACGGCGCTCATTCGTTTAGCCAAGTTACCCGCAGCGCCGATTCCGCGACTGCTACTGCGAGGACATAAAACCATTGCCGGCTTTTACGTGTGGCTTTTCCGGTCAACACCCATGATTGTGCAATTGTTTATTGTGTTTTATGGTCTCCCCAGCGCGCATGTGACACTCTTTGCCAACGCTTGGCTATCAGCAATTACCGTTTTCTCCCTTAATACAGGGGCCTATGCTTCGGAAAGTGTCCGTGCCGCGATTTCGTCGGTCCCGCGCGTCCAAATTGAAGCGGCTGAATCATTAGGGATGAATCGCTGGCAAGTCTTTGCGGATGTCATTTTGCCACAAGCGGCGCGGATCTCAATCCCGCCGTTAAGCAATGCTTTAATTGGTTTGTTAAAAGATACCTCACTCGCCAGCGTAATTACCATTGTGGAAATGTTTTACCTCAGTCAACAAATTGCTGCTGAAAATTATCAAATTTTGACTATGTACATTTTAGCTGCATTTGTTTACGCTGTCTTCACCACCATTTTATCGCTTGCCCAACATCAGTTAGAACGCTATACCTCGAGGTTTGCTCAATGATTACTGTCAAAAATTTAGTCCAACAATATGGCGACCGCCGCGCCTTAGATCAAGTATCCACAACTTTTCCCGCTGAACAAACAACCGTCATTCTTGGCCCATCCGGCTCGGGTAAATCAACGTTACTGCGCACTTTGAATCTATTAGCGCAACCAACGTCTGGTACTTTAACCATTGACGAACAGACGCTTGATTTGAGTCAGCCACTAACCGCACCAAAATTATTAGCCGTTCGGCAGCATTTTGGCATGGTTTTCCAGGAAAAAGCTTTGTTTACTCACTTAACGGTACTTAAAAACCTCACCCAAGGGCCGATTAAAGTCAAGGGTATCCCAGCCGATCAAGCGACTGCGCAAGCCACCAATCTGTTGACCCAATTTGATATGGCCGACCTCGCTCCTCGCTATCCGTATCAACTATCTGGTGGGCAACAACAACGCGTCGCCATTCTCCGTGCCTTGGCCATGCAGCCCGATTATCTGCTCCTTGACGAACCGACCAGTGCGTTGGACCCTGAGTTAGAAGCCCAAGTCTTACGTGTCTTACGCGATCTTGCTAATCAAAAGAAATCCATGGTGATTGTCACCCATAATTTAGCATTTGCACAAGCCGTTGCCGATAAAATCATTTTCATGGAAGATGGTAAAATAGGTTATGATGGCCCATCAGCCGGTTTTTTCCAAGCACAAGATCCGCGGATTCAACGCTTCTTAAACGCCATGACTTTTTAGTGCAGTTGATGTTTGCCACACTGTTTTTCATTTTTGTCGAAAAATGATATGCTGTTATGAGCTTCAAAATGGAGAATAATCATGGCTAGAAAACGCACAACGCGACGACAAAACCCGTCCCCTAAACAACAGTTGATTGGATCAGTCATCTTATTACTGCTGATTGGTTTTTATCTCTGGCAAAATAATCAAACCCAACACCCAGCCCCCACAACCCAACAATCCAAATATGCGACAGTTTTAGCACCCGACAACCAAGCCTTGCTGAACTTGCAATGGGATGGCACGCTGGATGGTGACCTTGTCCATGTGAATCAAAATAAGGCCACTTTTACCCCCGCCGAGATGCAGGAAACCTTTCCCTCACATGGCTCTAAACTACGTCCAGTGGATGGTTTGAGTCTATCACCATTAGACGCACTGGGTCGGACCCAACAAGCCAACTTTTTGGCCAGTCGTGACGCTATTAATAAGGTAACGCCACGACCAGACACGATTGATTATCAAGTCAGGCCCTCTGGTTGGTTCATCAACGATCGTTTTGATGGCACGAAATGGGTCGGTGGCTACCACAGCAATCCAAACGTCAAACTTGGCAAAGGCAAACAAGCATTATGGAACAAGTCTCATCTTGTCGGCTACCAATTTTTTGGGATGCCAACCATGGTGACGGAAAACATGATTGCCGGTACACGTGTTCAAAATGCTTATCCAGGTCAGCTCGTACCGGAAGATGATATCCGTCAAGCCATTAATCAACACCCCAATATCACGATTCGTGGACAAGTTACCCCCTTGTATGTTGGCACTGAACGGATTGCGCGTGGTGTCCATTATATGGCCAAATCTGTGCAAGATAACGGGAAAACGTTAAACTTAAATTACTGGATTTTCAACGTCCAACCTGGGATCACGATTGATTATCAAACTGGTAAAGTTACGATCCAAAATCATGTGAAATAAAAAGCAGCCAAGTGTGGCTGCTTTTTATTTTGACGCGTGACCTCAATCATCCGTTTTTAATGTCAAAGAACTGGAATGTACGGGGCCACCACGATGGGGATCAAAGTAACGAATAGCCGCATTAACGGCGTTTGGTGCCTCACCAAACCCGACCGCAATTAAATCGGCTTTCCCGACATAGTGGTTGGCATCCCCAATTGCAAAAACGCCAGGAATACTGGTTCGCATTTCCTGATCAACCGCAAAACCGTTCCCAGCTAATGCAGGTTGTATCGTCCAACTTTCAATTGTTTGACGTTCCGAAATAAACCCATAGTTAATCATCAAATCATCAACCCGGATAACATGGGGTTTTTGGTCGTCTTTCACATGCGCTAATGTCAACTGTAATTGCCCATTTGCCAACTTCTCAATCGCCACGATTTTTTGGGGTGTTTCTTGGATAACGTCCGAGGCGTTCAACGCGTTAACACTTTGTTCCATCGCACGAAAAGTTTCTCGGCGGTGAATCAAACGCGTTGAGGCGGCGACATCATTTAACATAACCGCCATATCAACCGCTGAGTCGCCACCACCGGCAATAGCGATGTCGTGATTCTTAAATATCTGTGGATCAGTCACAAAATAATGCACCCCTTGGCCCACCAGTTCATCCACGCCATCAACTTGCATTTTCCGTGGTTCAAAGGCGCCTTTTCCGGTCGTGATAATCACCGTTTTTGCTTGAATGGTTTCCCCTTGACTCGTCGCCAAATGAAATAAATCGGTTGCCTGTTCAACATTGCTCACCGTCGTATTTAACTTCACATCGACGGGAAACATGCCTAACTGCTGGTCTAAGGCTGCAATAAAGTCTGCCCCTTTCACACCTGGAAAGCCCGCCACATCAAGAATACGTTTTTCAGGATATAAGGACATAACCTGACCGCCTAGCATAGCCAAACTTTCAATCAAAACAACCTTGGTATCACGCAAACTGGCATAAAACGCTGCAAACATGCCCACTGGGCCACCGCCAATAATGGCAATATCGTATGGTTCTTGTGTCATTTGTTTAAACTGTGCGCTTGACCCGCACATCCTTTCAACGCTAATGTATTTAAAGTTTATTATACGCAAAATACGTCATGGCACGCAAAATTTCTTCAGAGTGCGTATAATAAAGGTATCAATTTTATTGGAGGAAATGTGCTCACAGTTCACCAGCTGCCTGCGCACAACACGATTATGGCTCAAAAGAAAATGATCCTCGATTTGGATACAGGTATCGATGATGCTTTAGCACTCGCTTATGCCGTAGGCGATCCTAACGTTGACTTGATTGGTATTATTTCAAGTTACGGTAACACGTTGGTGACAACAGCCGCCCAAAATTCATTAAACTTACTACATCTCCTCGGTGCAGATGATGTCCCCGTTTTCCTCGGCGAAAGCCACTCATCAACGACTGATCATTTTGACGTCATGGAAATTTCACAACTAATTCATGGTAAAAATGGTGTCGGTGAAGTGGCCTTAGCTACGGCGCCACGCGCTGTTGAGGCTCAATCTGGCGTCGACTTTTTGATTGAAGCAGCACACCAATACGGTGATGACTTGATCTTTATCCCAACTGGCCCATTGACCAACTTAGCCACAGCTATCAAAAAAGACCCTGAAGTGGCCCAACTCATTGGCAACACGACCTTAATGGGTGGTGCCTTGACCGTGCCGGGCAATGTGACACCATTTACCGAAGCCAACATTCATCAAGACCCAGAAGACGCTGATTATGCCTTCACGCACCAAAAGAATTTGACGATGGTCGGCCTTGATGTGACATTGCGGACGTTACTCACCAAAAAAGAAACAGCCGCTTGGCGCGCTTTGGGCACGGTCGCTGCCACAAAATATGCTGATTTAATGGATTTCTATATTGATGCCTATTACAATCTTGACATCGACAAGAAAGGCGCTGCCTTACACGACCCATTGGCAGTCGCTGTTGGGATTGACCCATCTTATGTGACAACGATGCCTTTAGCCATGCACGTGACGTATGATCGTGAAAGCGGTGATTATGGTCGTACAATTGGTGATAAAGAGAAACTCTTAGAACCAACCACAACTAAAGCCGCCATTCTGGTGGATACCGATCGTTTTGTCACTGATTTCCAACAACTCATGCTCAAGGTATTAGCTTAAACAAAAAAGTGTTGCAGTCATCCTGCAACACTTTTTTTATGCCCGAATTTGGCCATCGCCAAAGACTTCGTATTTGATTGTCGTCAAAGCTGGCAACCCCATTGGTCCCCGCGCATACAACTTCTGCGTTGAAATCCCAATCTCTGCCCCAAAACCAAATTCAAACCCATCAGTGAAGCGACTAGAAGCGTTTTGATAAACCACTGCCGCATCGACTTGGTTCATAAACGCCGCAATGTTATCAGGGTCTTGGCTAATGATGGTCTCTGAATGATGCGTCGTATGCGTGTTTATCCAATCAATCGCCGCCGTGACGTCCGGCACAATCTTAATGCCCATCACCAAATCATTATATTCCGTATCCCAGTCAGCGTCACTGGCTGGGGTAAGGCGGCCATCAATCCCCAAACTGGCTTGATCACCGCGCAACGCCACCCGTGCGGCAATTAATGCATCCGCAATTTTTGGTAAAAATTCTTGAGCAATCGCTTCATGGATTAATAGTTTTTCAGCCGCGTTACAAACGGCTGGTTTTTGCGTTTTCGCATTATGAATAATCCGTAAAGCAGCGGCTTGATCAGCAGAGGGATCCACAAAAATATGCGTGTTCCCCGCACCGGTTTCAATCACAGGGACGGTCGCATTGGCCACCACATAATCAATGAAGGCGGCTGAGCCCCGTGGAATCAAAACGTCAATGGCCTCACGCATATGTAGTAGCGTGTTAACTGATTCGTGGGTCGTATCTGTGATAAGTTGGATAATATCTGGGTTTAAGTTATGATCAATCAGCACATCCCGTAAAATCGTGGCGAGCACTGTGTTACTGTGAATCGCTTCTTTACCACCACGCAAAATGACGGCATTGCCCGACTTCAAAGCTAAGGCAGCTGCATCCACGGTGACATTGGGCCGTGCTTCATAAATCATCGCCACCACGCCCAACGGCACAATTTTTTTCACAATCTTCAAACCCGCATGATTTTCCCATGTGTCATAAGGACCAGCGAGCGGATCTGGCAAGGTCGCGACAGCAGCCAACGATTCAGCAATCGCCGTTAAGGCATCTGAATCCAGTGTTAGTCGCTTTTGCATTGGCCGACTCAAACTCGCCCCATACGCGACCAAATCTTGTTGGTTAGCTGCGATAATTTCGTCTTGGCGCATCAACAAGGCGGCACCCATATTTTTAAGTAAGGTGTTTCGGGTCGCCAAAGACAACCCCGCAACTTGTGCTGTGGCCTTTTTGGCCCGTTGCCCCATTTCTTGTACACTTAATGCCATGTCATTTACTCTCCCTTAAACAATGTGCCAACTGGCTCGCCCGCTAAGACTTCTAAAATTGTGGCCGGATTTTCACCATTAATCAGTACCATTTGTCGCCCATGTTGCAACAAGTAATCGGCTGCCACTAACTTAGTAGCCATCCCACCTGTCCCAAGCGTTGACGATCCCCGTGCACCGGCGCGTAAACTATCCGTCACCGCAGTTACCAACGGAATGGGTTGTGCTGTTGGGTCAACGTGCGGATTAGCGGTATACAGCGCATCGATATCACTTAAGACAATCAGCGCATCAGCATTCGTCTCATGCGTTACCATGGCGGCAAGGCGGTCATTATCGCCAAATGAATGTTGATGATCCAATTCATCGACAGCGATCACATCATTTTCGTTAATAATTGGAATCACACGCTGCTGCAACATGGCCGCAATGGCATCGATGGTATGGCGTAACATTTGCTTGTTATGAAACACATCATAAGTCAACAGGACTTGACCCACGTGTTGCTGATAAAACGCAAAACTTTGATTATAAATCGCCATCAAATAACTTTGGCCAATCGCGGCTAAGGCCTGCTGGGCTGGAATTTCTGTTGGGCGTTTTGTTTGATGCATTTGTTTGAGCGCCACGCCAATGGCACCAGACGTAACTAAAATCACCTCATATCCGGTTTGTTCCAGTTGCGTTAAGGTCTGAGCTAACCGGTTAATAACAGGATATTTAATTTCACCGGCCGCATCGACAATACTACTCGTGCCCACTTTAACCACGACACGCCGCCACTGCTTAGCTATTGGCGCTTGATCAACCACTTCTGACATGCTGATTTTATCCTTTGTAAACTTATTTGTTGCTTTTATGATGATATCACATCATCATTATTTCCTCATTTAATCTCCATTATTATATCATGTTCATTAAGCTCTTTGATAAAAAACACCAGTCTATCGGCGATAGACTGGTGTTTTTTAAATTATTGATCATACTGAGCTAAGAAGGCTTGAATCTTATCACGATAGGCCTGTGGGTGATCGTGGAAACTTTGCACGTGCTTTGAACCAGACGTGACCCATAGTGCTTTCGGTACCTTGAGGGCCTCGTAAAATGGATAGACCATTTTAGTTGGGACAAACGTATCCGCGTCGCCATGAATCAGGAACGTCGGCGTCTTGCTTTTAGCTACTTGCTTAAGCGGACTCGCCTCTGCATAAAAGTAACCAGCTCGTAACTTAGAAATACCGGAAACCACATTCACCAGCGGGAACCACGGTAAATGATACATTTCGCCGGCTTCATGTTTGATTTCTTCAAGTAAACTCGTGTACGACGAATCAGCAATCACGGCCTTGACTTGCTTAGGCAAGTCAGCCTCACCAGAAGTGGATAGGACCGTGGCTGCACCCATGCTCATCCCATACATGACAATATCTGAATCCTGGCCATTACGGGCAATGATTTGGTTCAACCATTGAATATAATCACGCCGATCTAGCCAGCCATAGCCAATGATTTTACCTTGTGATTGCCCGTGCGCGCGGTTATCTGGAATTAACACGTTATAACCTAATTCATGGAATAACTCACCATAAATCGCCATGGTCGTTTTATTATTATGCCAACCATGTGCCAAAATGGCCGTTTTATTGGTTTTTTGCGCCGCTAGCACATACCAAGCATCAAGCTTAAGCCCATCAGCAGTCGTTTCATACCAAACTTGCTTGTCACGTGCTAAAAAATCATGTTCATAGCGATACAGTGGATCATCTTTTTGACGTAATGCATCCGGCTGATTCGATTTTGGATCTCGCACTTGGGCGACGTGGAAAAAATATTGTCCGGCGACTACCAAAATCACAATCATCACCAATACAAAGCCGAGTAGCCATTTGACTAAGTTTTGCATAGTTGTTTACCCCTTAAAACAACAATTTTACACTACCGCTGACATCCCCGCAAACAATTTTTCTATTATTTTCACGTCATTTCATGATAATTTCTTCATCATGTTGCAATGTTTAAATGATAAAATGGTATACTTGAAAGAAAATCATAAAAGAGGTATTCACATGGTGTATTCACAGACATGGGATTTAGACAGCATTTATCCCGGCGGCATTACGTCTCCAGAACTGGCAAATAAGTACCAAACTGTTGCGCAAGATATTCAAACTTTTGCACAACAAGTCGCTCAAGCCCAACCATCTGCCGAGACAATTGCTGACTTGTCTGATTTAGCACAAAAAATCGGTGCTGGTTTAGGGACGATTAGTATTTTTATTAATGGTTGGGCATCAGTTGATTACGGTAACAGCGCCTACGGCCCTCACTTTGACAAACTTGGGCAACTCTTTGTCGCTTTCGCGGCACCCATGAATCAATTTAAAAAACTGCTATTACAACTTGATGACACTGAATTTGCAGCCGCTCTCGCAACCGAACGTTTGCGTCCCATTCAATTCTACCTCACCGAGCTACGCACCGATGCCAAGCGCTTACTAGATGATCACACCGAGGCCTTAATTAATCAATTTGATTTAGATGGACAACAAGCTTGGTCCCAACATTATGATACGATTTCTGCTGGTCTATCCCTAACTTATACGGATGCCGAAGATGGCCAAAAGCGACAGATTTCTGCTGGTCAAGCTTTGAACATGTTAGATGGTGAGCCTAACAACGAAACACGTGCCAACATTATGGCGAGCTACGAAAAAATGTGGGCCAGTGCCGAAAATCTCACCGCTGATACGCTCAATCATTTAGCCGGTTTCCGTTTAACGAACCAAAAAGCTCATGGTTACCAGTCACATCTTGAACAACCACTCGAAATGAACCGCATGTCACAAGCCACTTTGGATGCGATGTGGGCCGTCGTAGATGACAACAAGGCGATGTTTAAACCCTACTTTGAACGAAAGAAGCAACTTTTGGGTCTTGAAAAGCTCGGCTGGCAAGACCAAGTTGCGCCCTTAACGCATGTTGGTGATTACCAACCAACCGATGTGTCTTATGATGATGCCGCAGCTTTCATTATTGAACAATTCGGACAATTCTCACCTAAAATGGCTGATTTTGCCAAAATGGCTTTTGAGAAGCGTTGGATTGAAGCGGAAAACCGACCAGGCAAACAGCCTGGCGGTTACATGGAATCTGTGCCGGACTTACATGAATCACGTATTTTCTTAACATATACGGGTTCTGTTAATGATGCCGCAACGATTGCCCATGAGTTGGGACATGCCTTCCACTCGGCACAACTTGTTGACCTACCACTTTGGCGTGATGCCTATGCCATGAACGTGGCCGAAACGGCATCTACGTTCGCTGAACTCATTGTCAATGATGCCAATGTTCGCGGTGCAAAGTCTGATGCTGAAAAGCTGGTACTGTTAGATGCTAAAATGACCAATCCGATTGCGATGTTTTTAAATATCCATGCCCGCTTCCTATTTGAAGATGCTTTTTATACCGAACGTCAAAACGGGGTTGTGACGCCACAACGTTTGAACGAATTGATGGATGCTGCGCAAGAGGCTGCTTTTGATGGTATGTTAGATGTCCGCCATTCTCACTTCTGGTCATCAAAACTCCACTTCTTCATTGATTCTGTGCCATTCTACAACTTCCCTTATACCTTCGGCTATCTCTTCTCAGCGGGTATTTACGCACGTGCCCAACAAGATGGGGCTAACTTTGAAGATAAATACATCGCATTGCTACGGGACACAGCTAATATGACAGCTGAAGAACTTGCCAAAAAGCATCTCGACGTTGATTTGACACAACCTGACTTCTGGCAAGCGGGTGCTGACTTAATTCAACAAGATATCGATGAATTCCTGCAACTATCAGAACAATTCGTTTAAAAAAAGAGCCTTATGGCTCTTTTTTTGTGGTGATTTGTTGCCAAAACGCCAGTGTTGCTGCAATATTTTGGCTCTGACTAATCATACTAATTACTGCCGCACCATCAACACCAGTGGCTAAGACAGCCGCTAAATTATCTGTTTGAATCCCACCAATGGCCACACTCGGCCATTGACTTGTCGCCACTAATGTCTGTAATCTCGTAACGCCAATAGCCGGTTTCGCATCAGCCTTACTAGTTGTTGGATAAACCGGCCCAACTCCGATATGATCAATACCGGCTAGGTGCGCAATTCGGGCATATTCTTGCTGATTGGATACCGAAATACCAACCACAAGATTACCGGCAGTTTGGATATTTTCGGCTGGTTCGCCATCTCCCTGACCAAAATGCACCCCATCCGCATGAACGGCATGCGCCAAAGCCACATCATCATCGATGATTAACGGCACATCGTACTGCTGGGTTAAATCACGTACCTGCTGTGCCACCCGTAATTTATCCTTCCCCGTCAAAGCAACGGGCCCTTTTTCCCGATATTGAAACAGCGTAATGCCTGACTGTAGTGCTTGGGTCAACACATCAAAAAAAACTGTCTCATTGACCACGTCTTGTGTGCCACAGACAAAATAGCGTGCTAATACTGCTGGATCAAATTTCATCGTACACCTCTGGCTGATTTTCAGGCGTCACTTTTGGAAAATGGTTCAATGGCCCATGCCCATGACCGACCGCAATACCATCGCGAATTGTGGCATCGACATACGCTTTGGCATGCATAATCGCTGTTTTCAGCGTTACGCCCAACCCTAGTTGGGCAGTAATTGCTGCTGAAATTGTATCGCCAGTACCATGGGTTCTAGGCGTATCAAATCGTGTTGTTTGTAACCAAAAATGTTCGCCATTTTCTAAGCGCACATAATCTGTCACCACGCGCGCATTGCCATGGCCACCTTTGATTAAAATATTTTTCGTCCCAAAACTGTGCAACCTGTCAGCTGCTGCCATAATATCACTCGGCGATTGAATTGTGCGACCGGTTAAGACCTCAGCTTCAGGAATATTTGGGGTAATTAACGTGGCTAACGGCATCAATGTCGTCCGTACAGATGCCACAGCTTCATCCGACAGTAACTGGGCACCACCTTTAGCCACCATCACGGGATCTAAAATTAATGGCCCAAAATTAAATTGCTGCAGTCCTTGTGCGACTGTTTTAACCGTGGCTGCATCACCGAGCATCCCTGTTTTTACCGCGCGAATTGCCAAATCGTCTGCTACCGATTGGAGTTGCGCCATCACCATGTCAGGGGGTAGCATGTGCACGTGTTGGACACCCAATGTATTTTGAGCAGTCACGGATACGACAACATTCGCACCATAAATGCCGTGGGCCGCAAATGTATTTAAATCAGCGGTCATACCCGCGCCACCGCTAGAATCAGTGCCTGCAACTGTCATGACTTGTGGGGTTTCATTAACCATTTTTTACCTCTTGTGCCATAAATGTTTCTAATGCTTCTGCTGTTAATAAATAGAGTTCATCTAAAATCTGATTGGCAAAATAACCAGGAGTCGTAACTTTTTTTGCAGCCTGTACACCAGCTAATTTCATCATCGCCATGGCCCGCACCGTATTGGTGACTGAAACTTCATCGCCGTTAAAAGCACCAATCAAAGCAGACAGCGCATCGCCCGTTCCCACATTTGTGGCCAATAACGGGACATCGACGGCAATCGTTTGCGTTGTCATCCCATCACTCACCACATCCGTGGCGCCACTCATCGCAATAATAGCACCAGTTTTCTTGGCAGCCTGCTGTGCAATCATGAGCAAATCCCCCTCACCAGTAGCATCAATGCCATGACTGGCAAAATCAATGCCGGCAAACCAGGCAATTTCCGCTGCATTACCGCGAATAATATCAATTTTGGCATCTGCCATCACCGCTTTAACAGGCACACTACGCGATGGTATCCCAACCGCCACTGGGTCCAAGACTACAACTTTTTTAGCTTGGTTAGCCAATTGCGCTAATTTAATGGTTTCCAGTAATTCCGCCCGACGCCAAGTGCCTGTATTAATCACCACGGCATCACTGACGCCCACTAAATCTGGAAATTCAGCAATTTCGCGGGCCATAATTGGTGAGCCACCAACCACATTGACAACGTTAGCCACAAATTGGGGTGTTACATAGTTAGCATAGTTAAATACTAAAGGCGATGTTGTTTTTAAAGTTTTTAAATCCATGATTAACCTCGTTCATTTTGTTTAGAAACGATCCATTAAACGACCCAACAAACCAGTTTTTTGGGTCACTTTTAAGAATAAGTAGCCTAACACAGCCCCGAAGGTTGCGGCCGGCATAAAGAAAGGGATATAGAAGAAAAGGCTTGGCACATGAGCATGGTATAGCACATTCATCAGCGGTACGGCAACTATCGCTGAAATCACCCCAGTCCCAATCACTTCACCAATCACCGCCGCGCTATACTTGCCAGTCCAGCGATATAAAAAACCGGCCAAGCCCGCACCAATCACCGCACCAACAATTGCCAAAATCGGACGTCCTGCTAAAATCATCCGCAAGCTGCCGGTCAAAAACGCCACGGCAATCGCATACCAAGGGCCTAACAACACCGCTGTGATGACATTAAAAAAATGTTGAAACGGTGCCATATTGGGGAGCACCACGACGCTAGATGTCGCAAATGATAAGGCTGTTAGCACGCCTGCTAACGCCATTTTTCGTACGGTTCGCCGAGAACCAAGCCTTGCTGTTGTCGTTGTTGCCACAATCGTCTCCTCTGCTGAACTGGGGCTGCTGATCGAGAAAAATAAAAAACCGTCACCTTTTTTCGCACAGGAAAAACAGGTGACGGTCATAAAAAGTATGGTTTAACCCACTTATTAGTCTTCATCAATGAATCTCCCTTCGCGCGCATTACCGCGATCAGGTTCAATGGGTATTTCTCAGCCAACTCGGCACCCCAGATCGTGTTATTTAGTTATGACATCATTTTAGCGTAGAAATTTAGGGATTGCAAGCAACGGTTTTAAACGCTTTGCGTTTGATTGTTGTCATCATCTTTTTTATGCATCAATGAGAGATGATCTTCTGACAGCACATGGGCATAAGTCGTCGTATAAGCATTGCGCATCAACCGTTGCATTTGCTTATAAGTATCACTTTCCAAAAATTCAACAAGTGCTTCTTGATTTGGCCAAAAAGTCCATAACATATACTCAGACTTACCATCCGCACTTTGTGCCAAAATGGCATTGGCTGACACCAATTGACCAATCAATTCATCATTATGTTCCTTACTTTGGAACGCAATTTGATGGATAAAATTACCGTGCAATTCTCCATTAATGACGCGACTGTTAAAAGGCATTGGTCGCTTAAATTGCTGAACTAATGCCGGTTCACCAACAATCAAAAGATTCGTGCCGGATAGTTGCGACACTTTCCCCAAATAAAAGAAATTTTGAGGATGCGCAGCCTGCATCTCTAATAATGTAGCTGGCGATTGTTCAGGTGCTAGAACTAAATTAATTTCCATGAGTATGGCTCCTTTAAATAACTTTTTTCGGTTCGTGGTGGCATGATCAGTTCGTACTAGTTGACCCCCATCTTTTCAACAATGATCAGTTGCACCCACCCGTCTGCTGCCAGGAGACGGGTATCCAGTATTGTCGATCAAATAGCACACTGTCATGCTGCCATTACTAATAACCATTGTACCCCTTCTGGGCGTTTCATGCTAAAATAAAATCATGACAAAACTACTAATTTTAGGGGCCAATGGCCAAATCGCAAAACTTGTGGTGCCGATGCTTGCCCATACCAATACCGACACGATCTTAACCTCACTTCACGCACGGCCGGATCATGACATTCGAGCCTTAGATGCCGTTAACGAAGATGCCCTCGTCACAGCGATGAAGGATGTGGACATCGTTTATGCCAATATTGGTGCTGAAGGCCGCCAAAAATCAGCTGCAAATAGTGTGGTTAATGCCATGCACACTGCTGGTGTGCAGCGTTTAATTTGGGTGGCCACAATCGGTGTCCATAATGAACTACCCGATGACAAGCGTGATCTTTGGGCCAATCTACTCGGCACAACCGATAACGAAAACACCTATATGGGCGATCAAGCCGCTGCCGTTGCACGGATTATGTCGTCGGCACTCGATTATACGATTATTCGGCCTAATGAGCTACTTGATGATAACATCATGCAGACCATTCACGTGCAAACTGATCCCCACGAACAAATTGTTGGTGGCCCAATTACCCGCACAAGCGTTGCCGAATTTATCACGCAACTTATTTTACACCCTGATACTTATATCGCCCAATCCGTTGCGATTTCACAGCAATAAAAAAATACCTGAAAGTTATTTTCAGGTGTTTTATTTTGCATCTGGTTTCGCTTCAACATACTGCCAATAAGCATCAATGATTTTAGCTGATATTTTACCGTTCGTACCATCCAAGTAATTGTTCATCCCCGGAATGGCCATCGCAACAGCAAAAGGCTGACCGGGCACATAAGCGACCATCGATTCAGTAAACGTATCATGGCCGTTAGTCTTAGTTTCCGCTGTTCCTGTTTTAGCATAAACTTTTGGTACTAATTTATGCATGTCGGAACCACCCGTGTTCCAAGAATCCGACCCATTGGCAACACGATTCATCCCTTCTTTGATGATTGACCACTCACTTGGTGAGAGATTAACCTGGCCTTGAACGATCGGTGACGCTGTCCAAACTGTCTTGGCACGATCACTATTGGGCTGACTTTGCAAAATTGAACCAACCACATGTGGTTGTACTAAGTAACCGCCGTTAGCAATCGTTGCGACATATCGGGCGAGTTGTAATGTCGTGTAAGTATCATATTGTCCAAATGACTCATACAAATATTTACCACGTGCTTCACCGGTAGTTGGGCCACGATAACCGGCCGTTTCCCCCGTAATGTCAATGCCAGTCTTAGTGCCTAGACCAAACTGAGCTAACCCATTACGTAACGTCTGGAAAGCGTCCGCATGTAACGCTAATGGTGAGCCAGGACTATAAGTCTGGCCACCAATCTTCATCCCCAACTGCACAAAGTACGTGTTGGATGATCGTTCTAGCGCAGTTTGTGCATCAATTGGAATGGCTTTTCCGCCACGGTTCCAGTAAGACGTAATTTCTGGGGTCCCAGCGATCTTAATGGCTTGGTCATTTAAGACCGTGTTGTTCGCTGAGATAACCCCTTTTTGGAAGGCCGTTGCAAGCACCGCTGGCTTCACTACCGATCCCATGACAATTCCACGATTAATGTTCCCCAGGGGATTGGCTGTTTTCTTACCTGTCGCGGCATCACGATCAACCCCGGCCATGGCGTAAATCCCACCAGTATAGGGATTAATTACTGTGGCGTAAGCACCTTGCACATCACCGCCTGGTAGGTTATCTTCCAAAATCTTTTGGACTTCACTTTGGAAACGTGCATTAATTGTCAGCTTAATGTTATCCCCAGCTTGCCCATTATATTTAACTTGTGACGACTTCACTTGGCCATCACTATTTGTCGTGACCAACGTCTGAGAGGCTGATCCTTTCAAGATCGATTCATAATCCATCTCAAGACTTGAATTACCTACTGGTTCATTTTGTGAATAACCTTGCGCTAGCAAAGTATGCAAGCGGTTTTCTGGCAAACCAGTTGCTTCATTCGTCACTGTCCCAACAAGCGCTTTAAAGGCATCCCCTTCTGGGTATTGACGCGTCCAACTCGTACCTAATTTAACCCCTGGGAACTCACTCAGACGTTCACCAATTTCGGCTAATTCCTGATTTGACACGTCAGATTCTTTAATGAAGGTGGTCGACAATGTGTAAGCCCCACTCATCCGTTGGAAAATCATCGCAGCGTTATCATCCACATTATCCGTCAAATGATGGGTGAGGACGTAATTAACCATCAAATTATTCACTTCAGCAGGTGTCAGGGTTGCCCCTTTTTTAGCATTTGCCTTTGTGACTTGCTTGGCAACCTTTTGACTTTGTTTGTCATCAGCCAAGTAAAATTCCGCTTTGGCACGCTCGCTCAAACGTTGCGTATCAACCGTTAAAAATCGGCTCAACTTAATAGCAGTTTGCCGCATACTCGCTGCTGTAACGGACGTCCCACGAGTAAAGGTAATCGCCGCTTGTGCTTTATTACCAACAATCACGCGGCCGGTTGAATCGTAAAACATCCCACGCGGAACGTTACCTTTTTCAATCGTTTCATCACTACGATTGACTTCGCCTTGGTAGTAGGACCCTTGTTGAATCGTTAAAAACGCTAACTGGATGACTAAGGCAATCATCAACGTTAGCGCAATGCCTAATAATATATTTAAGCGTACTGGCAAGTTAGCACTGACGCTATTTTTTTTATCCCGATCTTCTAAATACGGATTTCGTTGCATATTTATCCCCAATTTAACAATAAACTACTTAAACTAGATTACCACAAATCCAGTTTTTGCGCTAAAAATATCCCGATAATTTGGTATATTAGTAATATGACGATTAAACGATTTTTTATTTCCCCAATCGCGTTAAGTTTTTGGTTCCCGGCCGTGATCATGCTGACTTATTATGCTTATCGCGGGATGGCACCTTTTGGTACGAACTCCATCTTAACGGTTGATCTGGGACAACAATATATTGACCAATTTGCTGCCTTTAAAACGGTTTTTTTGGCCCATCCAAGCAGCTTCTTTTATTCATTTAGTAACGGCCTTGGTGGCGATATGATTAGTGAATGGGCTTATTGTTTAATGAGCCCTTTTAATCTCATTTTTTTAGTCGTCCCCAACATCAACTTACCGGCAGCCATTTTAGGCGTCACCGTTCTGAAATTTGGCGCCGCTGGCCTCACCATGGCCTACTTGCTAGCGCGCTTAAACCTACAACGAGGCTATTACGTGCCGCTTTTTGCCGTCAACTATGCCCTGTCTGGTTGGTTTGTGGCCAATGATTTAAATCTCCTTTGGCTGGACGCAGCGATTTTGTTGCCACTGGTTATTCTCCAGCTTGAACGCCTATTTGTACAAGCCACTTGGTGGCGTTATGCACTACTGTTAGGCGCCACCATTATTTGTAACTACTATATTGGTTACATGATTGCTATTTTCCTTGTCCTTTATTTTTTCTGGCGCCTCACTTGGCCACAACAAGTTCAGCCGCGCTGGCAAATTTTTAAACGCTTTGTTTACGGGAGCTTAACGGCTGGTGCCCTAAGCGCCTGGTTACTCTTACCCACGATTTATCAATTACGCATCGGTAAATCGCAGTATAACTCACCACTGACTTGGCGATTTGATAACAATCCACTACAGCTTGTTTTTAAACTCATGCCTGGCAGCTTTGATTTTGATCAAATGCAGACCGGTTTAGCAAACTTTTATGTGTCAGCCTTCGTGTTGATTACTTTTATTACCTTTTTAACAACCAACTTATGGCACTGGCGCGTGAAAGTCGGCGGTTTTATCATTATCGTCTTCTTAATCGTGGCCACAACCTGGGCGCCGTTGACGTTACTCTTTCACGGGTTCCAGTACCCTGTGTGGTATCCTTACCGGTTTAGTTTCATTATTAGTTTTTTCATTATTTATCTTGCAGCGCTCTCATGGCAACCAACTTGGCAACCGCAAGCCGTCACAGTCGTTGGATACCTCGCTGTCATGATGGCAATTGTCAGTTACGCACTGATGTCAAATCAGCACGTTTCTTATATCAACCACCGCACCATCGCCATTTTTGCCGGGCTCTTCTTAATCACGCTAGCCCTATTGCTCTTCCAATCATCTGACCGTCTGCGCTTGCCCCTCTTATTTTTGGTAACCCTTGGCAGCCTCACTGTCAATGTCTATGCAACGCTTAATCATTTTTCTTATTTAACAAATACCGAATATCAACGCGCCATTCAATCCCTACAGGGCGCCGATAAAACCCTAAAGCAAGACAAAACTTGGTATCGTGTCGCCCAAACCTTTCAACGCACGCGCGGGGATGCCATGATGTTCAACTATAATAGTGGCGCCCATTTCAGTTCATCCATCTCAAAATCAACGCCAACGTTCTTTGGCTATTTTGGTCAGCCAGATGGGGATAATTTCGTCAACTATAGTAACGGTAGCCTATTATCGGATGCTTTGTTAGGCATGAAATACGTCATTACCCCGAGTGCACAAACGCCAGGACAACCTGGTGATCCACAAAACTTGCGGATTGGCCACCGGCCAGATACTAGTTTTTACCATCTAAAAGCGCGCAATCAGACAACCGCTGTGTGGCAAAATTCCTACGCCCTGCCAGTTGCCTTTGCAGCAAACAACGCAGCGCTTTCAACAAAATTACTCACCAATAATCCAATGCAAAACCAAGCCAATTTATGGCAAAACTTGACTGGGGCAACAACATCGCCTTTGCAAGTTGCTAATTTTAATCAGGTTATTGGCCATAACATCACGACGCCACCAACGATCATTACCGACGCCGTCATTACCAAAAAAGATCCCACGCGACCTGCCAGCTTAGATTTGCAATTCACGCCAACAACCAATGACAGTTACTATCTAACAATTGGTAGCGGCCTGCAAATCAAAGATTTCGATTTGCTGCTCAATGGTCAAGTGATTAAACAATTCAGCTCCTATCGTCATACGATTGTGATTAACCTCGCCGCTAACGCTAAATCACAACCAAAAACCGTCACTATTCGATTTAAACAAACGAAGTTTTTAGTGCTCAATAACGTGACCTTATACCATATTGATCAAAACCTATTCCAGCAACAAGCTGCCACATTGGCCAAGCAACCATTACACATCACGGCATCTAGTCCACGTCAATTAACCGGTACTATCACGACAACAGCCGACCAACCCTTAATCATGACCACCATTCCAAAAGCGCCAGGTTGGCACATTACCCTTGATGGTCAACCCGTTAAACCCGCGCTAGTGGCTGATTACTTTATTGCCATTAAAACAACCCCTGGTCGGCATATCGTCACTTGGCGCTATACGCCGCCACTTTGGTGGCTAGGCGTTGCCATTTCTAGTGTCGCACTACTTGGGCTTATTTTCTCATTTGCCCGGCAAAAAAAGCTTGCAAGTTCAAAGCCTGCATGATATGCTCATTTTGCTTATTATTTGCGATAATAAGCAAAATTGAAAGGAATTATTTTTTATGTCAGAAGAAAAAGTATTTCCAATGACAGCTGAGGGTCGTGAAAAGCTACAAGCTGAATTGGAAGATCTCATCTCAAATCAACGTCCTGAAATTACCAATCGTATCCAAATCGCCCGTTCATACGGTGACTTGTCTGAAAACTCTGAATATCAATCTGCCAAAGATGAACAAGCCTTCGTTGAAGGTCGTATCTTAACTTTGAAGAAGATGATTGAAAATGCTCAAATCATCGATCCAAATGCTACGGCTTCTGATGAAGTATCACTCGGTAAGACAGTAACCTTCAAGGAATTACCCGACGAAGAACCTGAAACATATGCGATTGTTGGGTCAACAGAATCAGATCCACTTGCTGGTAAGATTTCAAACGAATCAGCTATGGCTGTGGCCTTACTTGGTAAAAAGGTTGGCGACAAAGTTGCTGTGCCATTGCCAAGTGGTGACAGTATTGAAGTTGAAATTCTAAAAGTTGAAAAGTAATCACTCAAAAGACTAACGACAACATGTCGCTAGTCTTTTTTTTTGATCAAAAAAAACCAGACGCAGCTGGTTTTTAAGTATCTTATGCAAATTGGTTGATATTGCCGATGATGATTGCACCGATGACAACAAGAATTGTACCGACAATAATCATCTTCATTTGGTAGCTTGACTTCTTTTCACCAAGCAAGTAGATACCACCGAATGTTGCAACAATGATACCAAGTTGTGAGAACGTTGTGGCAATTGTTTGCCCAACGGCTGGGTTAGCGGCTGAGATGAACATAAAGATGTTACCTGTTGCCCAAACCAAACCAGTCAAAATATTCTTCCAAGTTGGCTTTTCAAACATTTGATCTGCTTCTTTCAAAACAAAGATCACAATCAAGAAAGCACCGATAACTTGACCGATGGCTTGTGGGCCAACGATTGCTGTCATATAGTCAACACCGTTATTCTTTGCCTTGATCGCATCTGAAATGTAACCAATTTTGTTCAAGAAGTTTGGCAAAACGAAGTAGAACATATAACCAGCAGTTGAAATAACCAGATAAACCAACCCTTTGGTCATGCTCTTTGTTGCGGCTTGTTGCGCTGCAACGTCTGACTTTTGTGCCTTATCACGGGCAGAAATCAAAGTTGCCCCGATCACCACGGCAACGATTGAGATAATACCAATCGCCCACATCTTACCTGTCTTCCAGTCGCCAAGGACCACAGCGGCCATCAAAGCGTTGCTAACAATTTGACCCGCAGTTGACAACGGAATGGCAAGTGACACACCCAAATCCTTAATTGCTAAGAATTGGCCGGCAGTTCCAACTGCCCAAACCAAACCAGAAAGAATCCCAACGATCCAAATTTGTGACCCCAAGTAAGCGTGGTTTGGCATCACGTAGAAAAACATTGTGGCCAAACCAAAGATCAACGCACCAAAAGTCATTCCCAGTGTTTGTTGACCGGCTGAGCCACCCATTTTAGTATTAACAAGGCCAACTGAGCCCCATGCTAGTGCTGGCACAAGCGCCAACAAAAGTGCTGCATTCATTTTTTAAATCGCTCCTTATTTCTGATCATGCATTGATTGCATAACATATTTACTAGAACTATTTTACACGAATGAAAACGTTTACACAAGTCTTTTTGTTACTTTTTGTAAACGTTTTCATTTTTTTATTTATTTTTCAACATTTTCACACGTAATTATCATAATAACTATCCGAATATTACCGTTTTATCAAGCATCCATCAATGAATATGACGTTATTGCGATAAATCGTCATCATCTCAAAAAAAATAAAACTACCAAAATTTTGGTAGTTTTACTTATCAAAGCGTTGTAAATTCCATGTTTCAATCAAATTAATCAACAATTTTGTATAGTTGATGTCTGTCGCATAATGATCTTCATACAAGGCTTTTGCTGCTTCTTTATAATTTTTTGCTGCTAAGACGTCTTTAAACTGATCTGGATTCCAAGTATTACCGTTAACAATTGTTTCCGCATGTTCCTTCATACTGTCTTTCCAACTATCATACACTGCAAAACGTGCTTGTTCAGTTTGTGGCTTACCGTCGACATATTCAGTTGTATCCAAGACCACTGACTTGCCAGGCGTCGTATCCTGTGTCTTAACGCCGTAAAAGTTATTATACTTTGACGACAATTTTGAATTATCCCAGTTGGATTCATGGGCTGCTTGGGCAATTGAGATTGAAGCCAAAATACCATATTGCTTAGCCAATTGCTGTGCATAAGGGGCAATCTTATTAATGAAAGCTAAGCGTCGTTCGAATTCACCCTTACCTGATGTTGCAATAAGCGCCATGACGTTTGGTGTTGCCATACCATTGGCCCGTAAGGTCTTATAGTAAGGCGTCATTGTCTTATTCGATGTTTCAAGCAAAACGCCAACAATATCATCAGCTGTCTTGGCTTGTCTTAAGTCAAAGGCTTGCGGATACACATAATCTAATAACTTGGCATCCTTCGTACTTGATTGCTTCACACCGCGTAGTAAGTCAGGGTATTTTTGGTACATCTTGTTGATTAATTGCTTGTCATTAAACGCTGTCAAGATGTCTTGGACTGAAACAGATTTCACCTGATCAGCTAAATTCACCGCAACTTCATCTGGTGTTTGCCCAACACTCACATAACCATAACCCTTTGGCAATATTGGTGCTGATGATGGGCCAGCCGCCATTTGATTAAAAATGAGTTGCATCGGTTGGGCTGGTGACAAACGGTACGTCCCTGCTTGTAGCTTTTCTGCCCCTTGTGACATAGCGTACTTATAGAATACCTTGCCGTCAGTAATTACCTTTTTATCTTGTAACGTTTGTCCCATCTGCAACGCCGTCGCGCCTGCCGGAATTTTGACTGTAATAAACGTTGTATCTTTAGGATCTAAGGCCGCGTACTTATCCGTAAACAATGCTTTAAGGGCAAACGCAACGCCTAATAGAATCAAAAGCAACGCCAACATCGCTACGAATCGTTTCACTGGTCCACGCTTTTTACGGCGAGGCCCATTACCATATACGTCATTAAATGGATTTTTGGGATCATACGATGCCTTATTTTGCGCCGCATCAAGTGCTTCAGCAGCTTGAATTTCGTGCTGATGCCGTTCTTTTCTCGATTCCATAATTCACCTTCTAAAAATGTCTTCAATATTAAAGCGACTAGCGTGCTGACACACTAGTCGACTTATTTTATTCTATCATATTTCGTTTGACGAAAGATTAAAAGGAGATTACTTGAATAACTCCACATCGCGCGCAATCATTAATTCTTCGTTCGTCGGAATAACCAACGTTTTAACCCGAGCATCTTTGGCAGAAATATCAATTTCTTCGCCGCGTTTTTGGTTGGCCGCTTCATCCAAAGCCACCCCGAAATAGGCTAACTTATCGGCAATCATTTGACGAATTGGGGCTGAATTTTCACCAATACCCGCAGTAAAGACTAAGGCATCAACACCACCCATTTCGGCAATATATTGACCAACATATTTGACAATGCGATTCACGAATACTTTAATCGCTAATCGTGCGTGGTCATTGGTATCGTAAACTGCCAATAAGTCGCGCATATCAGACGAAATCGTTGATAATCCTAACAAGCCAGACTTTTTATTTAAGATGTTCAACATCTGGTCGTTTGTTAGACCTTCACGTTCTTGAATATAGTAAATCAACGACGTATCGACATCCCCAGCCCGCGTAGCCATCGCCACACCAGCTAGTGGCGTGAAGCCCATTGACGTATCCAATGCTTTCCCATCTTTCACTGCCGTAATGGAATCGCCAGCACCTAAGTGCATCGTGATGACTTTCAAATCTTTAAGCGGTTGTCGTAACATGTCAGCCGCGCGATTGGCAACATAGCGATGCGATGTGCCGTGCGCACCGTATTTACGCGCACCATAACGTGTGTAATACTGATACGGTATCGCATATAAATAATTTTCTTCAGGCATCGTTTGATAAAAAGAAGTATCAAACACAGCAACTGAAACAGCATCTGGTAATAACTTTTGAAAGGCCCGAATGCCCATAGCATTCGCCGGATTGTGCAAAGGGGCATAATCCGCTAGACGATCAATCTTTTCCAAGACCGCCTTTGTCACTTTAACAGAATGATTAAACCACTCACCACCTGCCACGACACGGTGTCCAACACCAGTAATTTCATTGAAATCAACGATAATGCCCAAATCAGTTAATTTTTGTAGCATAAAGTTGATGGCTTGTTGATGATCTTTGATTGGCAAAACAGTTTCATATTTTCGTGTTTGCCCATCTTTCGAAATTGTAATATTGCTGTCATCCACCGACTGATCGTCCAAGCGTCCGCCTTGATTCATCGCTTTGGCGTCGTACTTAATCGTCACAATGGCATCATCCATGCCAATCCGCTCGATCAATCCTTGTGCAAGTACCTGTTCTGCCGGCATTTCTAATAATTGAAATTTCAATGAAGAACTACCAGCATTTACAGCCATTGTTTTAGCCATGATTAAATTTCTACCTGTCTTTCTTAAACGTGTACTGATCCGCGACATGTTTAAAATATCAGATATGGTAGTGTTTCGTTATGTAAACACTCTAATATTTAGTGCATTGTCACAACATCAGGCTTTGTTCTGCTCTTTATCCAGTTTAACCCAAGCTTTGATATCTTGCAAAAACTTCTGTAGCGCTTCAATATCTTTTAGTGGTGGGTATTGCCCCATTAACACTTCGCCATGACTGCCTGCCCCATGTTTACGAAGTACAAGAATCGCCTTGGCAGCGCTTGGGTCTTTGAAGAAGGCTGCTGGTAATTGCAAAAATGCTTTAAGCTGTGCTTTTTGTGTCAAAAATTTCAACAGATCTTTTGCTTGGTCGCCCATCATGACATTGGCCGGTACAATCAAGTAGACCCAGCCATCATCAGTTGCAAATTCCAAGCTTTTTTCAATCAACAAATGGTGAACAAATGAGCGGTCATCTTGGTTACGTGTTTGATAACTTTCTGCTGGCTCTAATGGATAATAACCAACTGGTAAGTCAGCGATAACAGCCTTGGCCTTTGGCATTTCAGTCAATGCGACAACATCTGACTCATAAAAAGTCGTTGTCCCTTTAGTCAATAACTGATCAACCGCCGTTGCCAAGGCCAATTGTGTCTCATCGTTATCAATTCCAATACGCTTAACATCTAGGTCATTCATTTTCAAGACGTCATTGACGGTCTGCAATAAGTTCCCAGCACCAACTGTCATGTCCAGAATTGTATCCCCTGATTTAAGGTCTGCCGTTTGCAACAAAAAATCAGCCAACAAATAACCAATACCGTCAGGTGTAATTTGGAAATTAGCCTGCGTATGGTCATCCCGAGTTACTTTTAAGATTGCTAATTGCAACGTCTTTCGGAGATCAGCTGGCGACATACTGCGCCAGTCAAACGCTGCAATAAACTTTTCAATCTGTTCAGCAACTGCTGGGGTTGGCTTACCATCTTCAATGGCTACTTGCCCGTTTGCGACATCTTCTAAAAGTTCAATCAACGCATCTGTGAGACTGGTGTCGGCATCCTTGGCTAAGGCCTGTGAGTTTGTTGTTAAATCATCGAAATATTGTGCTATTTTATCTTGTGTCATAGCCCTATTTTAACGTGTTTTGATAAGGTTTTCAAGGCGCGTGCCTGAGCAACGACCGTGTATAGATTGTTTGCCCCAAGCGAATACGAAGGTTATCATCTTGAACGGTTACGCTAGCGCCTGCTAAATTAAACGTGGTTTGCTGTGTTTTAGCATACAGGATACTTGCCTTAAATTGGATCGTGTCCAACTGTGCCATCACCGTTAATTGTTGACGCGTTTGTAATTGCGCATGCCAGGCAACGTTTTGTAACACCATTAGGCTGCCAAGGAGCGCCAAAATAATCAACGCTGAGCCAAAAACCTCCCCGCGTTGACGCTTAATCACCCATCTGCGCACGCAGTAGGTAGAGAACTTCTGTTGCTTGCTGATGCTGTTGTCCTGATAATTCAAGTTGTACATATGCTGCATAATCTTTAACATGAAATGCTGTTACCTCGGAAATAAAAATAACTTGGCCGGCGCCCTCACCCGACAATTGCAGGCGATTTTTAACAATACTGAGTGTCATTTTTTTGCCATCATGACTCATCAGCTGTAATTCATGTGGCAAAATCCCCTTTAACGCGTATTTTTGTGTCGTGATTTGGTAGAAGCTGCACGTAACGCCATATCTAAAGGCGGTTCATGCGACACACGAAAACAAGGTAACAGTAATTGAATCGTGACAAATAACAAACCAGTTACGCCCAACGCAATCAATGTTTCCAATATGGTAAACGCCGGTAATTTACGGTTGATCATAGGTGTGCCATGCTTTCATCGCCGCTAAGCGTTCTTGTTGGGCCACTTGATACCGTTTTTCTAAACGTTGTACCTGTTGTTTATATTGAGTTACTTGTTCATATTCTAATAAAAGTAACCCATTTAATAAGCCAAAGGTGACTAAAGCTTCGCCAAGAATAAAGGCTGATCTACGACTGTGTAATACGATACGCCCCACCTCCTAAACTAAAAATAATTTTGATCACATGCTGACCATTACTGAGCGTCACTGTCGTCGGGGCAACATAACCTGTTGGTAAAATTTGGATTGTCTGTGTCTTGTCGTGATGATACCCTTTGGGATAGGCCAGTTGCGTATGATTAAAAACAATGCCATTTTCTCGAAAGCGAACCGTCCGCCGACATTGCTGTGTTTGCGCCGATATCCGTTCTTGTTGCCAACTTGATTTGAACGTCGCAGACCATTGTGACATATTTGGTGCTGACACTGGCATCCGGCTACTGATTAAAAATAAACCAGCCACAATCCCGAGTACAACCAGTGATTCGAGTAAGGTATAGCCTTTACTGATGTGCTTCATTATTATCAAGGCTGATATGTAGTTCTTTCGCCTTTTGAACTTGCTTAGGCGATAAATAACCTGCAGCTACTAAGTCTGAATACGTCATAATTTTATCATCCGGATGCTCGTTAATATATAAATCAATTTGCGATTGCACGGTTGATACCATTGCGGTTGCATGAGTTGCAACCGCTTTTTTACGTTGCGTATTTAAATTGGGCAAGATCAGTAACATGAGTAAACTGATGATAAAAAGAACAATTGCTGTTTCAATTAATGTAAATCCTGGATGCTTACGTTTAAAAAATGTCATTGATATAAACCGCCAATCGTTTGGTACATGGGTAACAACATCGACAAATAGACCGCAATGATAGCAATGCCGATCACGCCAAAAAAGATAGGTTGCAACATGTCAATCAACCGATTCGTCCGTTGCATCACTTGATGATACTGTAACTTGGCATAATACGCGAGATAACCTGCGAGGCGTTTGGGTTCGTGACCACGAACAAAATAGCCTGCTAATGCCCGATTAAAGTAAGGTTGTTTAAGAATATATTCAGATAACGTACAGCCTGATTGTAAGGCTATATGTGCATCTTCAGCTAATAGAATCGCCAACTGCTGATTTTTCTGACCCTGAATACCACACATTTCTGCTAAAATTTCTGGTACCGTCAAACCATTAGCCAGTAACACCGCCAGTTGTTGCGCGACTTGATAAGTCACAATTGTTTTCACAATTGGTCCAATCAACCATAATCGTGATAGCATTTTCAATCGCTGACGTGCCGGCAACCGACGCCAATGCCAGATACCAAAACACAACGCCACGACAATCATGCCGATGACATACCACATCACCTGCTGTGTTTCACCCGAATCTAACACTGCTGTATCTTGCCACTGTTGTAGAATCGGATATAAAAAAAGCTTCATACCAATCAGCATCAGTCCCAGCAATCCAATTAAAACGATTGGATATTGCAATACTTGCTTAATTTTTTGTTGCTGTTGTTGCACTTTGGCTAGATGCCGACCAATTGTGACCAACGTTTCAGACAAATTACCATGCTGATCCGCCAGCTTAATTTGTAACAAAATGGCTTGTGAAACGGTTTGATCTAACACAACGTGCAACGGCACCCCTTGATTTAAACGCGCATTGACAGTTGCTAACCAAGTTGTCCATGGTGTGTGCGCAGCAGCAAGAATATCTAAACTATGCGCAATACTATAGCCTGACTGTAATAGCTCGCCAAGCTCTTGAAAAAACAACACTTGATGCTGACGTTTAAAGTTGCGTGAAGTGGTAATAATGTGCTTTGGAAATTTTATTGGTCGCCAATGCATGTGCTAATACCTCCTGCCACTGACTTGAAAACTTTGGGACTGTTTGTCCTTGTAGTACGCGCGCAATATCATCACTGCCTAAATGATCAATAATTGCCGCCTGTTGTTGCTGCGTGGTCGTGACCAGTCGCTGGTAAACGACATCTGTTAAAGCAACCGCTAATTGTGCCGGTTCAACGCCTAAGTCGCGTAGGCGTAAAATAACGTCACGTGCCGACATGGCATGAATCGTACTCAATACCAAGTGCCCACTTAAGGCAGCTCTGACTACGGCCGCAGCTGTTAATTGATCTCTAATTTCACCAACCAATAAAATTTCCGGTCGATGCCGTAAGGCCACTTTGATGAGATCATCATAATGGATACCCGCATCGTCATTGACTTGTAGTTGCACAAATTTTGATTGCTGAATCTCAACTGGATCCTCAATGGTTAGGACTAACTTATCCTCTGCTAGCCGTTCAAGTAGCCGATAGAGTGTTGTAGTTTTGCCGGACCCAGTTGGACCAGCAATTAAAAACAAGCCGGCACTCGGCATATGCTGATAAAGCTGTTCAAATTGCGTTGCTGCTAACCAGTTCTGTCGCTGACCTTTTTGATAAATCAGTCGTAATACCAAGGTTTCGCGATTGAGAAAGTCACCGACTGTCGAGACACGAATCCAAATATCCTTGTGGCTAAACCGCCCAAGTTGCGGGCGCCGACGCTCAGAGATGTTCATCTTGGCACGATATTTCACCGCAGCAATCATCTGTTGGGCAGCAACCGTAGTCAATGTGACATGCTGTGTCGCACGGCCATCAATATGAAATTTAACGCTATAGTGCGTTTCGGAAAGTGGTAATAGATAAATATCATTGGCATGGTTTGCAATGGCTGCTTCTAAAATAGTCTCCATATTACTCCCTCTGTCACATCATTATGATACGCAGACACCGATATTTGCTCACAAAAAAAGCACTCAATCCTTGAGTGCTTAAATCATTATTCACCTAAACGCGCACGGAATGCTTGCGTTTCTGCTTCATAGCCTGGCTTACCCAGTAAGGCAAACATGGCTGTCTTATAGGCTTCAACGCCAGGTTGGTTAAATGGATTAATGCCAAATAGATAACCTGATGCGCCCACTGCTAGTTCAAAGAAGTAAATCATGTAGCCCAACGTGTAGGCGTCTTGTGCAGGTAAGTGCACAGCCAAGTTAGGCACACCACCATCGACATGCGCTAAGATAACGCCTTGTGACGCCTTTGTGTTAACGTCATCAATGGTAATGCCTTCAAGATATTGCAAGCCATCATTGTTATCTGCTTCGCGTGGCAAATCCAAATTTGAAACCGGATTATCAAGCTTAATAACTGTTTCAAACAAGTCACGACGACCTTCTTGAATATATTGACCAAGTGAATGTAAGTCAGTTGAATAATTGGCTGATGAGGGATAAATACCCTTTTGGTTCTTACCTTCTGATTCACCCATCAATTGCTTCCACCATTCAGATAGATATTGCATTGAAGGTTCCCAGTTAATTAAAAGTTCTGTTGTATAACCCTTATCATACAAAATACGACGGGCAGCGGCATACTTATAAGCCGCGTTTTTATTCAAATCAGCATCTGAGTAAGCCTCTTGCGCATCCTTGGCCCCCGCCATCAATGGATCAATGTCAGCACCGCTAGCAGCAATTGGCAATAGCCCAACAGCCGTCAAGACTGAGAAACGCCCACCGACACCATCTGGAATCGTGAAAGTTTCATAGCCAGCTGCCACAGCTTCGTCATGCAGTGCCCCACGATTGGCATCAGTCGTGGCATAAATACGTTGCTTAGCAGCCTCAGCACCATACTTCTTTTCAAGTAATTGCTTGAACACACGGAAGGCAATTGAAGGTTCTGTTGTTGTCCCAGACTTTGAAATCACATTCACTGAGAAGTCTTGGTCCCCAATAACACGTACCAAATCGTTAAGGTATGCGGCTGACGTTGAGTTACCGGCAAAGTAAATCTTGACACCTTGACGTTGGTCATCTGGTAATTCATTGTTAAACATTGGATTCAAGAAATCCACTGCCATCTTAGCCCCAAGATATGAGCCACCAATACCAATGACAACAAGAATCTTTGACTCGCTTTGAATGCGTTTTGCGGCTGCTTTAATCCGCGCAAATTCTGCCTTGTCATAATCCGTTGGCAATGTGAGCCAATCCGAATATTCAGCGCCTGCACCCGTCCGATTGCGTAGTTGTTGATCCGCCATCGTAATTAATGGTTGCATTTCAGAAAATTCGTGTTCGCCGACGAAATTTTCGATGTTTTTTGTATCAAGTGTGATGTGTGCCATAGCGTTAGCCAAGCGTCCCCATCAAAATAAGATGGCGGCGCATTTCCTCCTTAAAATTTGTTAAGCGCTTACAATTTTATTTTATCACAATTTTGATGCCGCTGCGTCATCAATGATAATGGTCACATCGGCATGTTCTTGTAGAATTGATGCCGGCAAAGCCTCAGTCACTGGACCATTAACCATTGCTGCCACGGCCGCTGCCTTAGCTTCTCCAAAGGCTAGCAAGAGAATCTTTTTAGCCGACATGACTGACGCAATGCCCATTGAAATGGCTTGCGTCGGCACTGATGCCGGATTATCAAAGAACCGCGCATTAGCAGCGATTGTGGATTCAGTTAGATTCACCACGTGCGTCGTTGAATTAAACGGCGTCCCAGGTTCATTAAAGCCAATATGGCCATTTTGCCCTAAACCTAATAATTGTAAATCAATGGGATGTTGCGCAATGATGTCATCATAAGCCTTAGCGGCTTGTTCAATATCATCACTGGCACCATCTGGGATAAAAGTTTGCTTGAACGGCTTGTATTGAAACAAGTGTTGCTGCATAAAATAATGGTAACTTTGTGGGTCTTGTGGCGTCAAGCCCACGTACTCATCAAGATTAATTGCTGTCAAATCGGAAAAGTCCAGTGAACTATCCACAAACTTTTCGTATAATTTAATAGGCGTGGCGCCGGTTGCTAAGCCAAGTACCTGCGTGCCCTTGGCAAGTGCGTCTTCATAAATTTCAAACGCACGCTGTGCGCCAACATCTGGATTGTTTACTTTAATAATCCGCATCATACTCTCCTTATTGGTCTATACCACTTTGGTCTATACCAATATAATAACACACTTTTGCCATTTTGGAAATAGTTAATCATTATTTTTAGCCAAATAAAAAAACAGGCCAATAGACCTGTTGCTATACTTCCGGTGACGCTGTGGTCATATCCGTTTGTCGTAAAGGCAATGTCACGATAAAAGTTGTGAGTTCATCATCTGATGTGGCCCGCACTTGCCCATGGTGTTGTGCAATAATGCCTTTTACAATGGCTAAGCCAAGTCCCGTTCCACCCGTTTGACTATTCCGTGAACTTTCAACACGGTAGAAACGATCAAAAATATCGGTTAGCGCCTCACTTGGAATTTTGATACCATCATTAATAACACGAATTTCCACATCAGTACCTTTAACTTGTGCCGTCAATTTGATAAATGTTGCGCCATCCCCATACTTAAAGGCGTTACTGATTAAATTCATCAATGCGCGTGCCAATTTATCGGAGTCTGCTTCTAAAACGATTAACTCCGGTTTCACAATTTGTGTTAGCGCCACGTTATGTTCTTGTGCTTCAATTTCATAACTGGCAATTAACTGCGCAAATAAGTCACTCAAGCTTAAAGTCGTCAAGTTCAACACGGCATCATGCGCCTGTGTCTTGGAAAATTCAAACAAATCTTCCACTAACACTTTCATCTGATTGGATTTGCTATAGGCGGTGTGGATGTATTTGGCGCGATCGGCTTCACTTAATTGCTTACCATTCATTTCAACTAAACCGAGATACCCGATAATGGCTGTCAGTGGTGTTCTTAAATCATGCGAAATATTCGTAATCATTTCGTCTTTAGAACGTTCACTTTCTCGTTCCTCTTCACGAATTTTTTGTGTTTGTTTGGCAATGGTATTGGTCACATCAATTAATGCTTGGGTTTTTGGCGCATACATAGCTTGCCAATCAATCAAGCGATCTGAATTTTCACTCGCAATTTGCTGCATATCATGAATCAGGCGTGTGAGACTTTCGACTTGTCGCATTCGCACATATTGCCAAATGATAATCACGACATCACCAACACCAATCAATGACCACGTCCCCCATTGCCAGATCGTTGGGGCACTTTGTAAATCACCTTGCATCAGCATTGCCGCCGCAAAAATTGACCAACTAAAAAGCAGTAGTAACAAAGTTGTCACTACCGCATAATAGAGTTTTGTGCGATTGTGCTTTAAAAACAACGCCAATTTTTTCATTAATTTACTTCAATCTTATAGCCAACGCCCCAAACGGTTTGAATAACTTGATCTCCGTTCGTTGCTTCTTCAATCTTATCACGTAAGTGGGACACGTGAACCATGACCGTTTTTGCCGACACAACTGATTCTTGTTGCCAAACGCGTTCAAAAATATCATCTGCTGAAAAGACACGATTTGGGTGTGACGCCAAAAGATACAAAATACCAAATTCTAACGCTGTTAAATTCACCAAATCGCCATCAGATGTCTTCACTTCGTGGCTATCTTTATTAATGATCAATGACCCAATATCTAAGACATCCGGTGTTTGATCTTGCACCGCATTTTCCGCACGACGCAAAAGTGATCGAACACGGGCCATCACTTCCAACGGATTAAATGGCTTCGTCACATAATCATCAGCGCCAGTAATCAAACCTTGAATCTTATCCATATCCCCTGATTTGGCAGATAACATCAAAATTGGGATTCGACTATCTTTACGGACTGTCTTGACCACTTCCAAACCATTCATATTTGGCATCATGACATCCAGAATCATCAACGCAATATCCGGATTGGTATTGAGCTTTGAAAGTGCTTCTTTACCATCAGTTGCCATGATAGGTTCATAGCCTTCATTTTTGAGATAAATTTCAAGTAATTCAGCAATTTCAATATCATCGTCGACAACTAAAATCTTCATCTTCGGCTCCTTCTACTTCTTAGTTTGGGCAGCCTCTAAACGGGCTTGCTGAGACAATAGGCTGATGGCTAAGAAGCCGCCACCCTTTAGGCCAGCTTGTTGTCGATTCCAACGGAAAACACCATAAGCCCCAGCCGCAACAACGATGTAAGCCACTGGTGGCAAAGTTGGATTAATCACTGGTGGTAACAAACCAAGGACGATGAAGCCAACAACCCAAGCCACCAACGCTAGTCCAAGATACAACCAACGTCGTGATCTTGGTTCCGCTGTTTGTGCTTTTGAATTAGGCGTTAACTTCAACACAACCGCCGTATAAAGTGAGCCACCCAAGAACGCAATCAACAAGAGTGAGACAATACCGGCACCTTGACCACCTGCTTGCTTTGAAAAGAATAATGACAATCCAAAAACACCAGCAAATAACATCAAAATTGCCATTGACGTATCAAGTGCTAATTCCCAGAACTTATACTCATGCAACTTGCGCGCTGTTTGCTTTGGATCAAGGAACTGTGCCACCGCTTGTGTAGGTGTCCCATACAATTGCGCAGCCGTTGTCCCAGTTCGTTGTGCTTCAAGTAATTTTTCAGTGACTTCATTTGTCACTGATTCAATTTTTTCAGGCGACAATTGGCCGTTTTGGGCCAATAGCTTTTTAAAGTGAAATATAAAATCTTCATTTTTTTTCGTTAGTCGCTGTTTTTCTTCTGACATTTTTGCTTCCTCCGGCAATTATGTACGCGGCATCTCACCGCTTCATCACATCAGGCCGTGATGCTTACACGTTAAATCTAAATTCGATAATGTCGCCATCATTGACAACATATTCTTTACCTTCTGAACGCAACTTACCCGCTTCTTTCACCGCTGTAACTGAACCCAAAGCATCCAGGTCATCAAAAGCGATTGTTTCGGCACGAATAAAGCCACGTTCAAAATCGGAATGGATTACACCCGCAGTTTGTGGTGCCTTCATCCCTGCTTTAAACGTCCATGCGCGTGTTTCCTTACCACCAGCAGTAAAGAATGTCCGCAAGTCCAACAAATGATAGGCAGCCCGAATCAACTTGTTCAAGCCTGGTTCTGTGACCCCAGCCATTTCTAAGAATTCAGCCTTATCTTCATCAGCTAATTGGGCAATTTCTTCTTCTGCACTAGCTGACAAACCAATCACATCTGCGCCTTCACTTGCCGCAAAGGCTTTAATGTCATTAAAGTACTTTGAACCTTCTGGATCAGCCATGTCGTCTTCTGCTAAGTTGGCAACATACAAGACAGGCTTCGTCGTTAATAGGAATAACCCTTTAACGATTTTTTGTTCATCATCATTAAACGTGATTGAGCGGACTGACTTACCGGCTTCTAACACGGGCTTGATTTTTTCCAACACGGCAAATTCCGCTTTGGCACCTTTATCTTGCCCTTTGGCGGCACGCGCAACTTTTGCGTAGCGCTTTTCCACTGTTTCCAAATCAGCCAAGATCAACTCGGTGTTAATGGTATCAATGTCGTCTAATGGATTAACTACCCCATTAACGTGAATAATATCATCGCCATCAAACGCACGCACCACGTGCACAATGGCGTTCACTTGACGAATATTTTCTAAGAACTTGTTACCCAAGCCTTCACCTTGTGAAGCCCCTTTTACAATACCAGCAATATCAGTGAATTCAAACGTTGTTGGAATGATCTTATCAGCAGGCACGAGTTCTTGAATCCGTGCTAAACGATCATCTGGGACTTCAACCATCCCCACGTTAGGTTCAATCGTGGCAAAGGGATAGTTCGCCATTTCAGCGCCCGCTTTAGTGATTGCATTAAAAAGTGTTGATTTGCCGACGTTTGGTAAGCCGACGATTCCAGCAGTAAGTGCCATATCTTAAGTATGTGACAAAGATACCCACGTCATCGTTAGCATCTTTGGAGCACGTTTCCTTTCTTAATCAAACCCATTACATCTCAGCATCTGCTGAGTGTAAAATTTTCTTTAAACGTTTATTGAAGTCAAAGCGTGACATCATAACGCCACGGCCACACTGCGTGCAGCTTAACTTAATATCCGCACCTACGCGGGTAATACGCCAAGCATTAGCACCGCAAGCGTGTGGCTTTTTCATTTCAACAATGTCATTTAACTTGTAGTCTAATGGTTGCACCATATTACTCGACCTCAATGTCTAATAAATCTAAAATGCGATTCAAATCATCGTTAGAAACATAGTTAATTTCAATTTTCCCGTTACCTTTAGCACCGGCATTGACTTTGACTTTTGTCCCAAATTTTTCTTCTAATTGTGAGGCAATGGCCACCACATAAGGTGACACAACCTTTTCTGGTTTGTCACTGGCGCCCGCATTCATTTGCTTCACGAGCGCTTCAACTTGGCGAACACTTAATTGTCGTGCCACAACAAGCGCAGCGGTTTTTTCAATTTGTGACTTCGCTTTCAAGCCCAAAATGGCCCGCGCTTGCCCCATTGATAGGTCACCAGCTTGCACCAAATCTTGAACTGACGTTGGTAAATTCAACAATCTGACGGCATTGGCCACAGTTGTCCGTTCTTTACCAACCTTTTCAGCGACTTGAGCTTGGGTTAATTGCAGTTGCGTCATTAATGCTTGGTAAGCTTGCGCTTCTTCAATCGCATCCAAATCATCGCGCTGCAAGTTTTCAATTAAAGCCACTGCCGCCATCGTCTCGTCATCAACTGTCCGAACAATGGCGCTAATTGTCGTTAGGCCGGCCAACTTTGAAGCCCGCACCCGTCGTTCACCCGCAATAATTTGGTATTCGCGTCCCGAACGGCGCACAATGATTGGTGTCAGAACCCCTGAAGCCTTAATCGACTTGGCGAGTTCGTTTAACTTAGCCGCATCAAAATGATGCCGTGGCTGAAACGGATTAGGGGTAATTTTATCTAATGCCAACCGTTCAACTTGCTCAGTATCACTCGCTTTTTTTGTCACTGACTTGGTATGTTCTAAAGCTTCTTCCGTCACATTGTTGGCATTAAACAAGCCACCAAGCCCTTTTCCCAGACCACCTTTTTTAGTTGCCATATTGCTTCAAGACCTCCTGTGCCAGTTCTGTATAGACTTGTGCACCAACTGAGCGTGGATCGAAATCAATAATTGCTTGGCCATATGATGGCGCCTCACTCAACCGCACTGTGCGTGGAATCACGGTCTCATAGACCTTATCAACAAAATAATTACGCACTTCTTCGGCAACTTGCTTGGCTAAATTCGTCCGGCCGTCATACATTGTCAATAAGATACCCGCAATATCTAAGTCCGGATTAAACTGCTGACGTACCAGTTCGATGGTGTTGAGCAATTGCCCCAAACCTTCTAAGGCATAAAATTCCGTTTGCACAGGGATCAAAATTGCATCTGCTGCCGTGAAAGCATTAACCGTCAGTAACCCTAAAGCTGGTGGATTATCAATCAAAATGAAATCATAATCATCAGCCACAGTGGCAAGTGCTGCTTTGAGGCGATATTCACGTTCTTTTGTATCAGCCAGTTCAATTTCAGCACCTGACAATTGAATCGTTGCTGGCACCAAATCATAGTTATCCGTTGGCACAATCACTTCGTGTAACGGCGCACCATCAACGATGACATCATAACTATCACGTTCAAGTTCTGATTTATCAATGCCTGAACCACTGGTTGCGTTCCCTTGCGCATCAATATCCACAAGTAAAACACGTTGTCCGGCCTGGGCAAGCGCTGCACCTAAGTTTACACTCGTCGTCGTTTTGCCGACGCCACCTTTTTGGTTGGCTAATGCGATTATTTGTGCCATTTGGTTTTGACGTCCTTTCTGTCAACACTAATTATTTGTTCCGATCGGCACGCATCGGCGCCAAGCGTTTTTAAGATTATCCAATCGGTTTTTTGCTAGGGGTACCAGCTTGTCGTGGATACTTCTTTGGTGTTTTTTTATTTTTATCAACAATTTGTACGTAGCGTGTATCGCCATTAGGCAGTGTGAATTCAAATGATTCACGTAACTGACCACCTAACGTGGCTAAGGCTTTTTGGCCATCCGCTAGTTCTTGCTCTGCAGCAGAACCCTTCATCACCAAGAATTCCCCACCAATTTTTACAAATGGCAAGGTATATTCGGCAAGCACACTCGTCCGTGCCACAGCCCGTGCCGTGGCGTAGTCAAATTGTTCACGATACTTTGGGTCTTGGCCAATATCTTCTGCACGGCCATGCACAATTGTCACGCCTGTTAAGCCCAGCGTTGTGACCACATCTTGCAAGAATTTCACACGCTTTTGCAACGCGTCAACCATGGTAATTTGCAAGTTTGGAAAGGCAATTTTAAGCGGTAGTGACGGGAAACCTGCCCCCGTACCCACATCAATCAGCGTCCCAGTTGTCTGCTGTAGGGCTTTCTCATATTGCGCCACCGTCAAAGAATCATAGAAGTGTTTTAAGTACGCATCCTTTTTCTCTGTGATCGCCGTGAGATTCACATGCGCATTCGTGGCCACCAACATATCAAAGTATTGTTCAAATTGTTGGATTTGATTTTCAGTTAACTGGATACCAGCGTTTTTCAAAGCTGAAACAAACTCATCGACTGTCAATTTCTTACTCCGTTTTCAAGTTTTTGCAGCACGAAAAGCGCCAATTACAACTAATACTAGAATACCTGAAAAAAGCCTAATTTTCAAGCTTTCCAGCATTCACAGCCGCATCATTAATTTGCGCAATTTCTAATAAATACCACGCATTAAAGGCAGCCACATCAATGTCGGTCGCCACATGGACATTCGTGGTCGTATGGGTTCTCGCATGGCTATCTGCCACTGTCGCCCCGATGGCTGGTCCGTCAGTCACCACATCAACCCAATAGTCCTTAATTGTGTACTTTTCCGGCGAAAGTAAATAAAATAACGTGTTCACATCATGCATGGGTTTTCCTGTTGCCATGGAGCCATCCCCATAAGCATTAAACAACGCCGTTAGCATTTCACCCGTTTTATTCATTGTCGCAAGTGTTGCCATTGATTCAGCCGTCAGCAGCGCCTTTAGCGTCACGTCCAAACCAATCATCGTCACATCCAACCCACTATTGAACACGATTTTAGCTGCATCTGGATCCGTGAAAACATTAAATTCAGCAACAGACGTCATATTACCACCGGACAAACTGCCCCCCATCACCACAATGCGCGCAATTTTATCAGTTACTTCTGGATAGCTGTGCAGTAACATGGCAATATTTGTATAGGCGCCAACAGCGACCAAAGTGATTTTTTCATCACTCGCCAGCAACGTTGCCCGCATCGCTTCAACCGCTGATAAGGACACGATTTTAGTTGATGGTTCGGTAAAGTGATACCCAGCTAAACCATCGACACCATGAATATTGGCGGCATCTTGATAGGCTTTCACAAGTGGCTTTTCAGCACCACGTGCAACCGCAACATCTGGCCGGTTAAAGAAATGGGTTAATTTTAGAACATTTTTGGTTGTTTTATCCACAGAGACGTTACCAGCAACGGCAGTGATTAATTTCACGTCAAAACGATCATCCGTTAACAGCACCGTGAGTGCCGCCGCATCATCAATCCCTGGATCTGTATCAAAAATTACCGGTATTTTATTTGTCATCGATCATGGGCGTGTTCGTCACGCCGCGCCTCCATTTTTTAACTTGATATCTTTCATTATAACAAACTCATCTCAAGCAAATGATTTGATTTTAGCGGCATGAACTTGTACACTGTAAACAATCTAGGAAAGGGGGTCATAACTTTTGAGTCATACAGCAATGTATCGCGCAATTGTTTTGGCCGCTTAAAGGAAAAGCGGTCATTACGATTGCAGCAGCCATGTTAACAATTGGGTTAGCATGGCTTTTCTTATCCTGAAAAAAGAACAGGTTGCATTATCGCTACCTGTTCTTTTTCATTTTTTATTGGCGCACAGCCGTCTTGAAATCAAGCGACACGCCTACCGCATGGTGGTAGAAGCCCCTGATATTTGGATTTACCAATTCTGTTTGTGCCCGATAATAAAGCGGGTTCAACAATGCTTGTTCATGGATAATTTTTTCCAATCCCAACTCATCAGCCGACCGTTGCTTATCATCAGTCGCATCAACGCCCTTAGCATTGGCTAACAAGGCATCATAGGCCGGTGTGCTATTGTGATTATAGTTATTCGGGTTGTCAGTGGCGGCCAAATCCAAGAAGGTTGTTGGTTCAGCGTAATCAGCACCCCACTGCGTCAGCATCACTTGGAAGTTCTTATTGCTACCATCTTGCAAACGTTGCTTAAATGGCACAAACTTTTGGGTCACGGTCAAACCTGGTAACGTCTTACTCCACTGGCCTTGCAAGTAGTTCACGACATCTTTGGCATTGGCCACACGGTCAGTGTCTGCTTCAATTTCCAACGTGACAGCGTTGACCCCAAGTTCAGCCAGCCCTTCCTTGAACAATTCGCGTGCCTTAGTTGGATTATATGTATAATCTTGCTTGGCATACGTTGCAAAATCTTCTCCGTTAGCTTGACTCAAACCCTTTGGTGTAAAGGAATTTGCTGCTGTTGACGTACCAGATAGCACTTGTGAGTTCAATTCAGAACGATTTGTCGCCAAATTCAACGCTTGTCGGATTTTAGCATTCGTCAAGGCTTTCACGCTGCCACTTTGGTTATAAGCTAAATAAACAGTTGTTGCTTGTGGCGTAACGCGATAGCCCTTATTGTTTTTGTTGGCCTGCGCTAACTGCGGCGTATTCACTAGCGCTGCATCTAGCTTACCAGTCTTGTACATTTGTACAGCCACTTCAGGTTTTTGAATGACCTGGAAATCAATTTCTGGTGTTTTAACGTTTTTGGCATCCCAATAATGCTCATTCTTCACAAGCTTAAACTGGTTGTTCGTCCCTTGCCAACCTTCAAACTTGTATGGGCCATTATACAAAGACTTGGCTGCGGTTGTCGCAAATTGCTTGCCCTGCTTTTCCACAAACTTTTGCTGCTGTGGGAAAAATGTTGGGAAGGTCAATAGACTTTCAAACTGCGGAAGCGGCTTTTCTAAGGTGACGGTCAAAACGTTGCCTTTAGCGCTAATGCCCAAAGTTTTCTTGTCAGCGTCACCGCTTTGGATTTTATCGGCATTTTTAATCCCACTATACAAATACGCATATTCTGACTTTGTTGCCGGGTCGTTAGCGCGTTGCCAACCATAAACAAAATCATCTGCTGTCAATGCTGAACCATCTGACCACTTCAAGTCCGGTCGCAACGTGATGGTCCAAGTTTTACCATCAGCAGACGCCTTAACCGACTTTGCTTATGCTTGTTGTGGCGTGCCGTTTTTATCAGCACGCATCAGACCTTCCCCAGCATTACCAACAATATCCATTGAATACTCATCCGTGACAGTTGCGGTATCTAATCCGTTCAGTGGTGTCGGTAGTGAAAAGTGTAATACCTGACGATCTTTTGTTTGTGATGTGCCCCAGAGACCAGCGGCACGCGTTCCTGCTAATGCAACGACGACAACTGCGCCACCCGCTGCAAATTTTTGCTAATTTTTCATACATCCTATTTCCTTATTACTTAATAAAACTAATTATAATATAACCTAAATGATATGACAAGCTCATTATTTTAAAAACAATACCACTTGTGCAACTTTTTAACGCTATGATAAAATGAAATTATTATTTGATTTAACTTGAAATATACTAACCTATTACTTTTAGGAAGCAAAAAATAGGTGTGTAAGGTTTTATATGTTATATTAGATATCTAATAAATTTTTTACACTAAAGGTATGACATTTTATGCTCGGACAAGAATACAACATTATTGCAGAGTGGAGCCGTAACGCTTATAGCCAAGCTACCGGCGACACTTTACTGGAACACGTGCCTGCGCGCGTCCAACAACTGTGGGATGACTTTCATCAGGCCTATCATCTCTCAAACGCGGCTCAAATCTTAGAATTTGATCGTATTTTAACCGATTTCCAAACCAATCAATGGTCTGCTTAAACAGCAAAAAAGGCAATATCATCAGCCAGTGCGTCGAAACGCTAGCTGATGAGATTGCCTTTTTATATTATTCAAATTGTGTATTGACCAATAACTGTTCATAATGTTGGTAAAGCACGGCATAGCGATTAATAATACTCTTCTCCCACGGCTTTGGTCGGCCACAAAAATGGAGAATGACTGTATTTTTCATCACCCACTGCATATCCACTTCGCCAAAACTCTTAGCATAATGCACAATGTTGTCACGCGTATCATAGTTCCAAACTTCCTCTGGAATTGGCAAAATATCTGCCCCGTATAGATAATTTAAGATATCTTGATCGGGTAAAATCAGTTCCCGACCGCGCGATGCAATGACATCAAAAATATCTTGCAACCGCACCCGTTGGCGCATTTTATCCAAATCCATCAACATCACACCAGAATTAAAATAGGCTTGGCGCGTCCCGAGACGCACATGATTAATTGTTTGCGTAATACCCGTCAATCCCATGTGACTGGCGGCCGCCAACATATGCCCTGCCAGCGGCATGTCAAATAACGGTTTGATCGGGTTGATCACTAAAATATCTGGATCTAAATAAATGACCCGATGTAAAGTGTCCGGTAAATAATCCCCGCACAACAGCCGGAAATACATTTCTGGTGGATATTGTTTGAATTTAGCAGTAGGTGCTTCGGCCCACGCGGCAAGCGGTACCTTAATCGCGTGCAAGTTAAACCCCAACTGGTCAACAAAATTCGCCAGCGCCTGCAAGACTGATGGCGTAATATTGGCATGCAACAACCAAACATCAAAGTGCTGCCCAGGATTGGTTTGTTTAATCGAAAATAGTAACACTTTTAACGGCTTCACATAGTGATCATCAACCGTCACGAGCAGGTCTATCGTTGCCTGCGTTGTCATCACTTCACTCATTTTTTCATCTCTCATATCTTATATTATACACATGCTAACCGGCTACTTCATGATGATCAGGCAATTATAGTATAATAGAGCGTATTGGAGCGTAATCATGAATAAAATTTTAAAAGAACAATTTCTCATTGACAATCTTTCTGATGATCAAAAACATGTCATTGCCGACATGAACACCTACATTAAGCAACATTTAGCCGGTAAAGAACATGCCGTAGCAGTTATCCAAGGTGCTGCTGGTACCGGTAAATCCGTAGTCCTCATGCAACTTGTCAAACAATACATGACAGACAAACGGTTTAAAACCGCGCTCGTTGTGAATCATCCTGAGCTGTATAAAGCCTACCAAGATATGGCCAAAGATTTTCCTGGCCTCAATCCTAAAGCGATCCGCCGACCAACGGCACTCATTAACGACGCCCAGAAAAATCACCGCCAATACGATGTGATTTTTGTCGACGAAGCCCATTTACTCTATTCAAAGTCTGAACCTTACGCACATTACCGCGGCAATAATCAGTTGACTGATTTAATGAATTTAGCCAAAGTCGTTGTCGTCGTTTACGATTTCAACCAAGTGTTCCAATCTAAAATGTATTGGTCACAAGAATTACTACGCAAAACGATTGGCCAACATCCTTATCGCCAATTCGATATGGATTTCCAGTATCGTATGGTAGCCAGCCAAGCCCAAGTGGACTGGATGGATCGCCTCACGGCACAGCAGCCACTGACACCCTTCCCCAAAGACAGCGATTTTGAATTTGAAGTGTTTGCTACGGCTGGCGAACTCTATGAAAAAATCAAGGCACAAAACAAAGCCGTTGGCCTAAGTCGCGTGGTCGCCACTTCTGGTTTCCCACGTATTGATGGGCGGCACAACGTTGAAATGGATACCTTCTCCTTGCCTTGGGATGAATGGGATCCGCAACGCACGCACTGGGCAAAACGTGAATCATCCATTACCCAGGTTGGCACAATTTATACTTTGCAAGGCTTTGATTTGAATTATGTCGGCATGATTGTTGGCCCATCCTTTGGTTATGATCCCAAAACCGATCAAATGACCATTATCCCAGAAAAATATTCCCACAAGGAAATTTTTAAGAAGCGCCAAGATATGCAATTTACGCCGGCACAATACCAAGATTTCATTGCTAATGTCTTAAACGTCCTCATCAAGCGTGGTAAGTACGGCCTTTACCTGACTGCTTACGATGACGCTTTGCGCAAGCGACTGTTAGAACTACAAAATTAATCACAACACGCCAACTTATTGGCGTGTTTTTTATGAGCTGTATTGCGACAAAAAAGCTATCTCATTAAGAGATAGCTTTTTTAAGGATGCCGTCGGTGGGAGTCGAACCCACACGGTGTTGCCACCACTGGATTTTGAGTCCAGCGCGTCTGCCAATTCCGCCACAACGGCATGTATTCTTATGCTGTTTTTTCGTATCAAACAACTATATAAGAATACCAAGAATTAACAAATTCGTCAACCCTTTTTTTCAAATTTAATCTCAGATTTTTCTTGATCGTTGTGAAATACGTGATCAACGTGCTTGAGCGCGTTATCTAACAAAATCAAAATGTGCGAATCACTCAGGCAATACAAAACTAAACGCCCTTGACGTTGCGTTGTCACCAGCTGCGCTTCACGCAACACCTTTAGTTGATGTGACACGGCGGATTGTTCCATATCAAGCTGTGCCACAATTTCCAAAACGGTATACGAGCGTTCCTGCAACAATGCCAAAATGGTCAAACGTTGGCGATTGCCTAAGACTTTAAAAATTTTTTCTAGTTCAGTAATCGATTTCTTGTTCATACTCCTATTATAACAGGCTAAGCAAATGCTGGATGGTACCGGCATCAAATAAGACATAACTACCTAACAAAACATAAATAATCAATTGAATCCAATCACCATACTTGTTCATAAGACGATGAACTGGCGCAAAATCAGTAAACTTTTTAGCCAAATAAATCACAACCGTCAAAACGATGATGAAGATCACCAAAATAGCTGGTAAGTAGGCAAAATTAGCCATCGTAAAGTAAGGAATATAAAGCGCTAAGTTATCGGCACCACAAGTGACCGCCGTGAGTCCAATGACAGTCATCACAATTTTACGCTTATCTAATCGTGCTAACTTTTCAGCGACCTCTTCCCCCTCATCCTTTGATGAGAAAAACTTTTGTAAGCCCATTGCAATTGGTACAAAGCCCAACAAACCAAGCACCCATTCTTCCGGCACGCGCTTTAGCAAGAGCGCAATCGCGACCGCCACAAACACCAGCAACGCATTCCCCAGATAAGCACCCCACATAATGGCTTGTCGTTGCGGTTGCGTACGGAATTGCGCAAATAGTAAGAGTAGTACTACGAAATAATCTGACGTGGTCCCAATATATGATGTTAAAGCTGTTAATAATGTTTCAACCATAAGGATCCCCCAATTTTTATATGAATTATTTTTCATATATTATAACATGAAATTTATTTCATGTGTTAAAAACAACGCTATTTTATACTGATTTAATCTCTCGACGTTATAGTATAGACAATCAAAAACAAGTCATCTCAAACAACGACGCGTTTAGGAAGGTAGGTATTTGCCATGTTTGGCACCAGTTGATGGGTCCCATCAACGCACGAAACCCCGTACGGGTCACACTTCTCATCGAATAATCTCTCCCAAATATTCTTTTCTCTTAAATAAATCTCTCAAAAAAGACCCCAGCAGCCGCGTTAGGCTACTGGGGTTTCGTGTGTAAAAAAAAATCGCCGATCGGCGATTTTTTTATTATATTACTTACGGGCTACCATTGATGAAATCTTGGCATGACGTGCGATATAAGCGGCTTGAGAACCTAATGATTCCCAGAACCCTTCACGCGAATGTGCGCCAACAATAATCAAGTCTGCCTGAACTTTTGGTGCCACGTCTTGCAACAGTACTTCACCAGCCTTGTCACCATCCGCAAAGATAGTTGTAACGTTTTCAGCGCCTTTTGACTTGGCATAAGCAGCATACTTGGCTAAATTAGCTTCGATCGTCGCACGACGTTCTTTAATGGCATCTAAGTGGAGGGCATCAATGGTTGATAGGTCATCCATTTCTAGTACTGAGGCAATAATCAAGTGCGCATCATCTTCACTTGCTTGATGAATAGCATTTGCCAACGCAACATACCCTTGTTCAGACTCATCAACACCAACCAAAATGCGCTTAAATTGTATTGGTTCGATGTTTAGGTTTAATTCACTCATACAGTCTCTCCTTTTTTAACACACAATTAACGACTCATTACCTTTGTCACTAAATCAATAATAATCTGAAGGTTTAAAATCGTCAAGACAGCAAAGATAATCCAACCTAAAATGGCCATCCAACGTGGGTTAGCAAACTCGCCCATGATTTTCTTTGATGACGTAAAGTAAATCAACGGTGCCATCGCAAACGGTAGGGCAAGTGATAAGAAGACTTGTGAATAAACCAGAAGTTGATCTAACTCAGCTTCGGCACCACCATACAACAACGTAAAGATAATTACTGGAATCAATGCTAAGCCACGCGTGATAACACGACGGATCCACATTGGAATACGCAACCGGATAAAGCCTTCCATGACAATTTCACCCGTTAGCGTCCCTGTGATTGTTGAGTTCTGACCAGAGGCCAGCAAGGCTACCGCAAACAACGTTGACAATACTGGTGACGCAACCGCCCCAGCAATGGCCTTATTGTCCAACGCATCATACATAGCGCCAAACGTTCCCACTTGATCGGCATGGCCAAAGAACAAGGCCGCACCTAATACCAACAACAATGAATTGATCACAAAGGCTAATGACAATTGAATGTTTGAATCCCACGTCATCAGACGGACAGCTTCTTTTAATTCACCTGGATTTTCACGATCAATTTTACGCGTTTGGGCAATTGATGAATGGAGGTATAAATTATGCGGCATAACGGTCGCACCAATAATACCAAGTGACATCAGCAATGGTGAATCGAGGCCAGCTGGCCCATGGGTTGATACTGCTTGCAATTGTGGCAAATATCCGCCAAACATCGCCACAACATCTGGCTTTGATAAAATCACAAGATAAGCGAAAATCAATAAGATTGTCAAAATCAATGTCATGACAATCGCCTCAATCTTACGGAAACCAAATTTCATCAGTAACAACAAGAGGAGGACATCAAAGGCCGTGGTCAGCACTGAGGCAATCATTGACCAGCCAAACAACAAGTGCAAGGCAATGGCCGCACCAATAACTTCAGCGATATCAGTTGCCATCAAGGCCAATTCCGTAATCACCCATAACGCATAACCACCCGCTTTATTTGTGCGAGCACGTGTGGCTTGTGCCAAGTCTTCTTGCTTAACCATCCCCAACTTACCCGCCATATATTGCAACATCATGGCAATCAGTGAGGAAATCAAAACAATCGACAACAAAACGTAGTGGTACTGAGCACCACCATTAACAGATGTCACCCAGTTACCGGGATCCATATACCCAACGGCAACTAACGCACCTGGCCCCGAAAAGGCTAAAAGTTTGCGCCAAAATGAGCCGTCCTTTGGGGCTTCGATTGAACCATTTACATCGCCTAAACTGAGTTGCTCCTCAGTTGATTCGACGAAATGTTTCTTAGTGTTTGCTTGATCTTTTGTTGAATCTTGCATTCTACTTCTCCTTTGGATTTCTCTTCAGGACAAAAACATACGAATTCCGACTAAAGTACGCATTTAGTATTCACTTTTTTTGGCGCAGCTTAACCGTGAGCTAAACGCGTATTAAAGTGCTAAATATTTTTCATAAAGGGTTTCATTCAACTCAGTTGTTGAAAGCTTATGAAAGGTATCTAACTCGGCTATTTACGCCCTAATATATATTAAATATACCACTTTTCCCCCTGTTCGTCAACACAATAAAAACGCCGGTCATGGCTCACCGACGTTTTTTTGATGTATCTTTGGCTAAAATGATAAACCTAACTTATAACAACTGGAACCGTAAGCCCTTTCATTAAATAATTACATTTGTGTAACAAAGCGTCATTAACGGCCTTTGATCCCTAAATTTTGCGTTATATCCACGCCACGACATTAAAAAAAGCCAACACTGTTGGCTATACTGTCAGTGTATCAAAAAAGGTCGTGGCATCCCCAATGATTTGCGTGACGGGATAAGATGTCTCAATTGGTGTCAGATTAATGGCTAATATCGGTGTGCCAGCGGCAGCATACTGCAATAGCCCAGCAAAGGGATACACTTGAAAACTCGTCCCGACAATCACAATCAAATCAGCTTGGTTGACCCACGTCACAGCCTGATCAACCTCAAACGGCATTTCTTCATAAAACGTGATCCGTGGTCGCAGTAGCGCCCCATCAGCACGGTGCATACTTGTCAAATACTCAGCCACCGTTGCCGGTTGTTGGTCAACTGGCGCATAAATGTCATACAATGACCCATGAAATCGAATTAAGCGTGATGCTACCGTGTTGGCTTTCACATGTAAATCATCCACATTTTGGGTGATAATGCGCGCTTGGCCTTTTTGGGTAAACTGTGCCATTTTGTCATGGATGACGTTCGGGGCAGCATCCGGGAAATACATATTCTCTTTCATAAATTGATACTGCATTTCCGGTGCCACTTGAAACGCAGTCGCTGACAATAAGTATTCCGGTTGTAATGTATTACCTTGGTATAACCCATTTTTTGAGCGATAATCCGGAATCCCCGATGGTGTGGAAATACCCGCACCAGTCATGAAAACAATGTTTTTAGCCGTATCAAATTGTGCTTGAATTTCTGGTGTGACCAACATCTTGCTCACCCCTTAGCGCCGTTGAATGTATGGCAAAGCAAGCTTATTAAAGAGGTCACCGACTTTCATTTGATAAAGTGCTTTAAAGAATGTCGCTGAATCTTGATCATCTGGCTTTGACACAACAAAGCTATTTTGTGAATCGATTTTTCCCAAGCCAACATAGGCAGACTTCTTTGTTTGGAAATCAATCATTTCTGAATGATAAATCGTAAAGACTTGGCTGACCGGCAATGATAGTTGACGTTCAGATAGGACACTCATTAACGTGACATATTCCTTAGCGTTCACTGTTGGCTTACCCCAAGCTGTTAACACCTCATCAACACCACCAAATAGCGCTGTCATTTGACGCCGGATGTGCCGTGGTTGCTTTAAGTCAGCAGCTAGAATTGGTGCGACCAACTTGGTCGCCGCTGTATACGCCAATGGGTACAGTGTTGCCAATTCGGAAAAGTCTGCCCCACTCGCGTCAGCAAATACAAGAGCGTCTAGCAAAGCCAACAAGCGCCAGAGACTTTCATCATCTAATTCGCCGTTTTCAACCGTTAATTCTGACTTCACACCAGCCAAATAAGCCCGTTGGGTCGCGTCAGTTAAAATCCCTTTTTGTTGTAATTCACGATACGTAATGGCATGTACAACCGTACGGTGCATCCGTGTGGCGATTTGAATGAGTTGCTGATCTAATGCATCATCTTGGAAGGTCAACGTAAAAAATAGTTGTGGTGTTACACCATTAAGCGTCAGTAACATTTTTAATAATTCATTACCAAATAGAAAATCGCTTTCGGTCCCTTCTGCCAATTCAATCAATAAACGATCTTCAAATAGTTCTTGTGACACACGATCAATATGCAGTTCATCGGTCACCGGACCACCGATACGCGTCATCACCGTCCCTGGATAAAGGTCATTGACCGCCGTTAATAATGTTTGAATTTTTGGATTCATTTTCTCATCTCCCTTAGTAGGTTTGTTGCGACGGCTGCATCTACTTGTTCCGCCGCCTGTAATTGTGTAACCAAAGTGGCAATTTCATCGTCACGTGCGCCAACCTGCAAAGCTAGGGCGCGATAGTGCATTTTCATGTGGCCTTTTTGAATACCCCCATCCGCAATCGCTTTGAGTGCCGCCAAATTTTGAGCCAACCCAACGGCCAAAATAATGCCGCGTAGCTCATCAGCCGTTTGCGGTGCCACAATCGCCAAAGCCCGCTGGGCTTGTGGCATTGCCGAAATGGCACCACCAACAGTCCCAACCGAAATCGGCATCGTTAACCGCCCTTCCAAAAAGTCCCCAGCAATGGTCCAGGTCGTTAAGGACTGATAGCGTCCGTTCTGACTGGCAAAAGCATGCCCAACCGCTTCAACCGCGCGCCAATCATTACCTGTTGCCAGCGTCACCGCCCCGATACCATTAAATAAACCTTTATTTTCAGTTGTGGCGCGGTAAACATCTTGATGACCGAATTGATTGAGTTGCACGAGCCGTTTTGCAACCGTGCGGCCGCCAATACTAGCAATCGGCACCCGTCCGGTCACCGTCACACATTGCGCCGTAGCGTAATTTGATAAGATCGCCCCGACAAACTGCGCCTGAAAATCTGCAAATAGCGCTTGCTCAGCTTCTAAAATTGTATTGACAATGTTAGCCCCCATGGCATCACGGGTATCAATTGTAAAATCAACACTCACACTTGTAGCCGACACCGCACGGGCGGTCACCGATAGTAACCCACCACCACGCCGATAAATAGAGGGTTTCGCTTCTTGCGCAACAGTAAAAAACGCCGTTTGTTGACGCGCAACAAACGCCGCCAATTCATCATAAGCCACCCCAGAAAATAACAATTGGCCAATGAGTGCTGTTCGCTCTGGTAAACTCACCGCAACACCGCCACCTTGGTTCAGTAGCTTGGCGCCGTGATTAGCCGCGGCAATCACACTCGGTTCTTCTGTGGCCATTGGCACCGTCACATGTCGATCAGCAACGATAATATCTTTTAGTACCCCCATCGGCACACGAAAATCACTAATATAGTTTTCCACAATTTGTGCATTGGTCGCACTTTGATTATCACGCCACGCTTGCATGGCTTGTTCATCTAAATTCAAAGACGCCAAACGTTCATCTGGCGTCAATTCGTAATATTTTTTAGGCATTATTTTTCATCATTTCTGCAATTAACCCCTCACGCACGCCACTTTCCGAAAAAATAACGCGTGGTGACTGTATCACCGTCATTAAATTTAACAATGGCAATAGGCCACTGACAATAATATCAGCCCGTGATACTTCCAAACCAGCCATACGTTCCCGTTCTGGCCGACTCATTTGCCGTAAGCGGGAAAAGATTTGTTGTACTTTCTCAATCGACATATCAAACCCTTGTAATGTCGTCGTTGCTTGATCAGGCGACAATTTTTGACCCATCCGCGCCAGTGAGCGATTAGCCCCACCTAACAAAACCACTGGTTGCCCGACATATTTTTTCAACCAAGGTAACGTCTGATACTGTGATAAGATATCATCACATGCCGCCGTGATATTGGCTTGTTCGATGTCATTTGCCAAATGAAACTTTTCTGATAGCGTCACCGCCCCAAAAGGCAAACTAATGGCCGCTTTGTCTTGACCAGCTGACACGCCAATTAGTTCAACTGAAGCGCCACCTGTATCTAATATGACGGCATCGTGGATTGGTAACGTTGACACCACACCCAAATAATCATAGTAGGCTTCTTCTTCTCCTGTCAATACGCGAAATTGGAGACCGGTTTCACGTTCAACGCGCGCTAAGAACGCAGCTTGATTTTTCGCCACGCGAACAGCAGCCGTCGTAATGGCAATCACGGTTGGCGCAAACGGTGCATAGACCGATTGAAAATGTTTGAGTGCCGCAATCGTGCGCGCTATGGGAACTTCTTTTAAAATCTGCTCTGCTCCCATCCCCTGGGCAATGCGCGTATCTTGTTTTTCACGGATAATTTCCGTATACGTCCCATCTTCGTGTAGTGCTTCCACAACCATTCTGGCTGAATTACTACCGAGATCAACAATAGCTAAATAGCTCATGTGCCTATCCTAGATATAATTTATTACTTACTAGTATAACAAATAAGCCTATCAAACGGGCATTTAAGCATATTACAATCTCGTTATGAAGACAGTTTGGCACAATATTAAAAACGACAGACCTTTATGATCTGTCGTTAGGGTAATGTTGATTGCTTATTCGTAGGATAACTGACGTAATGTTGACTGGTTTTCAACAAAATGTGCCCCGATTAAGCGACTGGCCGCAAAGATTAATAGACCGGTCAAAATGCTAGAAACTGTCAAATCACTCAACCAGTGCGCCCCAATTCGCACGCGGCTCAAGCCAGTTAAAATGCCCATCGCAATCCCAAAAATCGTCATTTTCTTTTGTGCGGAAATGTTTTCTCGGGGGACAAACAAGGCCAAATATAAGAATAACCAACCCGACATTGTATGCCCTGACGGGAATGAATTATGGCCGTTGGCGCCATTCATATGATACCAAGGCGTAAATTCGCTAAACGCGTGCCCAGAAACGGTGGTCATTTCGTAAGGTCGGAAGCGCCCCCACAACGTTTTCATTTCGCCGATCATTGTTTGCACAATGAAGACAGTTGCAATGCCGACAATAGCCACAACAATCAGATAGTTCATATCGTCATCTGACTTTTTGTTCAGCCAATTGGCAAAGATCAGTGATAATACCGCGGTCAAGATAATTGCCAACCCCCAACGTAACGCTTCGGGGTAATTTTGTACCGCTGCGGTATTGTTAGCAATCCCCATTGGGACACCTTTTTGAATATTATTTAACATTGAGAAAGTGTAACTTAGCGCATCTTGTAATAACGCTAGCATTTGGTTAAATGCCAAGATAAGCATACCGGCAGTCATGATGTACTTAATCACCACATCATCGATCCGGCGCCAAATAAACCACGCAATCACTTCAGCAGAAGTGAACGTCACGACTTGTGCCCCTTGATCCGCATAGTTTTGGAACAAATTACCAAAAATTGAGTTTTGATTCATGATCACTTGCGTCAAATTTTTATCAAAAAATGTTGCGATTACTAATGATAACGCCCCGATACCTAACAAAACGAGCACCACCCGTTTTTCCGCCGGTGTCGTATGAAAAATGTGCCGTTTGTTTCGTTCACCAAATTGAACGTCGTGGTGTTGTAAAGTATCCCCTGCTACCTGCATGAGCCATCTCCATTTCTTTTATTCAACACCTTTATTGTAACCAAGCATTATCGTTATTACGTCAGCAATATATCTAGAAGACGTAAAAAAACGATTACAGACGTAATCGTTTTTTGTTTATTGCGGATCTAGTGTTTCGTTAATCACGTTAAGATTTCGCTCAGCAATCCAGTAATCAGATGCGGGTACCGCACTTCCAAACTGCGTCCCAGTCTTTTTAGCCGGTAAGTCCAGTGATTGTCGTAATTTATTCGTCACACGTTGTTTCTCAGATTCAGGCACCATTTGGTAACTCACCCCAGCATACATGTCACCAACACCTTGCATATGTTCAGACACTTGATTTTTAGTTGCCGGCATATATTTCTTGGCCAGATTCATCAGATCATTGTAAGTCATATCCGTTTCAACGTTGGTTGCAATTGAGGCCATAAACTTGTCGTTCAACAGCGTTGATACACTAGCTGACTTTTTCAGTAATGCTTGCAAAACGAGACGTTGCCGTAACTGGCGACCATAATCGCCTTGCGGATCATCATAACGCATCCGTGAAAATGACAAAGCGGCATTACCATCCATCGTCGTATAGGACTTGAAATTTTTACCGTCCTTAGCATATTCAAACTGTGACTTGCCCTTAAAGTATTTAAAGGTTTCAGGGGTTGTATCTGCTTCCGGCGTATAAGTAAAAGTCAATGGGGAGACCACTTGAACACCGCCAACTTGATCAATCAACTTTTCTAAACCACCCATGTTCACCAACACATAAAAGTCAATCGGCACGTTTAGATAGTTTTGCAAAGTCGTGATTGTCGCACCCACGCCAGCAATTGGAAAGGCTGCGTTTAACTTTTGTGGGAAAGTTGATTCTGCCCCAGCAATGGCGACCATGATATCACGTGGAATCGACATCATCGTCGTTGTTTTCGTCTTTGGGTTCACCGTAATGATCATCATGGAGTCAGTTAAGCCCGTACGATCTCGCTTTAACGCCCCAGTATCAGTCCCTAAGACAAGCATTGAAAACGGCTTTCCCGCTTTCAAGAGATCCGTGACATTACGTGCTTTAGTGACATTAGCACTACGATACATTTTATCCACTGATTTGTGGACGTTACCCAAAATCATAGCAAAGACGATCCCACCAATAATGCCGAGTAACACCACCAGTCCCAATACCCAACGCCACCATTTACGGCGACGGCGTGGCTTTTTTGGTGGCTGCCCGCCACCATTTGGCATCTGTGGTGTTTGTTGCTGTTGTTCACGCCGTGCTGACCGGCTCATGATTTCATTGTCCATACTGGCCCCCAATTAAATATTTAATCATTATACCACTAAAAATTAAAGGGTTGACCAATAGCTGGTTTGAAGCCAACACCATCCGGTAAATCAGCAATAAAACGTGTCACATCAGCTTTAATTTTTGGAAAAGTATCATAGTGGATTGGCAGCACGTGCGCCGCCGTTAAGAAACTCGCTGCAATCAGGGCATCATCTTGTGTCATTGTATAATAGCCACCAATTGGTAAAAACGCCATATCAACCGGTTGCCGCAATGCCACCAGTTTCAAATCGTAATACAAGCCCGTATCACCTGCAAAATACAATAATTTGCCTTCAATAGTTAAGGCAAATCCTGCCGACATACTAGCATTTCCATCAGTTGTCACCGCATGCCAGGCTGGGTAGAATTTAACTTTAATGGTTGGGGTAAGTTGCACCTCACCGCCAAAATTCGGGGCAATAACCGGTAAATCATTAGTCGCCAAAAACTCATAGTGCGTATCTGCTAAGACAACAATTGTGGCCCCTGTACGTTGTGCAATCGCCAACGTGTCGCCGACATGATCTGCATGCGGATGGGTCACGATAATAAAATCAGCCGCCAGTGTCTCAACTAGTTCATCAGCGTGATTTAAAAAAGGATTTTGCGTGATAAACGGATCCACTAAGATAGTTGTGCCATCCGACACAATTCGTAATGCGGCATGTCCAAAATGTGTCAATTCCATAAAATTGCCTCCTCATACAGATAAAACCAATGATGTCATCGCGACTAATCTCAAAGCACTGTTTAACCGCGTCCTGTTAAACGCTTTAATAACCGATAAAGCCGGTATTTTGTGCCATTCACCGGTAAAATAAAGTCACCGACTAACTGACGCGCATGTCCAGCAAATGCTGTTTTAAAGCCTAACACACCATCAGAACCATCAAACCGACCTGAAATACCATAAAAATTATAAAGCGGTATCCCCTGTGCCACTGCCCGTTGGATCATCGCATCTTGAATCTGATACGGCGCATAATAATCCATATAAGCCTCATACGTGCCAGAATACAAGTAAGTCATTTCCTGTGGTTGCGCAATAAACAGTGCCCCAGCAACAACAACCGTTGCTTGACCAGCGGCTGCAAATTGTTGGTTGGCCTTTTCAACACGCTTAATGTGATGTTGCTTTTGATCATCAAATTCGGCAAATTGGCGCTTAAACTTATCTTGATGCGGGTATTTATCAATTTTTTCTTGAATTTTAGCTAACTTTTGATCCAACGCTGCAATCTTGGCGCTTTCTTCTGCTATGTAACGTTCAAAGTTCAATTCTGCAAAAATAAAAGTGGCGTCGTCACCATAATTATCATAAATCGCTTCATAAAACGATAAGTCCTTATCGTGATAATGTAGCCGATCCGCCGTCGTTTGGGTTAACTGCTTAAACGCTGGTAACTCTTCCCGTGATAGTTCGCGCAATTGGATGCCAAACTGCTGATTTTTCTTTAAATAATATTGCGCGTTCTTCGTGTAAGATTGGCGAATCGCCCGTTCATTATCTAAGCCAGCTAATGGTTTCACATATTCCCAAGTTGGCGACCCCGTTGTTGACATACCAAATTGGAATGGTTCGTGCGTGAAGCACGCAGTCGTCATCATCGTTAAGAATTGATCATTTGTACTACCAATTAATTGCCCCTTATCATCCGTATTGGCATAAGTAACATTCGGACGCCAAATGATATAGAGCGCCCCTTGCTTTTTAGCAAAATGACGCACTGACCGGGCGAAAAATACCAGCAACTCACGATCACTAAAGTCCATCAATGGCCCACGATCAAATAGATAGACCTGTCCAAAACGTGTCATTTCGGTGGTGACTAATGCCGCCGCAACGATTGTGTCGTCATCTTTAACACCCAACAAAAATGCGTCACGCTGGCGTTGACGCAAAAGGTGATATTGTAAAACAGATTGCGTATAGCTACCTAATGGTTGCTGTAATTCAAATTGGTTATATTCTTCTGGTGTTAGTGTTGTAAAAACTAATGTCATAAGACTATGATCCTCTACCTACTATTATACAAAAAAAAGACGCCGGCAAGGGCGTCTTTAAGGATTTTATTAGTATTGACCAACGTTAGATACGGCAACAATTGTGCCACCAACAACACCAAAACCAACTGATGTTGCGCGTGGGTTAGTGACCCACATACGGTGACCTGGTGTACCATTTGTCATCATGCCTGTTTCGTTATACCAAGCACTAATTACTTGGTTGAAACCAAAGCCAATGGCAACGACTTCACCATTTGTGCGGAAGTGGTTTGTTGGCAAGCCACCATTTGCAACAGCGTTGTAAGCACGTGATTGTGCTTGCGCTGACAAACCAGCATCCAAAGTTACTGGACGTAGTCCCAATGACGCACGAAAGGCGTTCAATGAATTCAACATCGTTGCTGCAGCTGAGTTACCAGCTGTTGAAACTTGTGTCACTTGTGGTGCTGCGGCTGCAGGAGCTGCTGGGGCAGTTGTGCCACCATTAGCTTGATAAGCCAAGTATTCAGCAGCTGTCATAAAGCCATCACGGTTTGTATCAGCCGCTGCAATGTACTTCACGTCATCAGGGACACTACCAGAAGCAGCTGGTTGGGCTGGCGCAGCTGGTTGAGCCGGCGCTGGTGTTGCTGCTGGGGCAGTTGTATCAGCAGACAACTTCAATACTTGACCAACCGCGATCAAGTTAATGTTTTGAATCCCGTTAGCAGCAGCAAGTGCGGCAACTGATGTGCCGTTAGCAGCAGCGATACGGTTCAACGTGTCGCCAGCCTTCACTGTATAAGTCCCATTAGCGGATGATGCTGGGGCTGAAGCTGCAGGTTGCGTTGCAGCCGGTTGGGCTGGCGCTGCAGCGTTAGCAGTCCCTTCAGTTTGTAATTGTTGCCCAACAAAAATCAAGTTAGGATTTGAAATACCGTTGGCCTTTGCTAAGGCATCAACAGTTGTACCATTGGCACGCGCTAACTTTGATAAAGTATCACCAGCTTGAACAGTAATTGTATCAGCATTGGCAGTTGCCACACCAGCAACAGCAAATGCGCCGGCAGCAACAGCAGATTTAAGCATAGTAGATGTTTTCATAATATAGGTAACTCCTTAAAAGTTAAAGACTTGATTAAGTATCATTGTTTGAGGTCTTCTCGACAATGATAAGTGTACCAAATTAGCATAACGTAGATGTTGTGCATTCTTTTCACTTCGTTATCAAGAATACAAACATGTCACAAAAAAGGATTTTAAATGTCTTTTGTGACAATTACATTTCTTTTTGGTTTCAAACCAAATCTAAAGCACTGTGCCAGCAAATGTCGGACACCAACTCTGATTCAGCGTCTGAATCTTAACCTGGGCGTCATTTTCATCAACAGCAACATAATGGCTGCCACCGACATAGATGCCAACACTATAAGGCTGTTCAGGAATCCCCCAAAACAACAAATCTCCCGGCCGCGTATTTTCAACAGTATTGAGTTCATACACATCATAAAGTAAATCAATCAGGTCTTGTGACCAATGACCCGTTTGACCATCAGCTTTGATGTTGGACGTGTTCATGACAAAAGCAACAAACGCACCTGAGGACTGGTATGTTTTCCCCAACTGCGTTAGTGCGATATCTAGCCAATTATTAGCCATGCGTCATGTATTAATATTGACCGGCGTCAGATACACCGACAATTGTGTTACCCACAATACCAAAGCCAACAGCTGAGGCACGTGCGTTAGCAACCCACATTTGGTGTCCTGGTGTGCCATTTGTCATCATGTTGGTTTCGTTGTACCAAGCGTTGATCACGGTACCAGCACTCCAACCAATGGCAACAACTTCACCATTTGTACTGAAGTGATTTGATGGTAATCCGCCATTATTCACAGCGTTATAGGCACGCGCTTGGGCACGCGCTGACAAACCAGCATCCAAACGAACAGGCGCCAAACCAAGCGCTGCACGCTTTGCGTTCAATGAGTTCAAAATCGTTTGAACAGCTGAAGAAGCGACTGGTGCCGCTGCTTGTGTTGAAACATTTGTAACACGGGCAGCTGGTTGTGCAGGTGTAGCCGTTGCGCCACCATTAGCCTTATAAGCTTGGTATTCAGCAGCTGACATGAAGCCATCTTTGTTTGTGTCAGCAGCAGCGATGTAAGTCACATTCTCAGGCACACTAGCTGCTGCTGGCGCTGCTTGTTGTGGTTGTGCAGCAGCTGCTGCTGCGCCACCATTAGCTTGGTAAGCTTGGTATTCAGCAGTTGACATAAAGCCATCCTTGTTTGTATCACCGGCGGCGATGTAAGTCACGTTTTCAGGGACACTAACTGTTGCTTGTTGTGATTGTGCAGCAACCGCTGCTGCGCCACCGTTAGCTTGATAAGCTTGGTATTCAGCAGCTGACATGAAGCCATCCTTGTTTGTATCAGCGGCAGCGATGTAAGCTACGTTTTCAGGAACTGTCACTGTTTCGGCTGGCTTGGCAGCTGTTTGATTCACATCACCACCATTTGCCTTAAATGTGTTGTATTCGTCAAGTGACATGAAGCCGTCTTTGTTAGCGTCGGCAGCAGCGATGTATGTCAAATCTTGCGCTTGTTCAGCTGCCGTTACTGTTGGTGCAGTTGCTGCTGGCGCTGCTTTCAATGCCAATGTTTGACCAGTCACGATCAAATCAGTTGCTGACAAACCGTTCAATGCCTTAAGTGTCGCCACATTCACACCTGTGTGTTCGGCAACCTTTGACAATGAATCACCAGCTTGCACAGTATAAGTTGTGCCATCAGCTGAAATCGCTGCTGGCTTTGTGTCAGCAACTGTCAATGTTTGTCCGGCAATGATCAAGTTTTGCTCACTAATATTGTTTGTCTTAGCTAATTCATCTGTTGTTGTGTTATTTGCTTGAGCAATACCACTCAAAGTGTCGCCTGCCTTAACTTCCACTGTATCAGCTGAAGCAGCAGCGTGACCGCCAACAAGTGCTGCAACACCTGCAGCTGTTGCCAACATTGTTTTCTTTAATTTGTTAACCATTGCGATATTTACTCCAAAGATTTAGATTTCATTATAATTATTAATTTTTGGCAGATTGTAAAATTTAAGTTGAACATTTAAGTGGACAGAAAAACCCATCAAGGTCTTTAATGGTGTTA
>NZ_BMWM01000001.1 GCF_014651235.1 Leuconostoc lactis KCTC 3528 = DSM 20202 | reverse complement strand
CACCATTAAAGACCTTGATGGGTTTTTCTGTCCACTTAAATGTTCAACTTAAATTTTACAATCTGCCTTATTTAAAAAATAAGCGACATGTGCCGCAGCTTAAAAAATTTGGCAAAATTACTTATGTGTCGCGGCGAATGGGTTATGTGATGCTGTACGTCAACGATGAAGACATTGCGGCACAAATTGATAAAATTAAGCAATATAAATTTGTCCGCGACGTCCTTAGCTCGCCAAGACCTGATATTGATCCGGACTTGGGCGATGTTCATGATGATATTTTCTTTGAAAACTATGATGAGGAGAACGGGAGTTCATCACAAGCGGTGATGATGCAACCGGTAGATAACTAGTATGCGAGTAGTAGCAGGACGTTTTCGTGGGACACGCTTAGAAGCGGTGGCCGGCGATAAAACGCGGCCCACAACGGATAAAGTCAAAGAGGCGATGTTTAGCATGTTGATGCCGTTTTTATCGGGTGGCAATGTGCTTGATCTATATGCAGGTACTGGTGGCCTAGGTATTGAAGCTGTGTCACGGGGGATGACCCATGCCACATTGGTTGATCGCCAATTTCAAGCGATTAAAGTTATTCAAAGCAACGTTGATAAAACGCATGATGCCGCAGCATTTAGCATCTTAAAAATGCCAGCGCAACAGGCGCTACAGAATTTTGTTGCTGCACAGCAGACGTTTGATTTGGTCTTTTTAGATCCACCTTATGCTAAGGAAACGATTGCTGCAGATATGCAATTTATGGCACAAAATGGCTTGTTAGCAGACGGGGCGATTATTCTCGCAGAGAGTAATGATGCGGCTAACTTACCAGAAGCAAGTACACAATTTAACATTTTACGACAAAAACAATATGGGATTACTGTTGTGACCATTTATCAATTCGATAAATAAGGGGACAACGATAAGGGGGAACCACGATGAGTATTGCATTATTTCCAGGCAGCTTTGACCCATTAACAAACGGGCATCTTGATATTATTCAACGTGCCAGTCAACTTTTTGACCACGTTGTGGTTGGGGTTGGGCATAACACGAGTAAGAAGGCTTTGTTTACACCGGAAGAAAAAGTTGATTTAATTTCAACTGTTGTTGCCGATTTGCCCAATGTTGACGTGACCATTATGCATGGCCTAACTGTCCAATTTATGTCTGAAATTGGGGCAAAGTTTATTGTCCGTGGCTTGCGGAATAGTAAAGACTTTGAATATGAACGGGATATTGCCGGTGTTAACAGTGCGTTAGCCGATGTTGAAACCATTTTACTTTTAGCAAAACCAGAGAATCAAAACATTTCAAGTTCAATGGTCAAAGAAATTGGTAGCATGGGGGCGGACAATATGGCAAAATTTGTGCCAAAAGTGGTCGTTGATGCGTTGAAAGAACGGTTAAACTAAATGCGAAAAAAAAGTAAAATCATTGCCGCGATTGCGGCAATTTTCCTATTCATTGGCATTGGCGTTTTATTTTGGCCACTAAATGGCTATATTGAGAGTCCAGGTGAAGCTGATGATTTGGCGAAGTTTGTTAAAATCGGTGGCAAAAATGATACGGCCAAAGGGCGTTATAACATTACCTCGGTTTATCTGTCTAAAGCCAATGTTCTCGGCTATTTGCAAACCAAAATCAATCCGCAATTATCTTATGCGTCTGCAGAAGAAGTTACTGGTGGTGAAAGTTCGGCTGTCTTTGCTAAAGTACAGAATTTTTATATGCAAAGTGCCATTGCCAATGCCGAACAAGTTGCCTTTAAAAAAGCGCAACGGCCCATTACCACTACTTATCGGGGAATTTATGTGTTGAGTGTGAATGATAATTCACATTTCAAACATAGTATTCAGGTTGGGGATACCATCACGGCAGTTGACGGCCATCATTATGATAATTCCGATGGGTTTATTAAATATTTGGCTGATAAAAAACCTGGTGTTAACGTGACGATCGACTATCTTCGGGATGGGAAATCTGGCCAAATAACTGGTAAAACCATTAAATTACCAAGTACCCGTTCACCAGAATATCCGAATGGGCGTTCAGGCATTGGGATTGTGCTAACTGATAATGTTGCCGTTACGACAGATCCTAAAGTCGAAGTTGATCCAGGTCAAATTGGTGGGCCGTCAGGTGGGTTAATGTTCACCCTGCAGATATATGATCAGCTGACCGGCAATCATTTGGCCAAGGGGCGTAACATTTCTGGCACTGGTACGATGAATGTGAACGGTTATGTTGGTGAAATTGGTGGTATTGATAAAAAGGTCATTGCCGCCAAAGAAGCGGGCTCAACCATCTTTTTTGCCCCATATGTCGAACCAACCAAAGAATTACTAAAGTATGAAGAACAACACAAAACGAACTATCAGTTGGCACGTGATACAGCGAAAAAATATGCGCCAACGGTCAAGGTTATTCCAGTCCAAACATTTGACGATGCGGTCAATTATCTGGCAACCGGAAAAATAATTAAAACAACGGATAAGCCACAGTAAAAAAGCAACGACGGTGTCGTTGCTTTTTTATAATTTATTAATATACAAACTGTTAATCCAGCCGTGATGAGCCAGTTCGTACCAGATAATGCCGTTGTCGTGGTGTTGTTCGTTAATGATGGCGACAAAATCACCATCGGCGACACTGCCAATTGGCAAACCGTAGGGTTCGGCAAAAACTTCAGTCGCTTGATTTGGCAAGAAATTGACAATGGCATTGGGCTGGTCGTTAGCCACGGCATGGGCCTGAATGTAATGAATATTCTCGGCATTTGGTGCTGTGTCTGAAAGCACCATGAGATGCGCTTCGTACCGTAGCCAAGCATGATCACCAATCTGGTACCAGAATTGGCCATTGACCGTGATGACACGAAGTGGCGTCGCCCAAAAACTGCCAACCGGAATATTGGCGCTCACAGCTGCCTGATCATCAGGTGCTTCATAGGCCAACATATCAGCTTGCACGGCAATATACATGGTGATACGGTGGGCATCCCGCCAATTGCTTGGTCGGAAATAGAGATGTAGTGACTGAGGTAAATTACCAAAAATACTGTTGAGATCACCAGAGGCATCAACGTAGGTGTAATTGGTAATTTCAGGGATTGTCACGCTATAAGGCTCACCAACGCCACCATCTAAGCGCGTTGGGGACATGAGTGTTGCTTGGGTAGCAATGTCTTCGTAATAAACCCAAACGGGTGAGTCATTTGTCATTATTTAACCCTCCTTGTTGTACGGCGTTTAGTAGAACCACGTGTCATAAATTGTGACGGGTTCGTGGCGTTTATGCGCACTGGCCAAATATAAGGCTTCAATTTTTTCGGCAAGTGCAGTAGGAACGGTTTGGCCTTCAAGATAGTCATCGATAACGTCATATGAAACGCCGAGTGCGACTTCATCTGGTAACTGTGGGCGATCATCTTCCAAATCAGCCGTTGGTACTTTTTCATAAAGTGCTGCGGGGGCCGCTAACGCTTGTAACATTGCACGACCTTGTCGCTTATTCAAACGCCAAAGGGGATTGATGTCGGTGCCGCCATCACCGTACTTAGTAAAGAAACCAGCAAAGGCTTCGGCCGCATGATCCGTCCCAATCACCACGCCCTGATATTCGCGGGCAACTGCATATTGGGCAATCATCCGCATCTTAGGCTTGATTGACCCACGACTCAGGTCATCGACCACTAAACCGCTCTCGCGCAGTGCCAAAGTCATGGCATCTGTCGCCGTTTTTATATTAGTCGTGATGACGCGATCAGCATCGATAAAGGCTAAAGCGGCTAAAGCATCTGGCTCGTCTAATTGCTGACCATAAGGTTGTCTAATGGCAATGAGTTGGTAGGTTTGACCGGTTTCTGCAGTCAGTTCTTGTGTTGCCAAACGCGCGAGTTTACCAGCAAGCGTCGAATCTTGGCCACCAGAGACGGCAATCACATAGCTCGTATATTGTGGATTTTGTAACAAATAATTTTTTAAAAAATCTACAGAACGGCGCACTTCAAGTGCGGGATCAATGGTTGGTTGAACGTGTAAATCGGCAATGATTTTGGCTTGTAAGGGACGCATATTACTTCTCCTGGAGATTGTGCTGGACCGCATGAATGGCGGCGTTTTTGGCTGCAGCAAGTGCTGGGGATAGGGTAACCGGATAGGTTGCTGGTTGGTCTAACCGCTTGAACTGTGGGTCGATTGCTGCCAGACGTTGCTTGGCGTAGGCTTGACTATCAGCTAAACTTGGTAGCGTATAAACACGCTGACCAGCAACAAAAATATCTTGGAGCAGTGGGGTGCCGTCATGTGCTTCGTCCGCAAAAGTTAAGACATCACCAGTATGCGTCCGCCAAATTTGCTTTTTACCAGGCGTAGAAATTTTATCGCGATCATCAGAGAGCTTAATCGTATTTTGACCAGCAATATTGACCATTTTGTAAACCGCGCCTAATGCGGGTTGGTCATAAGCGGTGATCAGTTTCGTCCCTACGCCCCAAACATCAATTTGTGCCCCACGGGCTTTTAATGCAGTAATGGTGTACTCATCTAAATCATTAGAAGCATATATTTTGGCTGATGGGAAACCAGCGGCATCTAGCTGCTGGCGAATGGCTTGAGATAGAGCCACCATGTCGCCAGAATCAATGCGGACCCCCTGAAAGTTAATCCGGTCGCCAAATTCTTTAGCCACCTTAATGGCATTTGGCACACCAGAATTGAGGGTATCAAAGGTGTCAACGAGGAAGACGACATCGTGATGGGTGTTAGCATACGCCTTAAAAGCTGTATAGTCATCTTGATAGGCTTGTACTAACGCATGGGCATGGGTACCGGCGACTGGTAGGTCAAATAATTTCCCTGCGCGCACATTGGAAGTGGCGTTAAAGCCACCGATAAACGCTGCGCGGGTACCCCAAAGGGCTGCATCAAATTCTTGGGCGCGTCGTGTGCCAAATTCCATCAGCGGGTCTTGTCCAGCGGCTGTTCGGACACGGGCTGCTTTGGTGGCAATTAACGTTTGAAAGTTAATCATGTTGAGGAGGGCAGTTTCGAGTAATTGCGCATCGACCAAGGGCCCTTCAACTTGCAGTAATGGTTCTTGAGCAAACATCACTTCACCTTCATGTGGTGCTCGAATTGTAGCCGTTAAGCGCCAATCAGCTAGATAAGTTAGGAAGTCTTCTGGATAAAGTGACAAATGACGCAAATAATCAATATCGCTAGTGGTAAAGGTCAGGTTTTCCAGATAATTAACGGCATGTGCCAAACCAGCAAAGAGCACGTAGCCGTTATTAAACGGCCGGTTTCTAAAATAAGCTTCAAAAACGACGGGCTGTTGCGCAATGCCCGCTTGCCAATAGGTATAAATCATGTTGATCTGATACAGATCGGTATGTAGAGTCAGTGAATCGTCTGGATAAATCATGGTGATTTCCTTTAAAATTATTAAACCCATTATAGCAAAAAAACAGGGGCCTTATCGTAGAAAAAATATCTCGTAAAAGGCGTGATATAATAGAAACATGACAGAAATTTTGACAAACAATTCAAACGAAACCCAACAGTTTGCAGCACGTTTAGCCAAACTCGCTTATCCTGGTTTAGTGATTACCTTGCAAGGTGATTTAGGGGCCGGTAAGACTACCTTTACGCAAGGATTTGCGCGTGAACTTGGCGTGCGCGCACGCGTGAAAAGCCCCACTTTTAATATTATGAATACCTATGCGGCCCGCGACTTTCCAATTTATCATTTTGATGCTTATCGCTTAGAAGAGACAGGGGCGCAAGATCAAGGTTTTGAAGATTATGTTGGTACGGATGGGGTAACCTTGATTGAGTGGCCACAATTCATGGCTGATTTACTCCCAAATGATCGGCTTGTCCTTAACTTTTTGCGTGGTGATGACGATGATGTGCGGACAATTCAAGTTCACGGTTTAGGCACAGCGGAAAAGATTGAGGCACAACTATGACATTTGATTTAACCCAACCCATTGCCTTTGAGCTAGCTGAGGCTAGCTTAGAACGTGCGGCTGAATGGCAAGCCCTCATTCACCAGTTGATGACGGAAACAGATACGTTTTTGGTGACGAGTGTCCGTGATGGGGATGTGATCCCTGAAGTTAGTGACGGGCCGGCCATTACGTTGTTACTCATTGCTGAACAAGGGGCGCTGAATTTACCGGTGGGTATTGGCTCAATTGAAAACGGTGAAGTCGGCATGGCGATTTTGGCACAATTTCACGGGGCTGGTTTAGGCCAAAGTCTTTTAACAGCCTTACTCGATTGGGCTGAACATGTTGGCTTAGATCAGGTCTGGTTAGATGTGCAACAGGATAATCACCCCGCCCAACATATTTATCAAAAGTTTGGTTTTCAAGCCGTTGATGAACCAGTCGCTATCGTGTTACCCAATGGGCGGGCCACGCAATTGCAACGTATGGTCAAGGACTTGGCTTAAATAGGAGGACACGATGAATTTTGTTGCAATGGATTTTGAAACAGCGAATCATGAAAAACACTCTGCCGTATCGATGGCTCTGGCGGTTGTTCGGCAAAACGAGGTAGTGGATGAGTTTTATAGTTTGATTCAACCAGAAACTTACTTTAGTGCACGCAACACCGCTATTCATGGTATTCGTGAACAAGATGTTGCGCAGGCGCCAAAGTTTCCAGAAATTTGGGCGCAGGTGGCGCCACTATTTACCGAAGACAAACTTGTTGTGGCCCATAACGCGCCGTTTGACCATGGGGTGTTGCAGGGAACATTGGCGTATTACGGGATTGAAGCACCGCACTATATGTTGTTAGACACTGTGCGTAGCAGTCGGCAACTTTTTCCGCACTTCCGTAACCATAAGCTCAACACGGTGGCTGAAAATCTGGGGATTACGTTAGACCATCATCATAATGCGTTGGATGATGCTGTCGCAGCCGCGCAAATTTTAATTTATCAAGACCAACATTTTGGGACAGCTAGTCTTAAACCTTTTGTTAAAAATAAATGACCTCACCAAGCCGGTGAGGTCATTTTGATTAGAAAGCCATTTTTAATGAGATAGGGGCGTGATCTTGACGCAGACCCGTGTCAATCACGGCTGTTTCTGTCACTTTATCTGCAATGCGATCACTGACTAGGTAGTAATCGATCCGCCAACCAGAATTATTAATTTTACTGGTTTTACTAATTTGGGCCCACCAAGTATAAATACCAGGGGTATCTGGATTTTGGGCACGCATGGTATCAGTGAAACCAGCAGACAAGAGCTCAGTGAACTTTTCACGTTCTTGATCGGTAAAGCCAGCAGACTTATGATTCGTTTTGGGATTTTTCAAATCAATTTCTTGATGCGCGACGTTCATATCGCCACTAAAAATCACAGGTTTTTGGGCATCCAGTGATGAGATGTAGGCGCGATAAGTATCGTCCCAAGCACCACGATCAGCGAGGCGCGCTAAGGCAGAACCAGAATTTGGCGTGTAAACGGTTGAGACAAAAAAGTCCTCAAATTCCAAGGTGATAATCCGACCCTCAAGATCCATCTCACCTGGTGCCCCAATGGTTGGATAAGTCACAGCAAGTGGTGTCAAACGTGTCAGAATCATGGTGCCTGAATAGCCAGAGCGCGCGTCACTGGCGTTGACATAAATTTGATAGTCGGGAAAAAGTTCAGCTAACACTGTGGCCTGCTTTTTAGTGAGACCAGTGGCTTTGAGTTTTGTTTCCTGAATGGCAAAAACGTTAGGTTGTTGGGCGGCAATTTTTTGCAGCACGTCCCAAGTCATTTCACCACGGGCCGATTTGTGCTCGATGGCAGCGTTAATTGAATCAATATTCCAAGAGATAAAGTGCATGATGGGTTCCTTTGTGGCTTAATTAGCGTATTTTTTCATGAAACGGGGCAGTGCGTCACTAATTGCTGTGGGTCGTGTAATATAGTGCGTTTCTGCGAGTTCATCAGCAATGGCGGAGTGGGTGTACACGGCGGCTAAGACGGCATCAGCGAGCGATACTGCAAAAAATTGGGCCGCAAAGCCAGCAATAATACCAGCTAGGGTATCGCCCATCCCACCCACAGCTTGATGTGGCCCACCGATGGTGAGTTCGTAAATATCTGTCGGGGTATAGATTTGCGTATGGAACTGTTTAAGCACCAGAATAGGCCGCACATTGAATTTTCCACAAGCTAGCACGTTAAAAGCTTCAAAGGCTTGTTGTGGTATTGAGACACCACTGAGACGTTGCCATTCCATTTGGTGTGGGGTGATAACCAGCTGTGAGTTTGGCCAAGGTAAGTGGTGTTGGGCGACCAGGGTCAAAGCAGAACCGTCAACGATTAAGATGTGTTTTGGATAGATGGCGGCAAATGTAGCTTGCAAAATATCGAAACGATCACCTAAACCAGAACCAATTAAGATCACGTCGTGTTGCTGAATTAAAGCTGTTAAGTCTGCATTGAAATCAACGACCATTGCTTCAGGTAGTTGGCTATGAATGGCTGTGAAATTAACCGGATCGGTGGCAACGGTGACCAAACCAGCCCCAGCATTAACTGCGCCCAACGCATTCATAATCACGGCGCCCCCATATTGCACGGTACCACCAATGATGAGTACACGCCCAAAACTTCCTTTATAAGTGTGTGGTGGTCGCTTGGTAATGACTTGTGTTAAAATTTTTTCCGTAAGTGACTTCACAATCAAATCCTCATTGTTTTAATTTTGTCAGTTAAAAACAGATGAAGGTTGTCTTAGCGGGTTAAATCTTTGCGATTTTCCCATAACGTCATGACAGCTAACAGTACTAAGCCGAAATTAGCCGTGAGGATCGCGAGGGTATCTTCTTTCAAAATCCAACTGACAAGTGATACGAACATTAAAATAATCGCAAAGATGGTTGTGTATAAAATTGATTTCTTCATAATTTCTCCCTGATCAGACGCGTTGTTGGATTTTCAATGCTGTTCGTTAAACTAAAACAACCATGAATGAACCGACTAATCGTGTGTTAGGCCAACCAAATCGACGCGTTGACCTAATCATACTGCCTTCATTTTAAATGATTTAACAGCCATTTACAAACGCGGTATCAGGGACGACAATTATTGGCGCAATAAATATTTATTAAAAAACAATGACGCTTCTATGCAGAAACTATCAATAATTTGCTATAATCATTGACAATAGTATAATAAGGTATATCATACTGAAAGGTTTTTTAAACTCATGACAATCGATTGGAAACACGAGACGGCTTTACGCCAAGATGATTTTATAACAGACTTAAAAGATTTGTTGGCGGTTGAATCTGTGCGTGATGATTCAAAGGCAACACCAGAAGCACCACTTGGTCCTGGACCAAAAGATGCCCTTGTGAAGATGTTAGCGATCGCTGAACGCGACGGTTTCACAACCAAAAACATTGATAACCTAGTGGGTTACATTGAAATTGGGCCAAAAGACGCTGACGAATATGTGGCAATTTTGTCGCACGTCGACGTGATGCCGGCTGGTGAAGGTTGGGAAACAGACCCCTTTGTACCAGTTGTTACTGATGATAAAATCATTGCGCGTGGCGCCTCAGATGATAAGGGACCAGGAATGGCTGCTTATTATGCGTTCAAGATTTTGTCTGATTTGAAAGTACCTTTGAAGCGCCGTGTACGTTTGATCTTTGGGACAGATGAAGAAAATGACTGGACAGGCATGACACGTTACTTTGAAGTGGAACCAGCCCCAGTCTTTGGTTTCTCACCAGATGCCGAATTCCCAATTATCAATGGTGAAAAGGGTAATTTCCAAGTTTTGATCAAGGATGAAGCGACAAATGGTGGCTCAGTGAAGTTAGTGGCCTTTGAAGCAGGTTTGCGGACAAATATGGTACCTGGTATTGCGCGTGCGACTGTCGTCACAGCACAAGCTGAAGCCATGGTTGCCGCTTTCCAAGACTTTTTGGCAGCTAACCCACAAATTTCTGGTAGTGCTGAATCTGATGGTGATGACATTAAGTTTGTCGTGAATGGTAAGCAAGTGCACGGGGCAATGCCTGAAACGGGTGAAAATGCCGGCACTTATTTGGCCAATTTCTTGCAAAACTTTGACTTTGGTGGCACAGCCAAGTCATTCTTGACCTATCTAGGGACACCAGCTCACCAAGACACAATTGGTGAAAAGTTTGGTGTGAACTATACGGATGATGTCATGGGGCCATTGTCAATGAACGTTGGGATTCAAAAGTTTGTGGCTGGACAAGAAGCCTTCATTAACTTTAACTTCCGTTATCCAAATGGCATCACGCCTGATGAAATTGTGGCTGGTCTTGCCACACAACTCAATGGTTGGGATGTGACACCAACCATTGGTGGTCACGCGCAAGTACCACACTATGTTGCACCAACTGATCCAATTGTTGAAACATTGCTACGTGTTTATCATGATCAAACTGGTTTGCCAGCCCATGACCAAGTGATTGGTGGTGGGACTTATGGCCGCTTGATGGCACGTGGTGTGGCGTTTGGGGCCTTGTTCCCTGATTCACCGGATACAATGCATCAAGTTAATGAATTTGCGCTATTGGATGATTTGTATCGTTCAATTGCCATTTATGCGCAAGCCATTGCTGAAATTACGAATTTAGATTAAGTAACCGAAGTACGTCAGTGATTACTGACGTACTTTTTTAGTGGCTAAAAACATGTTGCTTGTAAACTTACAAAAAGTAAGCATATTGCTTGCGATGGATCTTTTTTCCTGTATAGTTAGGCCTATAACGATTATGAAAGTAGGGCATACCTATGGGAACAACAATTCGCGGCATTCATCATGTCACAGCCATTACCAGCAGTGCACCTAAAATTTGGGATTTTTTTACCAATCAACTGGGGTTACATTTAATTAAAAAAACCGTTAACCAAGATGATGTCCATACCTATCACTTATATTTTTCAGATGATCAAGGCGAAGCAGGGAGTATTTTGACGTTCTTTGATTTTGCAGGGCTTCAAAAAGCGACTTTTGGGACGAATGAAATTTCACGCACGACTTTTCGCGTGCCAACCCTGGCATCATTTGACTATTGGCGGGCGCGGTTTACGCAATTTGGCATTCGTTATGATGACCAAACTGTGACCCTTTTTGGGGCCACTTATCTTAATTTCTATGATTTTGATGGCCAACGTTATGCGCTGATTGCTGATGAGACCAATCCACGACAAAATCCCGTTACCAAGGCCCACCAACCTTGGCAACAGGCAACTGTGGCGCCAGAACATGCCATTGTCGGCTTGGGGCCGGCGTTTGTAACTGTTGACGATGATCAAGCGATGACCATTGTGTTAACCAAAATCATGACAGCACAAAAAATTGCGACTTCAGGCAATAATACGTTGTATGAATTTGATAATGGAGGATACGGCGCCCAAGTAATTACCCAATTATCGCGCATTATTCCAAGTGGGACGCAAGGTTATGGGAGTGTGCACCATTTGGCGTTTACAGTTGATGATGACGCCGCGTTAAAATATTGGATTGATCGTCTGCAACAACTGGGGATGCATGATTCTGGACTGGTTGATCGTTTCTATTTTAAATCTGAATATTTCCGACCAATGCCAGGCATTTTGTTTGAATTAGCCACAAATGGGCCAGGTTTTCTGATTGATGAAACCTATGAGACAGCCGGTATTCATCTTGAATTACCGCCATTTTTGGAATCACAGCGCGCTGACATTGAAGCACATTTGGTGAACTTTAATTCACCAAAATCCTGAGTGAATCGCAGACAAGCACAAGGATGAAACTTTATGCATGAACAAAATATGACGAACAGCCAGCCTCTATCACCATCTGATTTGGACCAAGTGCGGCATTTATTTATTTCGGGTGACCGGAAGCGCTCGCCGCTTGTGTTATTACATGGGACAGGTGGGGATGAAACGACTTTAATTGAAGTGGCCCAGTTTTTGGCACCGGAGCATCCAATTTTAGCGATTCGTGGCCGAGTTGTTGAAAATGGTTATTATCGCTATTTCAAACGACAAGCCGTTGGCGTATTTGATTTAGTCTCTTTGGCTGAGGAAACGCAATGGCTTGTGGCGGCAATTACTGGTTTGGCTGAACGGTATCGGTTAAACATCGCCGATATGACTGCTGTTGGATTTTCTAATGGCGCTAACATTGCAGTTCATGCCTTGTTAACGCAGCCACAAGTGCCATTTCAACAGGTGATGGCATTACATGCCATGCAAGTCGCTGCGATTACCGCACCACAAAATTTAGACGGCACACCAGTATTTTTGAGTTATGGCACCCAGGATCCGTTGATTTCGCCACAAAACTTTGCCGCCATGCGTGATAATTTACATCAGGCAGGGGCAGATCTGTCAATTTTTCAAACTGACGGTTCGCACAATCTTACAAATGCGGAACTCCAAGCGGCACAGACGTGGTTTAAAGCGCAACAACGTGACGTCTAACCTAAGCCAACAAGTACTTAGGGATGACATCTTGGTACAGTTGGCGTGTTGCAGGGAACTTGTTATAATTGATGACAAGTATTGCATGTTGTGTCATGAGGTACTAGATTGACAGAAAAGAAAGTGAGGGTGGGACGCTAATTCGTTTCGGTTACTGAACAACAGCGTGTCACGTTAAAGAGCATGAGGACTTTTGCAGGAAATCTTTATAAGGATGATCTTGAAGGCAATAATATCGGCGTTTTTTTTGGTACTTTGGCACCGATGCACGTGGGTCATCAAGCAGAAATCTATAAGGCTGCGGCATTGAATGATGGCGTGGTGGTGATTGCGTCGGGTTATACTGGTGATCGTGGTGATCAGATGGGCTTACCCGTTGAAAAAAGATTTCGTTATTTACGCGAAGCTTTTAGTGATGAATCAGACATTAAAATTGATTACATTAATGAAGACAATATGCCCCAAATGCCTGATGGCTGGGATGAGTGGACGCGCACTTTAGTGGCCACAGTGAAGCGTAATATTGTGAATCAAGATGCTAAGATTACGTTCTATACTGGTGAACCAGATTATAAAGTAGAATTGGAAAAGCGCTTACCCCAAACTGGTCAATTTAAGGTCAGTTTGATGGATCGTACTGTTTTAAAAATTTCAGCGACAGAAATTCGTAAGGATCCGATTGCCAACTGGGATTATATTAACCGTGTTTTCCGTCGGCATTTTACCAAAAAAGTGACGGTTATGGGGTCGGCCTCAACCGGTAAATCAACTTTGGTTCGCCGCTTGGCGCGGACGAGTAATTCACCGTTTTCAGAGGAATACGCCCGAGAATATCAAGAACGATCAAATGTGAGCGATGATGAGTTAATTGTGAAGGATTATATTCGGCTGATTCAAGGCCAATATGATGCGAATTCGCGTGAAATCAATTCGCCGGCCAATAACGGGTTAACGATTTTTGATACGGATGCGATGGTGACGAAAGTATATGCTGACATGTGGTTGGACGAAGCCGATCGGGCGCAGCTGCAACCGTTGTTTGATAATACGATTAGTGAAGAACAAATTGATTTGATTTTGGTCATTCCACCAGTCACACCTTACGTTGATGATGGTTTTCGTAATATGTCAACAGCAGACGAAGCCTCACGTTGGGCGTTCCACCACGCGTTGATGCGCGTTATTGATGAGTATGGCTTTATGGATAAAGTGGTCTTACTGGATGCCAAAGGGGATAGTGATGACCCGTATGGTTACTATGCGCGTTACTTACAAGCCTTAGATGCCATTCAAGAAAGAACAGGTTTCAATATCAAACATTTAGAGTAAACCAACCCTGTTGGTTTTTTTATGCCAAAAAAGACAACATCGTCTGTTCAGATTTTGATATGATAAAGACTAAAATGCAATGTAATGGAGGCGAGTATGGTAGCGCAACGGGCAGGGAATAAGGCAGAACAACACGTGGCACAAATGGGTTTTTGGGATCAATTGGCAACGTGGATTGGGGCCAATGCCAATAATGGCACCTGGTATATGGGCGGTGTTTTAGCAGCGTTAGGTTTTGCTGGAGCACTTGGCGTGATTTTAATTTCAGGGCCGCTGGCTTATCTTTTTTTGGCGTTAGTGGGCTACATGGGCTACAAAATGCGCGCCTCAACGATGAATTTGATGCGGCCGGCCTTTGGTTTACGGGGATCAATTGGACCATCGTTGATTAATGTGATTCAGTTTATGGGGTGGGCAGCTGTTAATACTTACATTGCTGCCATTTCTGTGAGCTATTTGCTGAGCAACATGTTTGGTACCGCACACTTTAAGCCAGGTGGGCTGAAAGGGATGCTCATTGGGGTAGCGGTGATGGGCGTGTTGCACTTAATTTCGATTTCACTGGGGCAACGTTCAGTTCGTTTGATTGAACGGGTGGGGATGGTGTTGGTCATCTTACTCGTGATTTGGGAAACTGTTGTGGTGTTGCAAGAAGTACCTTTGTCAAAAATTATGACTTGGACGGCGCCATCAGCTGCCCATTTGCCATTTGGGAAAGCCTTAGATGTCTTTGCTGCCTTTAACTTGGCTTGGGTGACGGCGGGTGCTGACTTCACGCGCTTTGCTGATAAAAAATCGGCGGCAACAACGGCCCCATTTTTGGGCGCAACAATTGGGTTGTATTGGTTTGCTATTGTTGGGTCGATGACGACCATTGCGGCCGCTGTTTGGACGCAAGTGTTTGATCCCAATAGTTCAGATCCATCAACGGTAGCAGCTAAACTTGGGCTTGGTGCCTTGGCTTTAATCGTCATCATGTTGACCTCAACGACAGCTAATGCGGTTAACTTAATGGCGGCTGGATCGGCCCTAAACAATATTGTGCCTAAATTAAAACTCACCCCAAGTCTATGGTTAGTCACCATTGTGGCAACACTGATGAGTTTTATTCCGTTTATTGTCGGTGGTTTCATTGAGACATTTATCTGGTTCTTAGATTTAATTGGGATGGTTTTGGGACCTGAAATTGCCATTTTATTGGCGGACTTCTTCATTGTTCAAAAGCAAAATTACGACCGAACGGCCTTTAATCAAGGGAAAACTTATTGGTATACGGGTGGCTTCAATCTCCGTGCTTATATCGTGTGGGCTTTGAGTATGGGGTGCTACTTTGTGTTACAACAGGTACCGGTTGTTGTCCAAACGGTTGGCTCAAATTGGCTCACGATGATTTTTGCGGCCGTTGTTTATGTCGCAGTTTCTAGAAATCAGACAAAAATGTTGTGATTTACTGGTTTTTAAGCTAAAATTAATAAGTATTTAAAACATTTGGAGGACGTATCATGTCTAACTGGACACCAGCTGCGGATCAAAAGAACCAAGGCACATTAGAATTTGAAATTTCACGCGCACAAGTTGAAGAAGGTTTGGAACAAGCTTTCCAACGCAACAAGAATCAAGTTTCAGTCCCTGGTTTCCGTAAGGGTAAGGTAACAAAGGCATTGTTCTTCTCAAAGTTTGGTGAAGAAGCTTTGTATCAAGAAGCAATGGACATTATCTTGCCAGCTGCTTATGAAGCTGCCATTGAAGAAGCTGGTATTACACCAGTTGGTCGTCCAAACATCGAACCCGTTTCAATGAACAAGGGTGAAGCTTGGCAATTGAAGGCTGAAGTGACAACTGCGCCTGCTATCGAGTTGGGTGACTACTTGAACCTTGAAGTTGAAGCAGCCGACACAGAAGTTTCAGATGCTGATGTGGATGCTGAAATCAAGCGTTTGCAAGAAGGTCAAGCTGAACTTGTTTTGCAAGAAGCTGACGTTAAGGCTGAAAACGGCGACACAGTTGTGATCGACTTTGATGGCTCAGTTGATGGCGACCACTTTGCTGGTGGCCAAGCTAACGACTTCGCCTTGACTTTGGGTTCAGGTCAATTCATTCCTGGCTTTGAAGACCAATTGGTTGGTCACACAGCTGGTGAAGAAGTGGATGTTCATGTGACATTCCCTGAAGAATATCAAGCTGCTGACTTAGCTGGTAAGGACGCTTTGTTTGAAGTGAAGATTCACGAATTGAAGCGTAAGGAATTGCCTGAATTGGACGACGAATTCGCCAAGGATGTTGACGAAGAAGTTGAAACATTAGCTGAATTGAAGGAAAAGACACGTCAAAAGTTGTCAGAACAAAAGGCTGAAGCTGCACAAGCTGCCTTTGAAGATGCTGTCATCACAAAGGCTGTTGAAAACGCATCAGTTGATGGCGATGAAATTCCTGAAGCAATGATTGAAGAAGACGTACATCGTCAAATCGACCAATACTTGGGTCAATTGCAACAACAAGGTATTTCACGTGACATGTTCTTCCAAATCTCAGGTCAAACTGAAGATGACTTGCACAAGCAATTCGAAGAAGGTGCTGCAACACGTGTCAAGACAAACTTGGTACTTGAAGCCATTGTGAAGGCTGAAGGCATCGACCCAACTGAAGAACAAATCACTGAAGAAGTGAACAACTTGGCTGCACAATACAACATGGATCCAGCACAAATCCGTGCCACATTGTCAGATTCATTGTTGAAGCATGACATTGCAATGCGTGAAGTAATCAAGAAGATTACTGACTCTGCAAAGGCAAAGTAAGCCTTTAAAAAAGCCCACAGGGCTTTTTTATTTTGTCGCGTTGACAAGGTGAGCTAAAAGTCTATGGATTTAAGTCATGCTGTCACGACTAATCTGTTAAAATAGATAGTATTGACAATTGGTTAAAAATTGTTTTGAACGATTATATTTAAAGGAAAAAATATGGCACAGACACCAGGTTTTGAAGAAGAAATTTATTGTAGTTTTTGTGGCAAATCTGCGAGTGAAGTCAACAATATTGTCGCTGGGCCAAACGGTATTTATATTTGTAATGAATGTGTGGCTTTGGCTCAAAATATTATCAATGAAGAATTGACGGTTGAACAAGCAGTTACCGCTTTGTCATTGCCTACCCCACATGAAATTGTGGCACAATTAAATGATTATGTTATTGGTCAAGAAGATGCGAAGAAGACATTGGCCGTGGCGGTTTATAATCACTATAAGCGCATTAATGAACACTTTGCGCCCACGACTGATGTTGAATTGCAAAAGTCAAATATTGCTTTGATTGGGCCAACTGGTTCAGGAAAGACGTATTTGGCCCAAAGTTTGGCGCGCATTTTGAACGTCCCATTCGCTATTGCGGATGCCACAACCTTGACGGAAGCCGGTTATGTCGGTGAAGACGTTGAAAATATTATTTTGAAGTTGCTCCAAGCTGCTAACTTTGATATTGAGGCTGCTCAACGTGGTATCATTTACGTGGATGAAATTGACAAGATTGCCAAAAAGTCAGAAAATGTGTCGATTACGCGTGATGTGTCAGGTGAAGGGGTGCAACAGGCTTTGCTAAAGATGCTTGAAGGCACGATTGCCAGTGTGCCACCTCAAGGTGGGCGTAAGCATCCGCAACAAGAATTGATTCAAGTCGATACAACTAACATTTTGTTTATTGTTGGTGGGGCATTTGCTGGGATTGATACGATTATCAAGGAACGTTTGGGTGAACGTGTGATTGGCTTTGGCTCGCATGCTAATGAAAATGCCGCAGCGTTGGACGATGACAATATTCTCAAATATGTGCAACCAGAAGACTTAATCAAGTTTGGTTTGATTCCAGAATTTATTGGTCGCTTGCCAATTGTGACGGTTTTGGATGAATTGACGGTGTCTGATTTGGTGCGCATTTTAACAGAACCAAAAAACGCCTTGATTAAGCAATACCAAGCACTTTTGGGCTTAGATGATGTGGCACTAGAATTCCAACCAGATGCGTTAGAAGCGATGGCTGAATTGGCTATTAAGCGGCATACTGGTGCACGTGGGTTGCGTTCAATTATTGAACACGTCATGAAAGATGTGATGTTTGATATTCCAAGTCGTGACGATGTGGCAAAAGTTGTTATTACCAAGGCCTCAGTGTTGGATGGCGCGCAACCAGAATTGCATTTGAAGAAGGTGGACTAATCATGGATGTACACAATGTTGAAATGGTCATGAGTGCGGTGTCAGCCGCCCAATACCCAACGGATGGTAAGCCGGAAATTGCTTTAGTTGGTCGCTCAAATGTCGGTAAGTCATCTTTGACAAATACGTTGATTCAGCGTAAAAATTTTGCCCGCACGTCGTCACAGCCAGGTAAGACGCAAACGCTTAATTTTTATAATGTCGAAGACCAACTGTATTTCGTCGACGTGCCTGGGTACGGCTATGCCAAAGTGTCCAAGAAGCAACGTGAAGCTTTTGGTCAGATGATTGAGGAATATATCACGTCGCGTAAGCAATTGCGTGGTGTGATTAGCTTAGTTGATGCCCGCCATGATCCTAGTACGGATGATATTGCGATGTATGAGTGGTTACACTACTATAATATTCCGGTTTTGGTTGTGGCAACAAAGGCCGATAAAATTTCAAAAAGTAAGTTTAACAAATACGAAGCCAATATTAAGCGCACGTTAGGATTTGACGAAGAAGATAGTGATTTCTTATTCTTCTCATCAGAAACGAAGTACGGTAAAGACCAAGTTTGGTCATGGATTGAATCACATATCACGATGTAAAAACCAACATGATTGTTGGTTTTTTTATTAGGCAGGAGCCTGCCAGAGATTTGCCACGTCTGATACAATTAAAGTATGACAAATCAACGTTATGCACAAATCATTGTGGATGTGCCCACAATGCAAACGAATCAACCCTACACGTATTTGATCCCAGAAGCCATGCAGGACACGCTACAACCAGGTATGCGAGTCGATGTACCTTTTGGGGCGCGCAACGTGATGGGCTTTGTGGTGGCGCTTCAAGAGACGCCGCCAGAGACGGTGGCTAATCTGCGACCAATTGCGCAGATACTAGACTTAACACCAGTGCTCAATACGGAATTACTGACGCTTTCCAGTGATTTAGCGCAAGAAACTTTCGCCTTTAGAATCTCGGTGTTACAAACCATGCTACCAAACGCCTTAAAAGCCAGTTATGATCGGGTTTTGACACTGGTTGATGAGGTCGATGATGATGTTCGGGATCGCTTGTTTCGCGGGCTGGACCAAATAACCTTTCGTGCTAGTGACTGGTCTCATGACGACATTGCAAAATTTGCACAGCTACGGCGGACGCATCGCATTGAGCAATCAATCACCGTTAGTAATCGCGCAAAAGTTAAAACACAGTTGGCTTATCGGTTAAGTGATGATGTCGATCTGTTAGAAACGGCATATGCTGAATTACCGCGTACCGCCAAGAAAAAAGCAGCCTTACTCCAGTTTATTTTGGGACATTTAGGCGAAACGTGGTTGAAAAAAGACTTGCAAGAACAATTGGCTGTGAGTGCCGCAACACTCAATCAAGCTGTTCAAGCACAATGGTTGGCCAAACAGCAAGTTGAACAATTGCGGGATCCATTTGCAACGATGACAATTGCGCCGTCACAACCATTACAGCTTAATGCGGAACAACAAACCGCTTTTGACCAAATCACCTCAGCAGCTGATACTGGGCAATACCAACCATTTTTGCTAGAAGGCATTACCGGTTCTGGGAAAACAGAAGTTTATCTCCAAGCGGCCCAGCATGTGTTTGATAAAGGGCAAACGGTGTTATTTTTAGTCCCAGAAATTGCGCTAACCCCACAAATGGTGCGCCGTGTGAAGTCGCGTTTTGGGGCGCAGACAGCTGTACTCCATTCTGGCTTATCTGATGGGGAACGTTATGATGAATGGCGTCGCATTGAACGTGGCGATGTGAAAATCGTGGTTGGGGCACGGTCTGCAGTTTTTGCGCCATTGACTAATCTCGGTTTGATTATTGTTGATGAGGAACACGAAACAACGTATAAGCAAACAGATAACCCACGCTATCATGCGCGTGATGTTGCGCTATGGCGCGGCAAATATCATCAAATTCCGGTGATTTTGGGTTCAGCAACGCCATCATTAGAAAGTCGAGCACGTGCTCAGCGCGGGGTTTATCAACATTTACAACTGACACAGCGTGCGGGTGGGGCCAGTTTACCACCTGTTACGATTGTTGACATGAAGACCATGCTTGCCGATGGGCCGGAGACCAATTTTTCAGCGCCATTACTTGAAAAATTAAAGGATCGGTTGGCGCGTGGTGAGCAATCAGTGCTGATGCTGAACAAACGCGGATTTTCAAGTTTTGTCATGTGTCGCGACTGTGGCTATGTGCCGCGCGACCCTAATTGTAATTTGGCCATGACGCTGCATATGGACTCACATACCCTGAAATGTCATTATTGTGGGCATGAAGAAGCGATTCCGCAACGTTGTCCAAGTTGTGGTTCACAACGTATTCGCTATTACGGCACAGGAACGGAAAAGGTAGCAGCTGAATTAGCAGAAATTTTACCGGAAGCACGCGTGTTACGCATGGACCAAGATACGACTCGTCGGAAAGGGAGCATGGATCGCATGCTCCAACAATTCGGGGCACACGAAGCCGATATTTTACTGGGGACTCAGATGATTGCCAAAGGGTTAGATTTTCCTGATGTGACCTTGGTTGGGGTGTTGAATGCCGATACGGCTTTAGGGCTACCTGATTTTCATGCTAGTGAACGCACCTTCCAACTACTGACACAAGTCAGTGGTCGGGCGGGGCGTGGTCAAAAAGCGGGTGAAGTGATTGTGCAGACGTTTAATCCGCAGCACTATGCCATTACGTATGCCCAGCAACATGATTACGAAGGGTTTTATCGCCAAGAGATGGCGGTACGTCATGCTGGCAATTATGCGCCGTATTATTACACCGTGCAGATTCAAGCCAGCCACAGCGACGAAAATGAAACGGCTAAGCAAATGTTTCAAATTGCGAAATGGCTGCGACGCCGCGTTGGCGACGATGTGATCATTCTCGGCCCATCGCCTAAGCCGATTGCCAAGCTCCGCAATCGTTATTACTTCCAAATTATTCTTAAATTAAAAAAACGTGATAGTGTGGACAGTTTGCTCGATGAATTACAGCATCGTGCGCAAAAGGTCAAAGACGGGTTGCAGTTGAGCATCGATCGCGACCCAGTCTCGTTTATGTGACAAATACGTTACAGAATTTATGTTATAATGACTATTGGACATCAAAATACTCGTTATAACGAGTATTTTTTCGTGTAACAAGCTATCTTGGTTAGACAAATAAGATAGCACGACGTTAACAGGTGAGTTGACGTGATATTTAGATAAGAAAAGAGAACAAATATGACTTACTCCGTTGTATTCATGGGTACGCCAACCTTTGCCGTACCAATTTTAGAAGCATTAATTGCAGATCCACAATACGATGTGCAGGCCGTGGTTACGCAACCAGATCGCCCGCAAGGGCGTAAACGGGTGCTGACACCAAGTCCAGTGAAGGTGGCGGCACAGGCGCATGATTTGCCAGTTTTGCAACCTAAAAAGATGAATAATTCTGATGAAATGGCTCAAATCGTGGCTTTAGCGCCAGACTTCATCATTACGGCTGCGTTTGGCCAGTTTTTGCCAACGGCACTCCTAGACGCCGCCCAAATCGCGGCGGTCAATACCCACGCCTCATTATTACCAAAATATCGTGGTGGGGCACCCGTACATTATGCGATTATGAATGGTGACACAGAAACTGGTGTGTCAATTATGTATATGGTTAAGCAAATGGATGCTGGGGATGTGATTGACGTGGTCAAAGTACCGATTACAGCTCAAGATAATGTTGGTACAATGTTTGACAAACTCAGTTTGGCTGGGCGCGACTTACTGCTGGCAACCTTACCTAAAATTGCGGCTGGCGAGATTGCGCCCGTGCCACAAGACGAAGCGGCGGTAAGTATCTCGCCAAATATTACCCGTGCGCAACAAAACTTAAACTTTACCCAAGAAACAGCGCAACAGTTGGATTGGCATATTCGCGGTCTTTATCCAACACATCCTGCCTATGTTCAGGTAGCTGGTCAACGTGTGAAGTTAATTCAAGTCACGCCATTACCAGAAACAACAGATGTCGCACCAGGGCACGTGGTTGCGCGTACTAAAAAAATGTTAACCATTGCAGCAGCTGATCACTCCGTTTTGCGTATTGATCAATTACAACCAGCCGGAAAATCTGTGATGTCAAGCCAAGCGTATTTGAATGGCGCAGGGAGTCAATTGACGAGCGGTGATTTATGGGCAGAGGAACCAATTCATGAGTGATAAACGTGTTTATAGCAATAACCCACGTGTTTTAGCCGTTCAAACGCTGGCTAAAATTAAGAATGGTGCTTATTCCAACTTACAATTAAATCAGGTGATCAAGCAACACCAGCTCGGTGAAGCGGATAAACGGTTGTTAACGACGTTGGTCTATGGTGTGATTCAACACCGGTTGACTTTTGAGTATTGGTTAGCGCCATTTGTCGGTGACAAAAAACTCAATCCCTGGGTGCGCGAATTATTGTATACAGCGCTTTTTCAAATGCAATATTTGAACAAAATTCCCCAACACGCGATTTTTAATGAATCAATTGAAGTCGCTAAAATTTTGGGACATGTGGGTACGGCTAAATTTGTCACGGCGATTTTGCACAATATTAGTCGCCAAGGCTTGCCGGATACAGCGGCAATTACTGATCCGATTGCGCGCTTGTCTGTTGAAGCGAGCTTACCAGTTTGGTTGATTAACGAATTGGTAGCCCAAAATGGTGAAGCTGCGACGCGCGCCCTCGTGGCCACAATTAATGATGCGCCCATGCAATCAGTGCGTGTTAACACAGTGCTGGCAACTGATGAAGAAGTGGTGGCGTCATTGGCGGCCGAAAATATGACCGCGACACCATCACAAGTTGCGGATCATGCGTACATTGTGTCTGGTGGGCATGTGGCAAGTTCAACGGCTTATCAAAAAGGCTGGTTAACACTACAAGATGAAAGTGCCATGTTACCAGTTGAAAGCATGCACTTAACGCCAGCAGTCAAAAATGTTTTGGACGCCGCGGCAGCGCCTGGCGGGAAAACAACACAAATTGCGGCCTTAGTGGCTGATGATGCTCAAATTTTGGCCCTTGATGTGCATCCACATAAAATTAAACTCATTGAACAAAATGCAACGCGTTTGCAAGTGGCAGACCGCATTGCCACACAAGTCTTAGATGCACGAAAAGTGCTGACTGAAGTGGCAACCAAGTTTGACCGTATCTTAGTCGATGCCCCTTGTTCTGGCTTTGGTTTATTACGCCGCAAGCCTGAGATTCGTTATGACAAAACCCTTGAAGATGTCCAGAATTTAGCGCGTTTGCAGGGTGAAATTCTGGATTCAGTTAGCGAAAATGTGGCTGAAAATGGTATGATAGTGTACAGCACTTGCACAATTTTACGTCAAGAAAATGACGATGTGATTGCGCAATTCCTAGCCAAGCATCCGGAGTTCGAATTAGTGAAAACGCAAACAGCGCGTGATCTAAAGGCCGATCGACAAGAAGCTGTGCTGCATATCTATCCAAACGATTACCATACTGATGGTTTCTTCGTGGCAACGCTGAAGAAGAAATCAGGCACAAACGCCTAATACGCAAATAGCATGTGATAGAAAAGAAACCTATGCAAGTAGCATTTCATACAGATTCTGGTGTCAAACGCCAGGAAAATCAGGACTATGTTGGCGGCTTTACCAATCAAGCCGGTCGTTTAATGGTTATGGTCGCTGACGGTGTGACCTCGACTCGTGGGGGTGAGGTCGCCAGTGCGATGGCTGTTGAACATTTTGGACATGCCTGGGAAACAACAACAATTGAAACCATGAATTCAACAATTGATTGGCTAAAAGAAACGACGCACCAAGAGAATCAAGCCATTTTAGCTGCGGGTCAACGTTTTGAAGATTTGAAGCAGATGGCAACAACCTTGGTGATTGCGGTCATTTTTGATGATCAAATCGTGCTCGGCAATCTGGGCGATTCCAAAGCATTTTTACTCCATGATCAGGTACTCACGCAAATTTCTTGTGACCATAACTTGAAGAATGAATTAGTGCGTGCAGGGACTATGAGTCAAGCAGAAGCTGAGCGCCTAGCGCAAGCTAATAGTGTGACCCGTTATCTTGGGGTCGATGACCGTGCGGATATTGAGATTGCGCAATATCCATTTGTCGCAAATGATATGTTATTTTTAACCTCTGATGGCATTACCAAAGTGCTTGATGTCGGGACGATGACGGACATTATGCAACAAGCGACAACACTTGATATGCGAGCTTATGAATTAATTTCGGCTGCAAATCGTAATGGCGCCCCAGATAATGTGACGGCATTATTAGTAAGTCGTGATAATGAAGAGGATACAAAGTAGATATGTTACCAGATACAGTGATAGACAACCGTTATAGAATCATCAAATCACTTGGTGGTGGTATGGCCAATGTTTATTTGGCGCACGACGAATTTTTAGACCGTGACGTGACCCTTAAAATGATGCGTCTGGATATGAAAAACAACACTGATCTGGTCGAACGTTTTAAGCGCGAAGCGATTGCGGCAACTGAACTAGTGCATCAAAATATTGTGCAGATTTATGACACTGGTGAATATGAAGGCACGCAGTATTTGGTGATGGAATATGTGGATGGCATGGATTTAAAAACATTCATTGCCGAAAATTTCCCAATCCCTTATCAACAAGTTGTTGATATTATGCTACAAATTTTAAGTGCCGTACAAGCTGCCCATGATGCTGATATTATTCACCGTGATTTGAAGCCCCAAAATATTTTAATTGACCGACAAGGTGACGTGAAGATTACGGATTTTGGTATTGCTGTGGCGAAGTCATCGCAAGAACTGACGCAAACTAACACGGTCATCGGCTCAGTCCATTATTTGTCGCCTGAACAAACGCGCGGTGGCTTTGCCTCGGCTAAGTCAGATATTTATGCGTTGGGCGTGATGCTTTATGAAATGCTCACGAAGCAAGTTCCTTATGAAGGTGACACACCGGTTGCAGTGGCGATGAAGCATGCAACGGCGGAAATGCCCTCCGTGCGTGACTTTGACCCACGAATTCCTCAAGCCTTGGAAAACGTGATTTTAAAGGCAACGGCGAAACGCCCACAAGATCGTTATATGAGTGCAGCGGCGATGGCGGATGACTTGAGTTCAGTCTTGTCAGCACATCGTGCGGATGAAGAACGCTTCGCGCCAATGTCGGAAACGTCTGATGATACGCGCATTATTCCGATGGCACAAATTCAAGACCAACTCAAAACAGGGGTGTCGTCAGATAAAATTTTCCCAGAAGAAGCACCGGAAGAACCGTCGGTGACCGATACAATCATTGAATATGGTAAAAAAGGTTACGCGATTAAAAACATTGCCAAAATTGTTGACCGGACACCATCGTATGTTCGGCACGTTTTGAAAGATAACGGGATTAAATTTCGTAAGGCGCATAAATGGCCGTGGGTGGTCCTGGGCTTACTTGTTTTGGCGATTGCTGGGATTTTCTTTTTAAATTATCAATCAAGTAAGGTGACTGTGCCTGATGTGACAAATTTGAGTCAAGACGCTGCTACGAGTCGCTTAAAGCGAGCAGGTTTGACAGTTGGCAGTGTCAGTTCGACCACGTCTAAAAGCATTGCAGAAGGTCATGTGGTGCGCACAACACCAACATCAGGAACCGCAGCAACCAAGGGCGATACGATTAATTTGATTGTGTCTTCTGGTCGCGCCAAGGTGCGTTTTGGTGACTATGTTGGGACTGACTATAGTTTGACGTCAGCGCAATTACGTGCCCAAGGCTATGCCATCACGAAAGAAGGCATCCCATCAGATGATGTGCCAGCTGGGAAGATTATTGCCCAGTCAATTGATGCTAATGGCAAAGTGGATCCAACCCAAACATCCGTTGTCTTTACAGTGTCAACTGGTGCAGTCAAGATTGTTGTGCCGGATTTCACGGGTAAGGCAACCCAGCAACAAGTACAAGATTGGGCAACTCAGCACAATATCGTGGTTAATTTTAACACCCAGTTTGATGGGGACACGAAAAAAGATTATGTGATCAGTCAATCAATTCGAGGTGGTTCAAGTATTACCAAGGATATGGTTTTGTTAGTGACGATTTCACAAGGGCCACAAGATACAAGCAGCGCCTCAAGCAGTAGTGCAAGCAGTTCAAGTAGCTCAAGTAGTAGTTCATCAAGTAGCACTTCACGCAGTAGTGCGAGTGCCTCATCTAAATAACCGCTTTGCCTGATAGTGAAGTAAATTCAAGTCGATTACGGTCGGCTTTTTTGTTACAATAACATTATGAAAACAGGACGAATTATCCGCTCGTTAAGCGGTTATTATGATATACAAACAAGTGATGGGACAGTTGAACGGACGCGTGCCCGTGGTGAATTCCGTAAGTCAGGACAAAAACCACTGGTGGGCGATTTTGTCGACTTTGAGAGTGAAAACGATGAGGGATTAATCTGGAAGATTCATCCACGTGAAAATGCCTTAGTACGGCCACCAGTGGCCAATATTGATGTGGCTGTCATTGTGACGGCATTGAAGGAGCCAAATTTTGCACCGAACTTGCTGGATCGCCAGTTGGTTGCCTTGGAAGCGGCAAATGTCACACCATTGATTTATTTTTCTAAGTCCGATTTATTGTCACCGGCTGAATTTGAGCAAGCGATGGCAGTTGCTGAGACGTATCGTAAAATTGGTTACACGGTGATTTTGCCGCAACCAGGCGCAGAAGATGTGGCCTTTGCAGCATTGCAACAAGCATTGTCGCATCGTGTGGCCGTCTTTATGGGGCAAACAGGGGCTGGGAAATCAACGCTACTTAATCATTTGTCACCAGAACTTGGTTTGGCAACAGGTGAGGTGTCTAAAGCATTGAGTCGTGGTAAACATACGACGCGTCAAGTGACGTTAATTCAAGTTGATGACGCCTTAATTGCGGACACACCAGGTTTTTCATCCTATGAAGTGTTTGATTTTCCATCTGATGAACTCGACAATTATTTCCCAGAATTTGTCGCTTATCGACAGGATTGTCGTTTCCGTGGGTGCCGCCATTTGAATGAACCAGGGTGTGCCGTGAAGGCAGCGATGTTTATTGGCGCGATTGCGGAATCACGGTATAATAGTTATAAGGCATTCTACGACCTGATTAAGGCGCAAAAGCCAAGATATAATACAGATAATCGAAACTTTTAGGAAGAAGGAATTAAGCATGTCAGGAATTATTGCGCCATCAATTTTAAGCGCGGACTATACCAATTTGGAACGTGATGTTAAGCTCGTTGAAGCAGCTGGTGCTGAATATTTACACATTGACGTCATGGATGGTAACTTTGTGCCATCAATCTCTTACGGACCAAACTGGGTCAAGCAACTCCGTCCAGAGACTGATATGGTCTTAGATGTACATTTGATGGTGACGAATCCCGAAAAAATCGTTGATGAATTTGCCGATGCCGGTGCCGACATCATCGGGGTGCATGTTGAAGCAACGCCACACATTCACCGTGCCCTACAAATGATTAAGAACAAGGGCGTTAAGGCGGAAGTTGTCATTAACCCAGGAACACCCGTTCTAGCCATTGAACCCGTGCTTGATATGGTTGATCAAGTATTGGTCATGACTGTAAACCCAGGCTTTGGTGGACAAAAGTTCTTGCCATCAACACTTGAAAAGATTGCCCAATTGCGTGCAGTGCGTGATGAATTAGGTTATGACTTTGATATCCAAGTTGATGGTGGTATCAACGATGAAACCGTTGTGGCGGCCTATGAAGCAGGGGCTAATGTTTTTGTTGCAGGTTCTTATGTTTATGATAAAGTAGATCCAGCTGCCAAAATTGCCCGTTTGAAAGCCTTGACAAAATAATGCAAATTAACATTTTAGCTGGCGCGCCAACTGAACTTTGGCCGGATGATCTCTTTCAAGAACCAGGCTTATGGATTGGTGCAGATCGCGGCGCTTGGCGTTTATATGAACGTGGCCTCCCGATGATGATGGCGGTTGGCGACTTTGATTCGCTGACGGACACAGAATTGGCGACGTTGCAAGCGCATTTGCAAGCCAATGAAATTATGCATGTGCAAGCAGAAAAAGATGAAACGGATACGGAATTAGCACTGCTATACGCCCAAAGACAGCAACCAGACCAAATCAAAGTATTTGGGGCAACGGGTGGGCGTGTCGACCATTTATTGAGTAATTTATGGTTGATGGCGAACCCCGTTTTTGACGCGATTGTCGAAAAAACCCAATTTATTGATCGCTTGAATGTGGTGAGTTATGTGCAACCTGGTGAGAAGGAAGTGCATCAAATACCAGGGACGAAGTATCTTGGTTTTATGCCGCTAAATGACGTCAAAGATTTTCAAATTATTGACGCAAAGTATCCGTTATCACTGACCGATAATGTGGCTAAAATGTGGTCATCTAACGAATTTAAAGCAGATATTGTGCATATCAGCTTCAAAACTGGTATTGTTATGGTGACACAATCAAAAGATTAATGTTTTTTGATTGTCAGGTACTAAGGAGGAATAGTAATGACTGTAAAAGCAATTTCAGATGCAGATTTTAAGGCGGCAACCGCCAATGGTGTGACAATTACTGATTTTTGGGCAACTTGGTGTGGTCCATGTCGGATGCAATCACCCGTATTAGAAGCGTTATCTGATGAAGTCGACAACGTGGAATTTGTAAAAATGGATGTCGATGAAAATCCTGAAACACCTGCTGAATTTGGTATCCGCGCGATTCCAACATTGCTTGTTCAAAAGGATGGGGAAGTGGTTGAACGTTTGACTGGTTTCCACACAAAAGACCAATTAGTAAATGTTTTAGCGAAATATACGAAATAACTTGCCATAGTTGCGAAAACCTGGTAAAATTTACTATTGTTGTAGAAAGAGCTTTTTTAAATCATTGGCTCGAAAAGGAGGGTCGAACATGGCAAAAGATGCTATTACAGGCGCACGCACACGCTTTGGTAACCAACGTTCACACGCGTTGAACTCAAGTCGTCGTAGCTGGAAGCCAAATTTGCAAAAAGTGACTGTTAAGATTAATGGTGCGCCTGCAAAGAAAGTTTATTTAACAGCGCGTACTTTGAAGGCCGGATTGAAGAACGGTTCAATCGAACGCGTATAATCGACAAAACGATGACAGTCGTTTTGGGTTGATTATTCAAGTACGGCTGACATAAAACGACCACCATTTAGGTGGTTTTTTTATGTGGTATAACTGCTAAGAAAACGTTTCGCGTTGAGATATGTTAAAATAGTAGCAGTAAACCTTTAAGGAGGAAATGCGCGGTCAACGCGATGGCAATAGGCATTGTGGTTACTGGCCGTGTTCGATGAATTATGGCGATTAAAATTAAGGCTAAAAATGGTGACATCACAATTGAAAATGATGTCATTGCAACGATCGTGGGTGGCTCAGCGATTGAAAATCCAGGTGTTGTCGGCATGGCCTCAAAAGCTGCTTTTCGTGATGGGATGAACCAAATCTTGAATCGTGAAAATTACGCCAAAGGTGTTGTGGTGCATCAAGAAGACAACGGTGTGAGCGTTTATGTTTACTTGGTAGCACAATACGGCACAAAATTATCAGAAATTTCAAAATCAGTTCAAGGAAAAGTGAGATATAATCTTGACGCATTGCTTGGCATTCACGCAACAGAAGTTAACGTGATTGTTCAAGGTGTACGCGTCACAGACTAGGAGTGTCATGACTAAGATAACGACCATTACCAATGTTGAATTTGGTAAGATGATTAACGCTGCAGCGGCGTCATTAGCTGCCAATGCGGATAAAATTAATAAATTAAATGTGTTCCCCGTACCTGATGGTGACACAGGCACAAACATGAGCCTGTCCATGGCGAGTGGTGCTCAATATGAACGTGACGCGCTTGATACCCATATTGGTGCTTTGGCAAAGGCCACATCAAAAGGGTTATTGATGGGCGCGCGCGGGAATTCTGGCGTCATTTTGTCACAAATTTTCCGTGGTTTTGCCAATGCGGTCGAAGACAAGGCAACATTGTCAGCGCGTGATATGGCCGATGCTTTGATGTCTGGGGCAAAAATCGCTTACAAGTCAGTGATGAAACCGACTGAAGGGACGATTTTGACGGTGATTCGCGAAGCAGCTGCTAAAGCTAATCAAGTGGCTGAAGAAACCGATGATGTTGTGGTGCTCATGCAAGCTGTGGATGAAGCAGCTCAAGCAGCCCTTGATAGCACCCCTGAACTATTGCCAGTTTTGAAAGAAGTTGGCGTTGTTGATTCAGGTGGTCAAGGTTTGGTCTTTGTTTTACGTGCCTTTTATCAAGTGTTGAGTGGCAACTTTAATGAAGAAGATTTGCAAGCTCCTGACAATGCGGCGTTGGATCAAATGGTGAAAGAATTGCACGCTGGCGCCCAAGCCAACAGTAATTTAGATCCTGACGATATTGAATATGGTTATTGTACTGAAGTGATGGTTCAGATCGGCAAAGGGACAACTTTTGACCGTGAATTTGATTACGAACCTTTCTATAATCATTTGGCCGAATTAGGCGATTCCTTACTTGTGATTAATGATGATGAAATCGTTAAGGTGCACGTGCATACTGAAAACCCAGGCGAAGTGATTGGTTGGGGCACACATTTTGGTTCTTTGGTGAAAGTTAAAGTTGATAACATGCGTGATCAACAACAAGCAGTCATCGACGCACAACGTGCTGAAGAAAACCAAGCGGCCAAAATGTTTGCTGCCAATGTACCAGTTTCAGATACGGCGGTTATTACGATTGCGGCTGGTGACGGTGTGGCCGAACTCTTTAAGAGCTTAGGCGTACACACAGTCATTTCTGGTGGTCAAACGATGAATCCATCGACAGCAGATATCGTGGCGGCAATTGAAGCTAGTGGCGCTAAGCAAGCAATTATCTTGCCAAACAATTCCAATATTTTCATGGCCGCTGAACAAGCAGTTGATTTAGTTGACATCCCAGCACAAGTTGTGAAGACACGGACGATTCAACAAGGTTTGACCGCAATGATGGGTTATAATCCAGACGCTGATTTGGCTACAAATGCTGATGAAATGGCTGCTGCGATGGCTGAAGTGAAGTCTGCACAAATTACGCAAGCCGTTCGTGACACTCTGCTTGACGGTGTTGAAATTCATGATGGTGATTGGTTGGGCATTCTTGATGGCGATATTGCCGTTGTGACCAAGAAAGTCTATGATGCAGCGCTGGAAGCTGTGAGCCAAATGTTAGATGACGACTCTGAAATTGTCACAATTATTTTCGGAGAAGATCTCAAGCAAAAGGATGCTGAAAAGTTAGCAGCAGCTATCTTAGCAATTGATGACGATCTCGAAGTTGAAATTCATGACGGTCAACAACCACTATACCCATATTTGTTAGCAGTTGAATAACAGATGACACTAAAAAAAGCAGCGTGAGCTGCTTTTTTTAGTGGTGATTATAACCAACCTAGGGCGTTGATTGAGGCGTAAAAGACACCACCAATCATCAAAATGATCATTAACCACGCCATGACTAAAGTCATTTTTTCAATGCGCGTCCGCGATTTGCGTTCGATTTTTGGCATGCGGTGTTGGTTGAGCTTCGCGTCAATTTCAGCTTGTAATTTGGCGTTCGTTGGTCGCGGCGTTTGTTCGTCAGTCATAGTCTACCTCGTAAAGTTATTCCCATTTAGTTTAACATAATCTCTTCATGCGGTGCAATTCACAAACGACCGCGGCTTGCCTTTTTGGGGGAGTTTCGGTATTCTGGTTTTAGATGAGGAACATAGAGGTAGTGATATGCAATGGTGGTTTTGGTCGGTTGGCGCGGTGATAATCTTGGTTATCGCATTGACGGTTAATCGTAAATTTCATGTTGGCAAATTTCAGTTTAGCCTGTTAGATCTTGCAGTCATCCCGCTTTGGTTGTGCCTGCACTTTGCCATGGGTGAACGCTTTGGTGTGAGTTGGTGGGCCTGGATGCTGATGGGGTGGTGTGTCATTGGAATTGTGTTGTCCTGGTATTTGTTACGTAACCGCTGGTCACTTTGGTTATTTTGGCGACGATTTTGGGTCTGGAGTGGGCTATTTGCAGCATTTTTGTTAATGATTGTGACCATTTTTGGGTTTATCTCCCACTGACACCCACTTTGACAGAAAGTACGACTATCAAGGGATAGTCGTACTTTTTTTGTGTCATAAATTTACTAAATTGTGACAAAATGGGAATAAGGTGGAGGGAAGTGGGTAAATGTGGTAAATTAATAGTATAGATTTTTTAATGGGGGTGGTCCTTATGTTCATGGGCGAATATTCACATACGCTCGATGCAAAAGGGCGACTCATAATACCGGCAAAATTTCGTCATCAGTTAGGCGACAAGTTTGTTGTCACCCGTTGGATGGAACACGCATTACGTGCCATGCCAATGCCTATCTGGGAAAAATTAGAAACACAATTAAATGAACTCCCTTTAGGGAAAAAAGAAGCGCGCCAATTTAAACGCTTTGTTTTGGCTGGTGCCATGGAAGCGGAAATTGATAAGCAAGGGCGTATTATTGTACCGGCCAATTTGCGAGAATATGCTGGTTTGGAAAAAGATGTCATCGTGACCGGCTCCGGTGATTCATTTGAAATCTGGCAAGCAGCACGTTGGCAAGCCTATACATCAGCGACGGCGGATAACTTTGATGAGATTGCAGAAGGACTAGTTGATTTTGACTTCTAGTTGAAAAGGAAGGTTTTAATGTCAGAATTTGAACATGTCACAGTACTCCTCCATGAGGCAGTTGCCTTACTTGAGATTAAACCTGACGGTCTTTACGTGGATGCCACACTAGGTGGTGGTGGTCATACAGGTGAAATCCTAAAGCAGTTAACGACTGGGACGCTGTATAGCTTTGATCAAGATGACACCGCGATTCAATACAACACCAAACAGTATGCTGATGAAATTGCGGCCGGTAAGCTGGTCTTAATTCATCAAAATTTCCGAACGTTCAAGTCAGCATTAGCAGAACGTGGTGTCACAGCCGTTGACGGCATTGTTTATGATCTTGGCGTGAGTTCTGTGCAATTTGATGATGGGCAACGGGGCTTTAGCTATAATTACGATGCTGAATTAGATATGCGGATGGATCAACGTCAAACATTAACGGCGAAAACAATTGTTAATGACTGGCCTTTCAATGATTTATTACGTATTCTCAGCCGTTACGGCGAAGATCGTTTCCCAAAGCAAATTGCACGTAAAATCGAGCAGCATCGGGAAAACGGACCAATCAATACAACGTTTGAATTAGTGGACATTATCAAAGAAGCGATTCCAGCACCAGCACGACGTAAGGGTGGTCATCCGGCCAAACGTACGTTCCAAGCATTACGCATTGCCGTCAATGATGAATTAGGTGCGTTGGAAGATTCTTTGACACAAGCGATTGATTTATTGGCCCCCGATGGCCGCATTAGCGTGATTACCTTCCAATCGTTAGAAGATCGTCTCGTTAAACAAATGTTTCGTGAAAAGACAACCGCGCCCGAATTACCTGCTGGCTTACCCGTTTTGCCAGGGCAGTTTGAAGCCGATTACACATTGTTAACTCGCAAGCCAATACTACCTAGTCAAGATGAGATGGCCGACAATCACCGGTCAGAATCAGCCAAGTTACGTGGTATCGCACGACAATAAGATTTAGGAGCTGCATATGGCACAAAATGCATATCAATATACCACGACTGCGGAAGCTATACCGCTATCACAACCTAAAACACGGATTAAATACAAGCCTGCACGTTGGACAAGGAAAGAACGGATGATGGTGGCTTTTGTGTCTGCCGTGGTAATGATTTTGATGGTGGGCGTTGTCTTTTCAAGTATGCAAGCTAATGCGGCGCGTACGAACACGCAAGTCATGCAAACGCAAATTGATGAAACAAAACAGGCGAATGATGCGTTACGTAGTGACATTCAAAGTAAGACAAGCAAAAAGAACTTAGACGAGGTTGCTAAAAAGTATGATATGACATTATCAGATAGCAACGTTAGAAATGTTAACCAATAATGATGAAAAAAAACGTGAGACGTATACCGAATAGAAGAGTCACACAGAACGCCAAAATTTTTGGTGGTGTATTGTTGGGGGCAATGATACTTGTGACACTCGGACTCGGGATACGTCTTTTTATTATTGCAAGTGGTTCTGTAGACGGCCATAACCTCAACGATGCGACCAGACAAGCCTTTATGGCGAAACAAATTGTGCCAGCCAACCGCGGTCGCATTTTTGATGCGTCGGGTAATGTCTTGGCTGAAAATACAACGGTTTATGATATGTATGCCGTGTTAGACAAAAAAGTATTACGCACCAAAGACCCCAAGACTGGCAAGTACGTGGCGGGTTCCGGTCACGTTGAAGATCCGGAACTGACAGCTGAAAAGTTAAGCCAAGTCATTGACATGAGCAAATCAGAAATTTTGAAGCGTCTGGAAAAGAAAGCTTACCAAGTTGAATTTATCTCAACAAAAGGCCAAGCTAGTAAAAATTTGTCGATTGCCCAATATGAAAAAATTAAGGCAATGAATTTGCCAGGGATTAACTTCACGCCGCATGCGGCACGTAGTTATCCTGAAGATAGCACAGCCTCACATTTAATCGGCATGACGAAAAGTAATCAGGATACCCAAACGGGCCAAATGGTGCAGTCAGGTTTGATGGGTATTGAAGCCGCTGAAAATAGTACTTTAGCGGGTAAAAATGGCATTAAGCAGTATGATGGCCAAAAAGAAAACACCAAGGGCAGTCAAACCGTTCAAAATGGGAATGATGTGTATCTCACGTTAGATAATAATTTGCAAAACACATTAGAAACACGGATGGATGATCTGTTTGCCACGACGAAAGCTGAGTCAGCGGTTGGGGTGTTGATGGAAGCAAAAACGGGTCGGATTGTCGCAGCTACCCAACGGCCTAATTTTAATCCCAATGATAAAAACGATAGCCCAAAGCTTTGGACTAATCTATTAGACCAAGGGCCATTTGAACCTGGTTCAACGATGAAAGGCATCACGCTGGCGGCCGCCATTGATACAGGTAAGTGGCAGCCAGATGACACTTATCAATCAGGAACACTGTTGATTGATGGCAAAAAAGTGGTCGATGCTTTTGGTCAAAATCAAGGGGTGCTAACGTATCGAGAGGGGTTCTGGCGTTCTTCAAACGTGGCCTTTGCCAAAGTTGAGCAGAAGTTAGGCGCAACGACTTGGCGCCAATATCTGGAAAAGTTCCGCTTTTTGCAGTCTACACATTCAGGGCTAAGTAATGAGTCAGCAGGTAATATTTCATTTGATTATCCCATTGACCAAGCCAACACGGCGTATGGTCAAGGGATTAGTGTGACACCGTTGCAAATGTTACAAGCCTATTCCGCTATCGCCAATGATGGTAAGGAAATCAAACCATACTTTGTGGATAAAGTGGTCAATCCAGCGACCGGTGCCGTTGTTGAACAAGGCAAAACGGTCGAAGTTGCGCGTCCCATCAAAGCTAGTACGGCGAAACAAGTCCGTAAGTACATGATTGATGTTGTCAATCAAAAAACAGGGACTGCCAAAGAATTTGACTTGCGCAAATATGGCTATCAAATTGCGGCTAAGACTGGAACGGCCCAGATTTCACAAGGTGGGCAATACCTGCAAGGGTTGAATAACGCGATTCATTCGGTGATGGTCTTAGCACCGGAAAAAAATCCAAAATATATTTTCTATTTGGCCGTTCAGCAACCAAAGGTTTTCCCAGATCCCACGATTCAAATCACGATGAACAAAGTTTTTCAACCTTTGATGCTGCAAGCTTTAAATAGTAGTGATAGTGCGGTAAAATCAAAAACAACCAAACAAACGGTGCCTAATGTGGTGGGGCAATCCATTCAAGATGCGACCGACACAATGACACAAGCAGGCTTTAGAACGGCGGTGGTTGGGTCAACTGGTAACATTACGGCACAGTCGTTGTTACCAGAGCAAAAGTCACTGACCAATCAGCTTGTTATTTTGAAGGCCAAAGGCAATACCCATTTACCTGATATGACCGGTTGGAGTTTGACTGATGCGCAAGCATTTGCTGATGCAGCAGGCTTTAAACTCAGTTGGACGGGTTATGGTTATGTCACGAGTCAAAGTATTGCCAAAGACCAATTGGTTGTCAATACCAGTCAAGTGGCCATCACATTAAAAGAGAAGCAGTAGGAGAGAGCAAATGTCAGATAATTTATGGGCTTTAGCCCGAGCGTTCATTGTCACGGTAATTTTCATGCCGATGGTAATTAAGTTCTTAAAACAATCTAAGGAACAGGCCGTGATTCGACGTTTAGGACCGGATCATCAAGCCAAAGCTGGTACCCCAAGTATGGGTGGCGCATTGTTTGTCGCGGCTGCCGCGTTGAGTGCTTTGATTGGGGCAGGTGCCACAGCCGGGTTTGCCGGTTTGGCAGCCATGTCATTACCGGTCATGGCTTTACTCGCCTATGCGGTGATTGGTGGAATTGACGATGCTTTGAAAATGGTGCGACGTGCCGATGAAGGCTTTGCTTTTAAGCCAAAGTTAGCGGCGCAAACTATTAGTGCCGTTGTGATTATGATCATGATGTGGGCGATGGGCGTGCCATTTACGTTGTATGTCCCGCTCCTTGGTACGCTGCACTTGGGTATCTTTTACTTTATCTTTTTGTGGTTCTGGCTGGTGGGTTGGTCAAACGCTACAAATTTGACGGACGGCCTGGATGGGTTGCTTGCCGGAACGAGTATCGTCGTTTATGCGGCCTATGCGGTCATTGCCAATAACATGCATCAGCAAACGATTGTCATCTTTAACTTTGCGGTTATCGGTGCGCTCCTTGGTTTCTTAATTTTCAATAAGCCAAAGGCGAAAATTTTTATGGGCGATACTGGTTCGCTGGCATTAGGAGCTGGATTAGCCATGGAATCAATTTTATTGGGGATTCCATTCTCATTGGTTTGGTTCGGTTTGATTTTTGTGATTGAGACATTATCCGTCATTATTCAAACGGTCGGGTACCATTACTGGCATAAGCGGATTTTCCCCATGGCCCCAATTCATCATTCATTTGAAAAGTTTGGTTGGAGTGAATGGCAAATCGACACCCTATTTTGGATTGTGTCAGCGATCTTAGCAGTTGCGGGCATCTTTTACATGAATTAATACAGGTAGGCAATTTAGCCTACGTACATAAAAAATAAGGAGCAGGAGAATATGAAGGCACAAGCATTCAACAATAAAAAAGTGATGGTATTTGGTTGGGCGCGCTCTGGTAAAGCAGCAGCCCAACGTCTTGTGGCGCTGGGTGCTCGAGTGACGGTTGTGAATGGTGGCGATTTTGCACCAGACGACACCTTTAACCAGTTACAAGCTGCTGGTGTGACTTTCATTAATCATGATGAGGCGACACCTCTGGACGCATCATTTGATTACTTGATCAAAAATCCTGGTATTCCTTATGACACAGCTTTGGTACAACGTGCCATGGCTCTTGATATTCCTGTACTAACCGAGGTAGCAGTCGCATTAAGTTCGTTTGAAGGCCGTCTGATTGCTGTTACTGGTTCAAATGGGAAGACCACTACCACGTCACTTATTCGTGACATGTTATTAGCAGATGGTCAACGGGTAACGACGGCCGGCAATATCGGAACACCAGTGAGCGAAGTGGTACCTGCATTAACTGCTGATGATACCTTGCTATTAGAATTATCAAGTTTTCAATTAATGGGTGTGCCGGATATCCAACCAGATATTGCCTTAATCACCAATATTTTTGCTAATCATTTGGATTATCATGGTACACGTGAACAGTATGTCGCAGCAAAGTTTCAATTGACACAAAATCAAACGTCGGCGCAAACGTTGGTGCTGAATGCTGATAGCCCAGACACAGCGCAGTTTACTGCAGATACAGCTGCGCAAGTGGTACCCTTTTCACGGACACAATCGGGTCACCGTGTGGCAGCGACAGCGGGCAATTTAGTGATTGATGATCAAGTTGTGATGCCGCTGACTGCCATTAAACTGGTTGGGCCACATAATCTTGAAAATATCTTAGCTGCCGTCACAGTAGCCAAACTTACCGGCGTAGAAAATGAGGCAATTCGCCAAGTGCTTGCGTCATTTGGCGGTGTGGCGCATCGATTAGAATATTTGTTTACCGACCAAGCAGTAATGTATTACAATGATTCCAAAGCGACAGATATTGAGGCGACGCAAACGGCGTTGGATAGTTTTGACCAACCCACAATTTGGTTGGCTGGTGGTCTAGATCGAGGTGATGACTTAACACGTTTGTTGCCAAATATGACCCATGTTAAAACTGTGGTGGCCTTTGGTGAAACGCAACAAAAGGTTGTTGCTGTTGCCCAAGCGGCTGGTCTACCCGTTCAAACGGTTGATGATGTCGCCGCCGCGGCCAGACTTGCTGTCACCTTGGCGCAAGCCGGCGATGTGGTCTTATTATCACCGGCCGCAGCAAGTTGGGATCAGTATGATAACTTTGAAATCCGCGGTGAGGCATTTGTAAGTGAATTAAAGAAAGTTTTGGGGCGATAATATGCGTGTAATTTTATCAGGTGGTGGCACAGGTGGCCACATTTATCCAGCTTTAGCATTAGCAGAAGTGATTAAGCAACATGATCCGGATGCAGAATTTTTATATGTTGGGTCAGAACGGGGGGTCGAAGCCAATATTGTCCCACCAACTGGTATGGCGTTTAAGCAATTGGCCGTTCAAGGATTCAGGCGCTCATTATCACTGGACAATATTCAAACTGTGCGGCTATTCTTGAAAGCAGTAAAGCAGTCAAAAAAGATTATTAAAGAGTTCAAACCAGATGTTGTGGTTGGCACAGGGGGGTATGTGGCCGGTGCTGTTGTTTATGCGGCCCAACGGCTGCATATTCCAACTGTGATTCATGAACAAAATTCAGTCGCTGGCGTGACCAATAAATTTTTGGCACGTGGGGCAACCAAGATTGGGGTCGCTTTTAGTGTCGCAAAAGACCAATTTCCCACAGATAAAGTGACTTTAGTCGGTAATCCACGTGCGCAACAAGTTGCACAATTGAAGTCAACTTTTTCTTGGCAAACTTTGGGCTTGCGAGATGATAAGCCAACATTGTTGATTTTTGGTGGCTCACAAGGTGCCCCAGCCATTAACTTAGCGGTTATCGAAGCGATGAATGAGTTGAATACGCGGCCTTATCAAATTGTGATTGTTACTGGGCCCAAGCGCTATGATAACGTCATTAACTTATTGCAAGCGCAAGGTGTTTCAGCAGCTGATAATATTCGCATTGTGCCATATATTGATAACATGCCAGAAGTTTTGGCACAAACAACAGCGATTGTGTCACGCGCAGGGGCAACATCAATTGCTGAAATTACAGCGTTGGGCATTCCTTCTATTTTGGTCCCAAGCTTACACGTCACAGGCGACCATCAAACTAAGAATGCCAAAAGCTTAGTCGATGCTGGTGCAGCACTAATTATTCCTGAACCAGAACTCAATGGTCAGACACTTATTGCCGCAGCAGATCAATTATTATTAGACACGACCACGAGCGATAAGATGGCCGCACAAGCCACAAAGGTTTGCATGCCAGATGCTGGCGATCGCTTGTATCAGCTGCTTTTGTCAGCAATTTCAGAAAAGAAAGATTGATATTTTGACTGATGCAACAAACAACATGCGATTAAAAAAAACGATACCGCGTCAATTTTGGCTGAACTTGGTAATCTTTGTGTTGGTCATCATCAGTTTGATTGTGTTGCTACAACCATGGCGAGTTGTTCAGACTGTCACCGTACAATCAGCGACTATTCCAGCAACGGCAATTGAAGCAGATGCCAATATTAAGAAAAACACACCGCTTTGGCGTGTGACTGGGCAAACCAATTTTATTGTGCAACGTATTTTGCAAAAGAATCCAGCTGTTGATGCAGCGCAAGTCACGGTTAACGGCCAGCATGTGACCATTAAAGTAATTGAAAAAGTTACGGCTGGTTATGTGTATCAAAATGGGCAGTGGCTGGTGATGGATCGTAATGGACGGCAACAAAAAGTTGCTGCACCAAAAGGGGATGCACCAGTTTATGCAGGGTTTAAATCGCAATCAGAATTACAACAAGTTGTCCAAGGGTTTGTTGGACTGGAGTTGACCTTACGTCAAAATATCAGTCAAATTACGCTGTCACCTAATAAAGACAATGCGCATTGTTTGGTAATTATTATGGATGATGGCAATACAGTGTATGCGACCAGCAAAACGTTTGGTCAAAAGATTAGTTATTATCCTGGCATTGCAGCCCAAATGCCTGAAAAAGGGATTGTTGATTTGCAGTTTGGGGCCTACTCACATGCGTATGGGGTGACCCAGGATAAACCGCAAAAAAACGCGGCTGAGAAAACGACACAAACGCCATAATCGGTGGCGTAAGATACCTATTTTATGCTATTATTACTATTAGGTATATTTTATAAAAAATAATTTTGTAAAGGGGCACAACGCATGAATAACGCAGGCGTGACGGTTGGTTTAGATATTGGTACCACATCAATTAAAGTTGTGATTGCACAGACAACTGGCAACCAGTTTAATGTGATTGGTGCGGGTACTGCACCATCACGTGGTTTACGTAAAGGCGTAATCGTTGATATTGATGCGACGGCCAGTGCAATTCGCGAAGCCATCGATCAAGCGCAAGAAAAAGCAAACATTCAAATTAATGAGGTTGTCGCGGGTATCCCAGCTAACCAAATCGAAATGATTCATGTGGATGGTTTAGTATCCATTGCCAATCAAAATAAACGCATTACCTATGACGATGTACAACATGTGACACAACAAGCTTTGTCAAATAACTTACCAGCTGATCGTGACGTCATCGATGTGATTGTTGATGAATTTAGCGTGGATGGTTTTGATGGCATCAAAGACCCACATGAAATGATTGGTGTGCGGCTTGAGATGCGCGGCACAGCCTATATTGGACCAAGTAAAATTTTAGATAACACAAGAATTGCCATTCAAAAAGCCGGCGTTTCATTGCGTGAATTCGTGTTAGCCCCGTTGGCAATCGGGACCAGTATTTTAAATGACGGTGAACAAGACTTTGGCACAGTATTAATCGATTTGGGTGGTGGTCAGACAACAACGTCTATCATTCATGATCGGAAGCTTAAGTTTAATACAGTTGATTTGGAAGGTGGTGACAACGTCACAAAGGATATTTCGACTGTTTTGGGCACATCATATGCAAATGCTGAACGTATTAAGCGCGATTATGGGTTTGCTGACCCAACTCAAACGCGTGATGACCAAACATTCTTGATCGATGTGGTTGGTGAAAGTCAACCACAAACAATCTCTGAAAAATATTTGTCAGAAATTATTGCAGCTCGTTTAGAACAAATTTTCACACGTGCCTTTGAACCATTACAGGCCGTTAACGGACTGAATATGCCAGGTGGTTTTGTCTTAACCGGTGGCAATGCCGCACTCCCTCGAATGGTTGACTTTGCGAAAACCATTCTTGGTGAGAATGTTCGCTTGTTTGTACCCGATCAAATCGGTTTGCGCCATCCTTCATACACGCGCGCCATGGCTTATGCCATGTTTGCTTCGCGTGAAAGTATGACGCAACAAGTCATCAAGCAAGTGATTATGGCCCAACACGACAACACAGCCTACGTGCAATCTGATGCGACAATTTCAATGACGCCACAGACAAACGTTGAGACAACCGATGCAAACGCCAAGCCATTTGACCATTACCAATATGGTCGTGAAGATGTGCCACCCAAAAAAGGGTTCTTTGGCCGTTTGACACAATCAATCAAAAATTTATTTAGCGAAGATTAACATAGTTAAGGAGACAACTCATGGATTTTTCAATTGATGACGCCCAAGAAGCTGGCGCAATCATTAAAGTTATCGGTGTTGGTGGCGGTGGATCAAATGCTGTTAACCATATGATCGAAGAAGGTGTCAATGGCGTTGAATTTATCGTGGCTAACACGGATGTGCAAGCTTTAGATAAGTCAAAGGCTGACATTAAAATTCAAATTGGCCCAAAGTTGACAGGTGGTTTGGGGGCCGGTTCAAATCCCGAACGTGGGACAAAAGCGGCCGAAGAATCAGCTGAAGACATTGCCTCAGCCCTTGCTGGTGCCGACATGGTTGTCATTACAGCCGGCATGGGTGGTGGTACTGGTAACGGTGCTGCCCCCGTTGTGGCTCGTATTGCCAAGGAACAAGGCGCTTTGACAGTGGCCGTGGTAACGCGACCATTTAAGTGGGAAGGCCCAAAGCGTGGTCGTTTTGCTGCGGAAGGTTTGCAAGCCTTGTCAGAATCAGTTGATTCATTGATTGTGATTACCAACGAACGTTTGAAGGATCGTATCGATTTGCGCACGCCTTTGTCAGAAGCCTTTAAGGTGGTCGATGAAGTGGTTGCTCAAGGTGTTCGTGGTATTTCTGAATTGATTACAAACCCAGGCTTTATCAACTTGGACTTTGCTGATGTGAAGACTGTGATGCAAGATGCCGGTCCTGCCTTGATGGGTGTCGGTCAAGCAAGTGGTGAAACACGTGCCGCGGATGCGACAAAGCAAGCCATCTCATCACCATTGCTTGAAGTGGATATGTCAGGTGCCGAAGATGTCTTGTTGAACATTACTGGTGGCTTGGATATGTCATTGTTTGAAGCACAAACAGCTTCAGAAGTGATTGCCCAAGAAGCTGGTCGTGAAGTCAACGTTATCTTCGGAACGTCAATTGACGAAAACCTTGGCGATTCAATTCGCGTGACGGTGATTGCGACTGGTTTGCAAAAAAGCGCCAGCGAAGCAGCGCCAAAGCAACCAACGCAAAAGGCAAAGCCAGCTAACCTATTTGGCACACCGTCTACTGACGCAGCACAAGCTGCAGCAACAAATTCTGTATTTGAAAAGCTGGTGGCAGATAATGTGCAAGCGCACCCAACGCCAACACAAAATGATCCATTCGCTGACTGGAACATGAGTGGGGCGTCAAAGGATGCCTTTGCTGAAGACGAACGATTTGATGGCGTTCAAAAGCAAACATTTGATGTTTTTAATACGCCAACGTCAAATCAAGCACCAGTCGACTTTTCAAATACTGAAGATGAAGACGAACAACCACCATTCTTTAAGAAACGTTAATAAAGGCGTGTTCGTTGGCAAGACAACGATTATGTGATAAACTATTGCGATGTGATAGCGCAATGATGTTGACCATAATAGAGCACCAACAAACGCGGTTAAGGAGAAACCATGGCATTAGGCGAGACACTAAAACGGCTCTTCAGTAATGAAGAAGACGATGTATATGAAAAAAGATATGGCACGGGTTATCAAGAAAAGCCCCAACAAGCCTACCAACAGCCTGTACAAGCAAACCCACAACAAAACACTTACTTTCAACGTCAAGGCCCACAAGCTGCACAACCAATGACGACAGATCCAAACAATGCCAATAGCAAAATTGCTTTGTTTGAACCAAAAGTTTATTCTGATTCACGGGCCATTGCCTCTCAAATTTTGGGTGGTGAAGCCGTCATTGTTAATTTCACACAAATTGACGAAGCGCAAGCGAAGCGCATCCTGGATTTCTTGGGTGGCGCAGTTTACGCCGTTAATGGTGAAATTGAACGTATTGGACAATCCATCTTTTTAGTAACTCCTGATACATTTGAAATTTCAGGGACATTAACTGATAATTTGGAACCCAACACGCGGTACTAAGCCATGCTTGAAATTTTAAGTTGGGTTATTCGAATTGCACGTTACTACGAGTATGCAATTATTATTTACATCTTGATGACATGGCTGCCAGGTGCGCAACAATCTCGTGTTGGCCAGTGGCTTGCACGAATCGTTGTACCGTATTTGAACTTATTCCGTTTCATTCCGCCAATCGCTGGTGTGCTAGATTTGTCACCAATTATCGCTATTTTGGCTTTGAATTTTGCCGTCAGTGGCTTGACACATCTTGTGTTATTGTTCGTCTAATATGGCAGAAGCAACAACAGCTATTACGCAGCATTTCCGACCAGAAGAAGCACCGTTTATTCAAATTGCGAGTGATTGGATTCGGCAAAGTGAAGATGAATATCGTACAATTCTCACACCATTTTTAAACCCAAGAGAACAGTACATTCTGACAACGCTGGTTAACCGAGCTGATGATTTAACCAGCCATTTTGATGGTGGTGTGTCGGGCGCTGAAAGCCAACGGGCAATCATTGCGCCAGCAGTTTATGAGATTGATCAGACAGCGTTTGAATTAGCGGTATTGGAAATTAATTATCCAACAAAGTTTACTGAATTACATCACGCAGCCATTTTGGGGGCGTTGATGCATGCCGGCATTAAACGAGCAGTCGTGGGTGATATTCTTGGACAGGACCAACGGTGGCAAATCATTGTCGACAGTAAAATGCTGACCTATATTCAGCAAACTGTGACGATGATTGGTCGGGTGAAAATCACTTGGACAGTGTTACCGTTGACACAGGCGATCACAGCGCAGGATGATTGGGAAGAAACCTTTACGTTACTGCCATCGTTACGGTTAGATGCGGTTATTGCAGCAACATTTGATATCTCAAGAAGCTTAGCGAAAACGTTGATCACACAACAACAAGTGCGTTTGAATTGGGTGACACAGGCTAAACCTGATCACACTGTTGAAGTTGGTGATCTGATTTCCGTCCGCAAGTACGGTCGGGTAAAGCTGGCTATCCTGGATGGCTACAGTAAAAAAGATAAAATTAAAGCACTTTTTCATATTATTCATCGATAACATGGCAAAGCGTTTTGTTTAAAAGGAGACGATGATGGGATTAACACCAGATGAAATTTTAAATCATGAATTTACTAAAAAGGGCTCACGTGCGTATGTTGCCTCTGAAGTTGATGCCTTTTTGGATCAAATCAACAGTGATTACGAAGCACTCATTGCAGATCGTGACCGCTTAGTGCATGAAAATGCACAACTACAAGTTCGCGTGGATGAATTAGAAGCTAAGCGCGAACAAGTTAACCAATCAATTTTTGTTGCCCAAGAGGCCGCTGATCGCTTAAAGCAAGATGCTGATGCTGAAGTTAAAAAGCAATTGATGCATGCACAAGAATCTGCGACAAAGATTATTAGCGATGCACGGACAAAGGCTGCAGCAGAAGCGACATATCTTGCAGAAGAAAATGCTGCCTTGGTCGCTGAACAAAACCTATTGCGTGCCGAAGTGGAAAGTTTCAAAGATTCCTTCTTGAAATTATTGGCACAACAGCGTACACTATTAGAAAATGGTGATTTAGCGGAAGCTGTTCATCGTTTACCAATGGGTGAAGCGACAGCTCACCGCGTTGGGCAAGTGACTGTTGAAGCAGCATCAGTTGATGATGTTGTTGAAGAAGAAGTGATTGCGGAAGCAGTAGTCGCTGAATCTGAACAAGGGCCAGTTGTCGTGTTTCCCGAAGCGGAAACGCCAGATCATAATTAATAAAAAGCGTAACACAGAAAGATTGGTTAACATACGTCAAGCGAGTCATGGTGGTTGGAGATGACCGTCCCTGTAACCTTTCAGATCAGTTATTGAGTTTGTTGGACTGAACAAATAGTAAGTTCAAACGGTGCAGATCGTTAACACTGACTTGAGGGGTGTTTTATGCACCCGAAGTTGGGTGGTACCACGCGAAAGCGTCCCTAGGCATTTGCCTAGGGACGCTTTTTTATGGCTTATCATTTGAAAAAAATCAAATAGGAGACAATTGATGAAATATAAAGACACATTGAACTTAGGAAAAACTGATTTTCCAATGCGTGGGTCACTGCCTAAGACAGAACCAGTACGCCAACAAAAGTGGTATGATGAAAATTTGTACCAAAAGCGTTTGGCACAAAACGAAACAAAGCCACATTTTAATTTGCATGATGGCCCACCGTACGCCAATGGGAATATTCACCTGGGTCACGCTTTGAACAAAATTTCAAAGGATATTATTGTCCGTTATAAGAATATGGCGGGCTTCTATGCCCCATATGTACCAGGTTGGGATACGCATGGCTTGCCAATCGAACAACAACTTACCAAAGCCGGCCACGATCGCAAGTCAATGCCAAAGGCCGCTTGGCGTGATTTGGCCAAGGACTTTGCCTTAGAACAAGTTGATAAGCAACGCCAAGACTTTAAGCGCTTAGGCATTATGGCCGATTGGGAAAACCCTTATATTACGCTACAACCAGAATTTGAAGCCGCGCAAGTTCGCGTCTTTGGTGAAATGGCTGGTAAGGGTTACATCTTTAAGGGCTCAAAGCCGGTTTATTGGTCATGGTCGTCTGAATCAGCCTTGGCTGAAGCGGAAATTGAATATCATGATATTGATTCAACGTCACTTTATTATGCGAACCGCGTGAAAGATGGCAAGGGTATTCTTGATTCAGCTACGTACTTAGTGGTTTGGACGACAACACCATTTACGGTAACAGCTTCACGTGGTATCACGCTTGGCCCTGACATGGATTATGTTGTGGTGCAACCCGAAGGGGAAACGCGTAAATTCGTCGTGGCAGCCGGTCGATTAGAAGCCATTGCGCCTAAGTTTGGCTGGGACAAGTATGAAGTACTCGCTACTTACAAGGGCCGTGAATTAGACCGTATCACAGCTTATCACCCATGGGATGAAGACGTTGAAGAACTGGTGATGAATGGGGATCACGTCACGCTCGATTCTGGTACTGGATTAGTTCATACAGCACCTGGATTTGGTGAAGATGACTTTAACGTTGGAAAAGAATACGGTCTTGAAGTTGCGGTGACAGTTGACGAAAAGGGCTACATGACTAAGAATGCTGGTGCAGACTTTGAAGGTAAGTTCTATGATGACGTCGTTGGTCTTGTGATTAACAAATTATCTGAAGCCAATGTTTTCTTGGCCAAGGAAAAGATTACCCATTCTTATCCATTTGACTGGCGGACAAAGAAGCCAATCATCTGGCGTGCCGTGCCACAATGGTTTGCCTCAGTTGAAAAGTTCCGTCAAAATATCTTAGATGAATTGGACAACGTGAATTTCTACCCAGAATGGGGTAAGAAGCGCTTGTACAACATGATTCGTGACCGTGGTGACTGGGTTATCTCACGTCAACGTGTCTGGGGTGTGCCATTGCCAATTTTCTATGCGGAAGATCAAACACCAATTCTTGATCAAGCAGTGATTAATCATGTTGCTGATTTGTTTGAAAAGTATGGCTCAAACTATTGGTTTGAACATGACGCAAAAGACTTATTGCCAGAAGGCTACACCAATGAACATTCACCAAATGGTATCTTCACTAAGGAAGAAGATATTATGGATGTGTGGTTTGATTCAGGTTCATCTTGGGCAGGGGTCATGGACACGCGTGAACAGCTTGATTATCCAGCTGATTTTTATTTGGAAGGATCAGATCAGTACCGTGGCTGGTTCAACTCATCATTGATCACGTCAGTGGCGGCAACTGGTCATGCACCATATAAAAATGTGTTATCACAAGGCTTTACGCTTGATGGTAACGGCAACAAAATGTCAAAGTCATTAGGGAACACAATTTCACCACTTGATGTGGCGGATCAAATGGGGATTGAAATTCTTCGTTTGTGGACAATTTCTGTGGACACTTCACAAGATATGCCAGTGTCAAACGACATTTTGAAGCAAGTGTCTGAAAGTTACCGTAAGCTACGTAACACATTGCGTTTCTTGATGGCCAACACTTCTGACTTTAACTATGCAACAGATGCTGTGCCATTTGCCGACCGTGCTGGCCATGATCAATACTTCTCAGTCTTGTTAAACGACTTTGTCAAGGATATTCGTGGTTATTACGATAACTATCAATTTAACGATATCTTTAAGCGGATGATTAACTTTGTTAACGTTGACTTGTCAGCGTTCTACTTGGATATTGCCAAGGACGTTGTCTACGTTGAAGCACCAACGGGTCATGCGCGTCGCTCAATGCAAACCGTCTTCTACGAAACATTGTTGGCATTGACGAAGTTGATGTTGCCAATTTTGCCACATACAGCTGAAGAAGTATGGGAATACTTGCCAAATGAAACAGCAGCATTCGCTTACTTATCAGAAATGCCAGAAGTGCAAGATCTTGGAGATACCAGTGACTTATTGGCCAACTGGGCTGCCTTTATGACAATGCGTGATGCCGTCAATAAGGCATTAGAAGAAGCACGATCAGCTGAATTGATTGGTAAGAACGCAGAAGCAGCGTTGACGTTGTATTTGACCGCTGAACAGGCAAAAATGTTGTCTGATCTTAACGCCGATGTACGACTTTTGTTGATGGTATCACAGTTGCACATCGAAGACGAAGCACAAGCTGGCGATGCCAAGTCTTATGATGGTGTTCGGATTAAGGTCACTCATGCGGCCGGCGGTGTGTCACCACGTGATCGTATGTATCACGAAGATTTGGGTGCTGATCCAGCTTTCCCAGAATTATCAAAGTACGAAGCAGAAATTATTCGTGAATTCTATCCGGAAGCATTAACCGAAGGTTTTGAATAACTAGCTTAAAAAGTTACGATTTTGTCTCGTAACTTTTTTTGTTACAATTAATCATGTTAGCGCTTACTTTTTGCTAAAAATCGCGCTATACTGGATTTAAAATGATAAGCTTTAGCATGAAGGAGATAACATCACATGGCCATGGGTAACAAGAAACTGCTGTTAGTTGGTGATCAGACGCCAACGATCACCCGACTGGTGTCGGCAATAAAAAAAGCAGCCACGGCACAAGAAAAAAGCTATACGATTGTTGTGACTTCCCACTCCCATGTTGACGAGCAATTGCGTGCGGTGCAGCCAGATATTGTCTTATTGACACCCCAATTGGCTTATCTTAAGGCAGAAATGCAACGTCTAACCGATGAGTTTGGGGTGCCATTAGCGGTGATTAAGTTAACTGATTATACGCAACTGGCTGGTGATCACATCTTGTTAATAGCCGAACAGTTGCTGGCTACTTAGCCGTGCATGTGAGACGTCGTGTCTAAACATTGTGTTCAACATATAACATGAGATACAATAGATTTATCATATAGGAGGGCAGTTAAACAGGTGACGCTTTAACTGATAAATTATGACAAATCAAAAAACGAAATACTATATTATGACGACTTTGTTTGTGGCAATTGTATTTGTCCAAACACTGGTGCCCTGGTTAGGCACGATGCCATTAGGGGCTTTTGTTATCGGCGCTAGTGCGACGATTGTCCAGTTTACGGTGGCACTTGCAGGGATTATTTTAGGACCAAAATATGGGGCGATTGTTGGCTTTTTTTGGGGAATAAGTTCGTTTTTCAATGCGTTAACACATCCTGGGACAATTGGTTCGTTAATGTTTCAAAACCCACTGACGGCTTTGTTACCACGCATTTTAGTCGGGTTGATTATCGGCTGGTTATTTGACCGATTCTTGCGGCAACGCCCCGTTGCGGTGCGTACGCTTGGTTTAGGGTTGTTAGGGATTTTAGCAGCTTTGATCAATACGGTTGGCGTGGTGTTATTAACCGCAATTGGCTTCACCGTGATGCAGACGAACTTCACGGGTATTCCAAACCACAATTTGCTAAGCTGGTTAATTAGCATTGTGTCATTTAATGCGATTTTTGAAATTATTGTGGGCTGTATTCTCGTTATGGTGATTGGTAACGTGATTGTGCCAATTGCTGAGCGTGCAGGCCTAACTGGTAGAACAAAATAAAAAGCTGTGGCTAATACGAGCCACAGCTTTTTTCATGCACTAACCCAGACTCGAACTGGGAGCAAAGACTTAGGAGGTCCCCGTTTTATCCCGTTAAACTATTAGTGCGAACTATCATATTATACCGTAATTTGACTGAAAAACAAAATGATGCTCGCGCAAAAGCCAGCCTGCTAAACGTTTAAATGATAGGTTGACAATGTTTTGTGAGTGTGTTTTAATGTAATTATTAAATATAGAAGAGAAATATCACATGACCTTATCAGCACAAACAAATACACAAATTATTATCAGCATTATCATTATCTCGTGATAGGTGCTGACAATTTGTGGTGCCTATCAATGTAAGATTGATAGGCAGCTGATTACCGTTACGGGCACGCTGCAATTTTATTGCAGCGTGTCTTTTTGTTTTATTTCAGTGGAGGGAAAAAGATGACATTAACTGACGAACAAGCGACCCTGGCGCAGCACCTATTTGAGGCTTATCAACAGCACACGCCGTTGGATCAAGCAGATTTTGTGGACGTCGTTGCGGACTTTGAAACGGCATATCAGGTACAAGATGCCGTTATGGCACAAAAAGGCGTGCCCACGGCTGGCTATAAAGTATCACTTACGTCACCAGAGACGCAAGCGATGTTTGCCGCCGATGCGCCGTTGTATGGGGCACAGGTGGCGGATAAATTTTTACCATCTGGCACTGACTTACAGTTAACCGATTTTAATGAACCTTTGGTTGAAGTCGAGTTACTCTTTACCGCGAAAGTGGCTTTAACACCTGATATGTCTGCCGAAACCTTACTGAAAAATACCTGGGTTGCGCCAGCTTTAGAAGTACCAGACGCCCGTTTTAAGGATTGGTTTCCGACCTTAAATAAGTACCTTGTTTTGAGTGACTGTGCAGTAGGTGGCGCAGTAGTTGCCGGTGACAACCGCGATGGTGCAACCTTAACGGTTGCCGAATTGGCTGATGTGCAAGCTACACTCACCCATAATGATACGGTGGTTGCGCAAGGGACAGGGGCAGCGGTGTTGGACAATCCCGTGTTGGCATTGCAATGGTTAGTGGGCAAATTAGCGGCACAAGGCAAAGACTTCCCAGCAGGGACAAAGGCGTCAACGGGAACATTCTTATTGCCACCACAACTCACCGCTGGTCAATGGCGCGCCACTTTTACTGGTGGCTTTGGTGAAGTTGTCGTCAACGTGAAAGGAAAGTAAGCGACATGACAAATAAAAAATTAACCTGGCAACAATTAGTTTTGATTGCTTCATTAATCTTTGGAATGTTCTTCGGGGCTGGTAATTTGATTTTCCCAGTCCAGTTAGGCCAACTCGCTGGTGGTAATTGGCTACCAGCAACGCTTGGTTTCTTAGTGACAGGGACGGTGGTGCCGTTTCTCGCTATGCTAGCTGTCAGTGTCACCCACAGTCGGAGTGTTTATGATGTTGCCAAGCCGGTTGGCCATTGGTTTGGCTTGGCGTTTCTGGTTGCCATTCATTTGACGATTGGGCCATTTTTCGGCACACCACGTACAGCCGCAACCGCCTTTTCAATGGGGGTTGCCCCATTTTTGGCACCAAAAGATCAAGGGCTCGGCATGCTGTTATTTTCAGGCGCATTTTTCGGGTTAGCATACTATTTAACGGTCAAACAATCTGGTTTGATGAAGTGGGTCGGGAAATATTTGAATCCACTGTTTCTCGCCTTGTTGCTCGTCGTCTTGTTGTTGGCGCTCGTGATGCCAATGGGAAGTACGCATCAAGCGGTGAGTGCAACGTATCAAGCTCATGCTGGTTTTCAAGGTATTTTAGATGGTTATAATACCATGGATGGCATTGCATTATTAGCCTTAGCTGTTTCGGTAGTTTATGCCGTGAAAGCGTTAGGCTTCCGTGATGCCCAAGTCTCGCAAGTGTTGGCAAAAGCCGGTTTACTCAGTATTGTGGCGGAAGCGGTATTATATGCCGCATTGGTATTGCTCGGGGTGACGAGTTTAGGACAATTTAAGGCCGCTGCTAACGGTGGCGACGCTTTTGCCCAAATTGTTGCCCATTATGCTGGTAATTTTGGGACGGCTTTGACAGGCGTTGTGGTGACATTGGCTGTCTTTACCACGGCGATGGGTTTATTTGTCTCATTTGCCCAAGATATGCATTTGGTATTTCCAAAAGTGAGTTATTTATGGTTTTTGCGGGTCATCGCCTTTGGGTCATTTGTCACAGCGAATGCAGGCTTGACAAACATTGTGGCTTGGTCAGTCCCTGTCTTAATGTTTTTATATCCAATTTCACTGGTGTTAATTATGCTATCGCTGACGGCAAAATATTTCAATTACGCACCGGTTGTCTACCGTAGTGTGGTGGGCTTTGTCGCCTTACCAGCGCTACTAGATGCCTTGGCTAGTTCTCCCTTTATGTCCGGTCGGTTGGCACAACAAGTCGTGAATACTTACCATCAATTGATCCCATTTTCAGCCTTGGGATTTGGCTGGTTCGTCCCAGCTGCTGTTGGGACGTTCGTTGGTCTTGGCATTTATAGTTTTGCCCAAATCACGCAAAAATCCAGCGTGGCAGTAAAAGTTGAAGAGTCGTTTTAACCTTTAGAAAATCCCCATATCGGGGCTTTTTTGTTATAATAGACACAGTAACTAATTGGAAGGAACGCGTGGTAGGTTTGTTTTACCCGCGAAATTGATTATCATGGGAAAATTTGTTGAGATGGATCATCCCTTGATCCAACATAAGCTAACAATGATTCGTCAAAAGAATGTGGGCACAAAAGATTTTCGTGCACTGGTTGACGAAATTGCAATGCTCATGACTTATGAAGCAAGTCGTGATTTACAATTAGAAAATGTGGTGATTGAAACACCCGTGGCAACGACAACGAAGAAGCAATTAGCTGGTAAGAAGTTGGCGGTTGTACCAATTCTGCGTGCTGGTTTGGGCATGGTTGATGGGATTGTGCAACTCATTCCAGCCGCAAAAATTGGCCATATTGGTATGTATCGTGATGAAGAAACTTTGGAACCAGTGGAGTATTTCATCAAGTTACCAGAAGATATTGACCAACGTGATGTCTTGCTTGTTGATCCAATGTTAGCAACAGGTGGTTCGGCCAAGGATGCGATTTCTGCTTTAAAGAAGCGCGGGGCCAAAAACATCAAGTTGATTACGTTAGTTTCAGCGCCAGAAGGGGTGAAAGCCGTGCAAGACGCACATCCAGACGTGGATATTTATACTGGTTCACTGGATGATGGCTTAAATGAAAATGGTTATATTGTGCCAGGTCTCGGAGATGCCGGCGATCGTTTGTTTGGGACAATGTAATTTTGAAAGACTTGCTTGCAAGTCTTTTTTTATTAAAATAAAATGAATTAAATTAAAAGTGTTGACATTATTTTTTGAGTTGTGTATAGTAATACTCATCAAGAAACAAGCAAGTAATTGCTCAAAAGGGAGAACGCTCATGACACAAACATTTAGTAAGCAAGTTAACCACACACTCCTCCTCAACCTCCTTCTCATCTGAGTCTAGTAGGTTGTTATTTGAGCAAATCAGCTACTAGACTTTTACAAAGTGTAGTGGCCGGTTAGGAAAAAATACGTGAAAACGTCCTAACGAGCAATCGTTGGGGCGTTTTCTTGTTCCCGATGATTGCACGGCTCAATTGAAGTGTAAATGAAAGGGAATTAAGATTATGGCACAAAATGCAATGACAGCAGCAAGTCCAGTGGACACAGAACATATCCAAGAAAAAGCGGTTGAAGCCAAGGCGTCAATGCGCGAACTCGTTTATAATACGTCAGCAGCAGTATCCAATGCGATTTTGGTCACGTTGGGAATGGAATTGTTGTTACAAACCATTGCGGGATTTATTAATTGGGCGCCAATGGTGCAAATGGGCGCAATCACGAAAATTATGTTGCCAGCCGCCTTTGGAGCTGCGGTGGCGTCACAAATGAAAACCAATACAATGGTGATGTTTAGTGCCATGGCTGCTTCAACTGTTGGGGCTAATGCGGTGTTCTTTAGCTCATCTGCCGTGCAAGGGGTAACAGCTACTGGTTATGCTGGCTCACAAGCGGCTGGTTCAGCAATCATTACGACCGGTCAACCGATTTCTGCCGTGCTTGCCGCGGTGATTGCAGTTGTCTTTGGTAAATGGTTGAGTGGTAAGACGCCGTTAGATATGGTCATTGTACCAGCGGCTACTACAATTGTGGGCACGGTGAGTGGTTACTATTTGGCCATGATTACCACACCGGCGTTGGTAGCAGTTGGGCAATTCATTGCGGCAAGTATTGCTATTAGTCCAATTATCGGGACAGCAGTTGTGGCAATGGTTTTTGGGGCCTTGACAATGACGCCCGCATCCGCTGCGGCTTTGGCTGTAGCGATTGGGGCTACTGGGGTAACCTCTCCAGAAGCCGCCGGTGCCATTTTGATTGGGACAACTGCAGTATTTGTTGGCTTCCCAGCAATGTCATTTCATGAAAATAAGATTGGGGCTACAATCGCTCAAGGTATCGTGACACCAAAAATTCAGTTCCCAAACTTGACCGAAAATCCAGCTTTGATTATCCCACCAATGGTAGGGGCAGCGATTGCAGCGCCTATTGCAACGATGGTCTTTCATGTGACAGCACCATTTGCGATGGCAGGTATTGGCTTTAACTCATTTATCGTCCCATTGGCTTTGGCCGGGTCGAACCCAATCGCGTTTGCGGCTTATATGGTCATCGGCGTTGCCATTCCAATGGTGGTATCCTTTGTTGGCTACCGTTTGATGCGCAAGATGGGCTGGGCAAAACCAAACCAATTGCATTTGGAAATGATCTAAGCCATTGTGCTAAGGGGAACAGTAATGAAAAAAATAATCGTAATCATTGTGGGATTTGTCGTTGTTATTGGGGCTGTCATCGGCATTGGCATGACGAAAAAATCAGCCAACGCGTCGCGTTCGGTGATCAAAATTGGTGGCGTGTTTGACACCTCTGGTGATGCATCAGCTTATGGTGAGGCGGAACAAAAAGGGGCAAACTTTGCCGTGAAGCGGATTAACGCTGCTGGTGGGATTAAGGTGAATGGCAAAACTTATACTGTTGAAATGATTAATAAAGACAGTAAGTCAGACAATACGGAAGCAGCAGCGGTCACAACGCGTTTAATCAACAATGACAAAGTGAATGCCATTGTTGGACCAGTGACAACAGCGGCTACGCAAGCAGCCATACCAGCCGCCACTAAAGGGCAAACCCCAATGATGTCCCCAACTGCTGGGGCAGATAGCATTACAGTGTAAAAAGATGGCAAAGTACAACCTTATGTCTTCCGGGCGCAATTTAAAAATTCTTATTTGGGCACTAAGATGGCGCAATTTGCTGATGATCAAGTGAAAGCAAAAAATGTTGTTATTTTCCAAGATAATTCATCAGATTATGGGACAGGCATTACGGCAGCTTTCAAAAAAGCCTACAAGGGTCATGTGGTAGACACGCTATCTTACCAAGCCGGAGATAAAGATTTCCAAGCCATGTTGACTAAAATTAAAGATCAGAAGTTTGATGCCATTGTAATTAATGGCTATTACACAGAAGCTGGTGCTATTTTGAAACAAGCACGTGACATGGGCATTAACGTACCAGTGATTGGCCCTGACGGTTTGGGTGACCCAAAGTTGGCAGAAATTGCTGGTAATCAAAATACGTCTAATGTCTATTATGCGGCGCATTTTTCAACGCAGGCACCTGCTACAGATGCAGCAACACCTTTTGTCACGGCTTACAAGAAGGCATATGGCGAAGCACCATCACAATTTACGGCACTGGCTTATGATGCCGTTTACATGATTAAGCAAGCGATTGAAGATGCAAAATCTGTTGATCGTGCCAAAATTACAACCGGATTAGCGCATATCAAAAACTTTGATGGCGTGACGGGGAAGATGACGATGGATGCGTTCCATAATCCCAAAAAGTCAATTGTCATGGTTGGTGTGACTGATGGTAAAGATACAACTGCAATGGTTGTGAAATAAGGGGCTGAATTGTGGCAAGTATTCTACAAAAGCTGCTAAATGGTGTGATATTGGGCAGTGTTTATGCGTTATTGGCTTTGGGTTACACCATGGTTTATGGCATTATCAAGTTAATTAACTTTGCACACGGTGATGTGTATATGTTGGGCGCTTACTTTGGCTATTTTTTCATCAAAATTTGGCACCTGAACTTCTTTGTGGCCCTCATCCTGTCGATGATTGTGAGTGCCGATGTGGGGGTGTTAATCGAATTAGTCGCTTATCGACCATTACGGCATTCACCCCGTATTGCTGTCTTGATCTCAGCTTTAGGGGTCTCGTTTTTACTCGAAAATGGGATGAGTTACGCCTTTGGTTCGGATAAGCGTGCTTTTCCACAAGCGATTGCCACCGTACAATATCATGTTGGCCAGCTGCAAATTTCGAATATTCAACTACTGATTATTGTCACAGCAGTGATATTGATGTTAGCGTTGACACTGATTGCCCAAAAAACAAAAATGGGGCGCGCTATGCGTGCCGTTTCGGCTGATCAAGAAGCTGCAGTGTTGATGGGGATTAATGTTAATCGCACCATTTCATTTACTTTCGCTATTGGCTCAGCTTTAGCAGCTGCGGGTGGGGTACTGATTGGCCTTTATTACAACAATATTGATCCGTTGATGGGCATGACGCCAGGGATTAAAGCGTTTGTGGCGGCTGTTCTTGGTGGAATTGGAATAATTCCTGGTGCCGCATTAGGTGGTTGGCTCATTGGTATTTTAGAAACCTTAACGCAAGCTGTTGGCATATCTGATTACAAAGATGCCGTGGTATATGGGATTTTAATTCTGATTTTACTCTGGAAACCGACTGGTATTTTGGGTAATCAGGGGCGAGAAAAGGTGTAGTACGATGGATCGAACACATTTGAAGTATACATTAAGTTGGGCCGGTTTGGCTGGGATGATTTTTGTCCTGATTGAGGTGATGACCATTGTTGGGGTGATTGGCCAGTATGGGTTGACCACTTTGGTCTTAATCGGCATTAACGTGATTGCGGCAGTGGGCTTGAATTTAGTGATTGGCATGTCGGGGCAATTTTCGTTAGGCCATGCTGGTTTTATGGCCGTGGGCGCTTATGCCACGGCGTTGATTGCCAGTGCGGTGCCCAATATTTTAGGTTTTGGCCTGAGTTTGATCATTGGGATGGGCATTAGTGGTGTCATCGCGTTGCTTGTTGGCATCCCCACTTTACGACTGCGGGGTGATTATCTGGCGATTGCAACACTTGGTGTCGCTGAAATTATTCGAATCGTGATTATTAACCTGAAAATAACGCGTGGACCGGCTGGTATTTTTGGTATTCCTAATTTTGTCAATTGGCAGATGGTCTTTGGTTTGAGCGTCGTCGTCATTGTCTTAGTTGTGAACTTTGTACGGATCACGACCGGACAAGCCATTATTGCCGTGCGTGATAATGAAATTGCTGCCGCCTCACTTGGCATCAATACGACAAAGTATAAAGTGATTGCCTTTGTGATTGGGGCGATGTTGGCTGCCTTGGCGGGTGGTCTCCGGGCTAGTTTTATTCAGTCGGTTTCCCCACAAGATTATACCTTTATGCAAACCATTACTATTTTGATTATTGTGGTGTTAGGCGGGATTGGCTCTATGAGTGGCACAGTTGTAACAGCGGTTATTTTGGGGATGCTGGACGTTGTCTTACAAAATTTTGGACCGCTCCGTATGGTCATTTACGCTGTTGTCTTAACTGTCGTCATGATTTTCCGACCAAAGGGATTGCTGGGAACAGCTGAATTGTCGTTAAAAGCGTTATTGTTTGATACAGGGGGCGAGCATGACAACCATTCTAAAAACGCATGATTTAAGTATTGCCTTTGGTTGTGTAGCTGCCGTCAATCAGGTCAATATTGAAGCACATGATAATGAATTGATTGGGTTAATTGGCCCAAACGGTGCAGGTAAAACCACGCTGTTCAATCTCTTAACTGGTGTGTATCAACCGACTGCCGGAACGGTGACGATGTTTGATGGCCAGCAATTAGTAAACTTAAATGGCTTGGCGCCGCATCATCGCGCTCAACGCGGGATGGCACGAACTTTCCAAAATATTCGGTTGTTTACCAGCCGGACCGTCCTGGAAAACGTATTGATTGCGATGACGACAACAAGTCAGGCCCAAACACTTGGGGCGTTGTTGCGAACGCCTAAGTTTTATCAAACAGAAGCGCATAAAAAACAACGGGCAATGGGACTACTGGCAATGTTTGATATGACTGCTGTTGCTGATGAATTGGCGGGTAATTTACCTTATGGGCAACAGCGTCGTCTGGAAATAGTTCGCGCGCTGGCGACTGAACCCAAAATTTTATTTTTAGATGAACCGGCTGCGGGGATGAATCCACAAGAAACACAGGCTTTGACGCACTTAATTCAACAGGTCCAGACGCAGTTTAACATGACAATTATTTTGATTGAACATGATATGAACCTGGTAATGGCGATTAGTCAACGTATTTATGTGCTCGAGTACGGTAAAGTCTTAGCAAGTGGGACGCCAAGTGAAATCCAACAGCATCCGGCTGTGATTAAGGCTTATCTAGGAGAGGACGTGTCATGACCGAGCAGATTTTACAAGTCACCAATCTGAGTATTCATTATGGGCCTATTAAAGCCGTGCAACAGGTTAATTTTGTCGTTAACCGTGGTGAAATTGTGACGTTGATTGGCGCTAATGGTGCGGGTAAAAGTACGATTCTGCGTGGTATTTCTGGCTTAGAAAAACCAGTGGCTGGCCAGATGTTATTTAATAGCCAAGACTTAAAGGGGCTGTCTTCTGAAACCCGTGTGCGACAGGGCATTGTGCAGGTCCCGGAAGGGCGTCATGTTTTTCCTGGGATGAGTGTGTTGGAGAATTTACGCTTAGGCGCTTATACTGTGCATAACAAACAACAGCTAACGACAACGTTGGCGCATGTTTTTACCCTGTTTCCAATTTTAGCTGAGCGAAAAAACCAAGATGCAGCGACCTTATCTGGCGGTGAACAGCAAATGTTAGCAATTGGGCGAGCTTTAATGGCGCAACCAAAAATTATCTTGCTGGATGAGCCGTCAATGGGGTTAGCACCACTTTATATCCAAAAAATATTTGCGATTATCCAACAAATTCGCCAAACCGGCGTCACGGTGTTAGTGATTGAACAAAATGCCCACCAAGCCCTTAGAATAGCAGATCGAGGCTATGTATTGGAGAGTGGCCAAGTTATGGCCACTGGGACTGGTGCAGAATTACTCGCATCAAGTGATGTTCGAGCCGCTTATCTAGGGGGTTAAACTAGGCTACTGTGCATAAAAAAAGCAATCTCTGGATGACTGAGATTGCTTTTTAACATTTATTTATGCATATAAGTCAACTTATAATGTGTATTCTGATCAGGTAACCATTTAAATTTGAACAGCATATGGGATTTCGTGCCCCAAATGTCGAGTAAGGCGGCAATCGCAATCAGAACGGGTGTTTGGGACTCAAATGTGATGTTGAGTTGATTATAGATCCCGTCGGGACGCATTTCGGGTTTGACACTGAGCAATTTTTTGGTATTGTGGGTAATAAGGTAACGGCCAACCATAAAGTTACCGGAAATCAGCCAACCAAGCTGCCGGACATAGACAATATCACCTAAATGCCCGAAGGTTAGACTAATTGAACCGACGGTATGACCACGATATTTGAGAATAAAGCGTGGTAAAATACCATACGATGTTTGCTCAATGCGCACTAAAACATTGCCGCACATATCTTGTACTTGTAGTTCGTCGTGTTTTTTACCAGACTGTCCGGACACTAAATAACAGGCTTGAAAATGCTCATCAAAGACGATGTTCACGCCATCTGCAATGCTATACCGTTGTCGAAGATAGTACCTTAACATGATTACCTCTTTGACCTTATTTTAACACGAAAGAAGCGTAAAAATGCCACTTGCTAACACATCCTGGGCGCCATACATTAAAGCAACATTAGCGCCAGAACAGATTACAGCGATCCAACAATTTTTAAACACCGCGTACCAAAACCAGACTGTTTATCCACCAAGGGATAAGGTATTTGCGGCATTGACGACAACATCTTTACCACAAACAAAAGTAGTGATTATGGGTCAAGATCCGTATCATGAAGTAGGACAAGCGCAGGGTCTGAGTTTTTCAGTGCCTGATACTATCCCGGCACCGCCATCATTACGTAATATTTTAAAGGAATTAGCCACGGATATTGGGCCACGCCAATCCCATGATCTCACATCTTGGGCGCAACAAGGCGTGCTACTGCTCAATGCGGTGTTGACAGTACCGGCTGGTCAGGCAAATGGCCATGCGGGGCAGGTTTGGGAGCCACTGACAGATGCCATTATGACGGCGGCATCAGCAGATGCATCGCCCAAGGTATTTATTTTGTGGGGTAAATATGCCCAATCCAAACGCCGCTTAATTGATGAGTCGAAACACCTCGTGCTAACGTCTGCGCATCCCAGTCCGTTATCGGCTTACCGTGGTTTTTTTGGTAGTCGGCCATTTTCGCAAGCAAACGTCTTTTTAGCAGCACAAAACCGCGAAACAATTGATTGGTTAAATTGAGTGAAAAAAATCACAAATTCGCAGACAAACACGGATTATTCTGTTACAATTAATTTGTAAATGAAATTAAAACAGTATGTGAGTGACGTTGGAGGAACGATCGTGGTTGAATTATTCGAACAATTAAAAAGTAAGATTAACGGTCAAAATAAAACAATTGTTTTCCCTGAAGGGGAAGATGTCCGTATTCAAGGTGCTGCGGCGCGTTTAGCAGCGGAAGGCTTGATTAAGCCAATTTTGTTAGGGGATGAACGTGTCATTGCGACAACTGCTTCAGAAAATAACTTTGATTTATCAGGTGTTGAAATCATTGATCCATTGCAATATGATGCTGACGCATTGGCAGAATTAAATGCTGCTTTGGTTGCACGTCGTAAGGGTAAGACTGATGCCGAGACAGCGGCCAAGTGGTTACGTGACGTGAACTATTTTGGGACAATGTTGGTTTACACAGGTAAGGCAGATGGTATGGTGTCTGGTGCAACGCATCCAACTGGTGATACTGTACGACCAGCCTTGCAAATTATTAAAACAGCACCAGGATCATCACGTATTTCTGGCGCATTCATCATGCAAAAGGGTGATGAACGTTATGTTTTCTCTGATGCTGCTATCAATATTGATGTTGATGCAGAAACGATGGCAGAAATTGCGGTGCAATCTGCGCAAACAGCTAAGGTATTTGACATTGAACCTAAAGTGGCGATGCTATCATTTTCAACAAAGGGTTCAGCCAAGTCACCAATGGTAGATAAGGTTGTTGAAGCCACGAAGTTAGCCAAGGAAATGGCACCAGAATTAGCAGACCAAATTGATGGTGAATTGCAATTTGATGCAGCGTTTGTCCCATCAGTTGGTGCGGCAAAAGCACCTGATTCTCAAGTCGCAGGTCAAGCGAATACCTTTATTTTCCCAAGCTTAGAAGCTGGTAATATTGGTTATAAGATTGCCCAACGTTTGGGTGGTTTCGAAGCAATCGGCCCAATCTTACAAGGTTTGGATAAGCCAGTGTCAGATTTGTCACGTGGTGCCAACGAAGAAGATGTTTATAAGGTGGCCATCATTACAGCTGCACAAGCGATGGCACAATAAATAATAGTAGATTAAAAAATAGACTGTTTAGCAAAATCTTCTTGCTAAACAGTCTATTTTTTAATTGGCTTGAATTTTTGCAGCTCGGCGATTGTTGACGATTGTTATCGTGACATTTTCGGTATCAGCCTCAGCCAGCGCATCGAGTAACTGGTTTGCCGTAGCATCACTGAAATCCAGGTGCCAGTCACCCATACGTAGGATATAACGGTCGGCCATGTCGTAGAATTTTAAAGTCGCCGTGTGAGCCTTGTGTTGGCTCATCAAAGTGATGAGATCAGTTAGTGTCGTTATTGGTTTCAATGTTGGTATCCATTCGTGTGTTCTAAAGTATCTAACAAATTAGGATCAGACGACTGCTACCATATGTCATGCCGTAACAAATAAAGTACACGTCAAATATTTTTGGTCAGTTTTTGACATGTCAAAGGCAGGCATCACGGGTGATTGGTCTTTATCGTGGCAGGTTTGTGAGGATGATAAAAATACCATAGCCCAGTAAACCTACGAGATACAACCAACCAATCAGCCACCACCATTTCATATGGTGTTGTGGATGATGTCGTCGCATATCGATCTCCCTAAACGTTACCCTTAATATAACGTGTGAACATGACGCTTTTGTGACAAAATCGCCGTGTTAAGAAAACGCTAGTTATTTTTATAAATTCTTACAAAAAGGATCTTTTGCCTGAGCAAAAGATCCTTTGATTGGTTATTTAGTTTGTGATTTTTGCTTTGAACACTTGAAGAGGAGATACCCGACAGCGGCTAAGAGCAAGAAAATTACGACTGCCATAGCGATCATGCCAATGATGATCCAATTGATTGGCTTTTTCACAGTGTTGTGTTTTGCTGTGTTATTGATACTATCAGATTGGCTTTGATTAAGCGTCAATAGTTGTTGCCACGTCCAGGTGTGGTTCGCATTGTCGGTGACGGTTAATCGATAAGTATAACGGCCACTCGCAAAGGACTGATTGCCTAATGAACTCCGATAAGTAAAATTACTTTGAGGCGCAATGCTATGGTTGCTATCTGTTTTTGAGAAAACGACACGACCAGATTGATCAACCAATTCGGATTTGAGAGTGACGCCATTCAGAATGGTAGGGGTCACGTTTTGAATATCGGCCACTAAATTATTATTATGATTAGCGGTCAGTAACTTAAGATGTGTGGCAGTCAGTTTCGGCGTCACAGCATCATCATTTTGACGGATAACAATGGGCACAGCATAAGCGAATTGGTCAGTTAGGCCGGTGGTCTTTTTTTCATTCGTTTCAATTTGGCGCGTCACTGTAATTCCACCGAGTAATTTACCGGCAAATGACACATCGGGCAATTTGAGATGCACTCTCACGACCGTATTAGCCCCAGGTGCCACGGTTACTTCTTTTTGTGGCAATGACGCAATTTGGCTAAATTGCAAATTTTGTGGCACTGATAGGGTGCCTTTGGCAGGGGTCTTGGCATAATCTAGTGCGGTATTCAGATTTGTGACACCAGAATTAACAGCCAGATTAAAGGTTTCTGGTGTTGTCCCAGTGTTGTAAATCGTCACCTTTAAGTCCGTTTCGGCTTTGGCAGGCATCTTTAAGGCGAAGTAACCGTTGTTCGTCGGGTTTTGATATTGATTTTGCACAGTAGCAACGGTAAAATCTGCACCATCCGCGTGGGCAATTTGTGGGATTAATAAGAGGGACAAGGTCAACAGACCAATCCAAATTTTTTTCATGAGTGTTATCCAATTTTATGTACAAAAACGTAGTGATAGGCACTACGTTTTATGATTAGTGTCAATTTGTAAACTAAATGGTTTACTGAACGTTAGCTGGCGCGATGGTGTAGGCCACTGTTCCAGTAAATGATGGTGTACCATTTGTCAAGTTCAAAGTTGCGCCTGGTGCGGCAACAGTTGTTGTGGCATAGTTGCTTAGGGTGGCTGCCTTCAAAGCAACATCGGGGATGACAACCGCTTGGTTATTGGAAGCATCAACAGCGTTTTTATCGGAATAAGTGGCTGAAGGCGTCCAGTCAAGTTGTGTCTTCAGGTTTTGTACTGAAAATGAACCAGTAGCTGCGGCGGGCCCTTGTGTCAATGAGGCCTTACCATTGTTCCAGGCATAGTTGATGTTACCGAAGTTATAGTTGGTTGTACCTGAAACAATCGGCATCACGTTATCAGTGGCCACAACAGCTGACATTGAACCACCAGCAGTTGTTGCTGAAGGGGTTGGTGTGCTTGAAGCGGCTGCGGTTGAACCTGATGTTGTGTCGGCAAAAACTGCTGGTGAAAAGGCACCGGCAAGGATTGCAGCAGTTGCTGACAAGAGGAGTGTTTTCTTCATTAGGGGTAAGTCTCCGTTGTTTTATTTAGTTAACTGTTGTTAACAATGGAGTTAAGTTTAGCACCATTAGTTTAAGGGGGTCAATCATTTATTTTAAAAACATTTGTCATTTTTTTGTAAAGGCGGGCAGTGTGTGAGATTCCTTCATTAGAGATCGTTTTTTGTCATGAAAAAAATAAATTACGCGATTGATCGATGATAAAAAATGTCGTGTCGATTGTTTGATTTGTATCATACTGATAATTGTTTGCGTATTAAAACGCGACAAAATAACCCCGAATAACGTGGTTCAATTCGGGGTTATTTTGGTTAAAATGGTCGATATTGTGACAATGTTATCAAATGGCGGGGGTTGTGCGTTGCTTTGTTGTCATATCAATATGATATCACGTTAGAAAACTTATTGTATTAGCCGTTATAAAGGATTTTAATTTTGTTAAAGGTTTGACAATTAGATAATTAATATGCTAAATTAGATGAGTAACGTATCGGTTACATGATCTCAGTACAAACATTCACATTACGTTGTTAAAAAACACACAACCAGCATTTTTCTTCGTAATATTCAAACGTAGACTAACAGGATGCTTGTCTTGCCAGTCAAGATAGCACCTATCTTGTTATATTGTCAGTACTGGGTTTTGAGAGAGCGTGAGCCATGGTGGACAGCGATGTCCACCATGGCTTTTTTGTTGTCGAATTTGTAGCACTTTTGTAGCACTGAACTCAAAAAATAGTGAAAACTGATGAAAACTCACAACAACTCTAAACAACTCAAAACCCTGACGTACCAAGGTTTAAGCAACAAAAAACCGTTCTACCAATAACAAGGTAAAACGGTTAAATATGCCGCTGACAGGAATCGAACCTGCACGAGATTGCTCCCATACCGACCTGAACGGTACGCGTCTGCCAGTTCCGCCACAGCGGCATTACTTGATTAGTATACTAAACTTTTCTATAAATGAAAAGATTGACTTTCATTAGCAATATAGTAAGATATAAAACAACAGTGGATTTCTCATTAATGTTTGTTATTGCGCTGGTTTACCGGCATTCTTTCACAACATTAGTTCACTTAAAATGTTGATTTCGACCGATTGCGGTTGATAATGTTCGTGAATTACAACGTATCCCGTTGTGATTTTGTAACCGATTGGAGGGTGTGCAAGCGCACATAATCATGATGACAACGTATAACTTTTCAGCTGGACCCGGTGTATTGCCAGAAGCTGTAATCACCCAAATCAAACAAGAGTTTGAAAAGAATGAACACACACATATGAGCATCGTTGAAATTTCTCATCGATCGCAACAGTTTCAAGATATTGTAGCCGAAGCTGAACAAAAATTACGCCAGCTGATGCAAATTCCGGCAGACTATGCTGTTGTCTTTTTACAAGGTGGCGGCTCATTACAATTTGAAATGATGCCGTTAAATTTCGCGACACAGCAACAAAAAATTGCCATTTTGGATTCAGGGAATTTTGCGGCGAAAGCGGGCGAAGCTGCAACACAGTTAGGTAAAGATGTGACGATACTTGACAGTACCAAGACACAAAACTATCAAGGATTACCAAGTTTACCGACTGATTTTGAGGCAACGGCCTATGATTACCTACATATTGTGACGAATAATACAATTGAAGGGGCAACTTTCCATCAAGATAATCTGCCCCAAACATCAGGACGCCTGGTCGCTGACATGAGTTCTAATATTTTAGCGGAACCGTATCAAGTGACGGATTTTGATGCGATTTTTGCTGGCGGTCAAAAAAATTTGGGACCCGCAGGCGTGACGGTGGCGATTCTAAAAAAAGACTGGTTGGCTGAACAGGATCTCACAGGGGTTGGGCCAATGATGCGCTATCAAAACCACATTGACAAACAGTCCATGTATAATACGTCGCCAGTATTTGCGATTTATGCCTTGAACTTGGTGTTGGATTGGGTCATCGCACAAGGTGGTGTGTCGGCGATGTATGACCGCAATCTTGAAAAGGCTAATCGCCTCTATGATTATTTAGACCAATCAACTTTTTACACGGCACCGGTTGAACGTGCCGCGCGGTCATTGACAAACGTGGTCTTTACCACTGGTGACTTAGTGCGTGACAAAGCCATCGTTAAACAGGCGACTGAAACGGGCTTATTTAATCTTGGTGGTCATCGCTCAGTAGGTGGCTTTAGAGCTTCGCTCTATAACGCCCAACCTATTGCAGCCGTTGATGCCTTAATTACGTTTTTAAAGAAAGTAGAAGCAGAACAAGCATGACAAATATTAAAACCTATAATGCGATCAGTGCCAAAGGTTTGGATTATCTGACCGCACATGGCTATGAAATTGATGGTGAAGGCGAACCAAAGGGCATTATCCTTCGGTCGCAGAGTTTGCATGATGAACCAATTGCTGATAGCGTTCGGGCCGTTGTCCGAGCAGGGGCTGGTTTTAACAATATTCCAGTTGAAGAATTGTCAAAACGTGGTGTTGTTGTATTTAACACACCGGGCGGTAACGCGAATGCGGTGAAAGAGTTAACTATTGCGGCTTTGATTTTGGCGGCACGACCAGTCGTTGGGGCCATCGGTTTTGCGAATGAAACGCGTGGTGGTGATGTCTCACTACGGACCGAAGTGAATAAAGGCGGTTACCGTGGAACGGAGTTAGCAGGGAAAACATTAGGTGTCATTGGCCTCGGTAATGTTGGTTCAAAAGTAGCTAACACGGCGTTGGCTTTGGATATGGATGTGATTGGGTACGATCCAGGGTTAAATGCCAATACCGCATGGCGCATTGACCGACACATTGTGCGCGCCAAAACAGTCGATGAAGTCCTTGAACAAGCTGATTATGTGACGGTGCATATTCCATACACAGAAAAAAATCATTTCTTTATTAATGCCGACCGCTTAGCTAAAATGAAGCCAAATGCCGCGCTATTAAACATGTCACGGGGTGGCATTGTGGATGATTTGGCTGCGAAGGATGCCCTCGATCGTGGAACATTGCACGTTTATATTACTGATTTTGCGGACGAAGCGTTGTTTGATCATCCCAAGGTGATTATTACGCCACATATTGGCGGGTCAACCATTGAAGCGGAAGATACTAGTGCCTTAATGGCAGCGCGGCAATTGGACGAATACTTGACGACGGGAAACATTATTAATTCGGTGAACTACCCAGATATTGACGAACCATTTGTGACGAAGTATCGTGTTGGCATTATTCATGAAAATGTGCCGAATATGATTAGTCAAATTTCGAAGTTTTTTGGGGACAACGGCATCAACATTGAACAATTGAGCAATCGTGCCGTTGGCGCTTATGCGTATACACTCGTTGCAATTAATGATTTCACGCCAGAACAACAAGAATATGTGAAGACGGCGTTGGATGAAATTCCTCACGTGATTTTGACTCGTCGCTATGTTAATGACATGATTTAAGAATAGGAAAACAAGATGAAAGATTTGCAAGAAGCAGCGATTGGCAAGTTAGCTGAACGTGGTGTGACAATCGCTGATATTACCGCTGGTACCCAGACTTTTTTAACGGACAAGTACCACGATACGATTGATACCGAAAAACTGACAGCAGCGGTACAGCATGTACTCCACAAAGATGAAGTTGCCGATATTATTTTAACGGCAATTTATCTCGATGAACAAGCGGCGTTAATGCCAGAAACACAACCCTTAAAGGCGCGGTTACAACGAGATGCGAATGGGCATAACGTTGACGAAATTTTAGCAATTGCTATTACGCAACAATTCTCAGCTGCAGCAACGGTGCATTACGGTTTGCTAGATGATTTGAAGCCGGGATTGATTGGTGAAATTAATGATCGGACAGATACCATTAACGTGTATTTGGATGATATTTTAGCCGCATTAATTGCGAGTTCAGCCATGACTTATCTCGAATTATTAGGTGGCAACAACTATTAATAACACTGCAAGACACGAGAGAAGCCTAGTCAGATAGGCTTTTTTTTGTTAAAATTAAGACCATATTGACAAAATCAAGGAGATGTTAACATGTCAGGACATAGTAAGTGGCATAACATCCAGGGCCGTAAAAACGCCCAAGATGCTAAGCGTGGTAAAATTTTCCAGAAACTAGCACATGATTTTTATGTAGCGGCTAAGGCCGGTGGGGCTGATCCTAATATGAATGCGTCATTGCGTTTGGTTGTGGAAAAGGCTAAAGCTGCGAATATGCCAAAAGATAATATTCAACGGGCATTAGATAAGGCGTCAGGCGCCGGTGGTCAAAAGTTTGAAGAAGTGACTTATGAAGGCTATGGGACTGCTGGTGTTGCCATTTTAGTTGAAGCATCAACGGACAACATCAACCGCACGGTGTCAAGTATTCGTAATTCCTTCAAACATTTTGGTGGGGCACTTGGGACAAGTGGTTCTGTGGCCTTCCAATTCGATCGGAAAGGTTACTTAGCGATTAACCGTGCTGATTTTCCCGATTTGGATGAAGATACGGTACTTGAAGCAGCATTGGAAGCTGGTGCGGAAGATGTGCAAACACAAGACGAAGTCTTTGAAATTTACACAACGGCAGCTGATTTTCAAGCTGTTGAATCGGCAATGACAGCTGCCGGCTATGTTTTTGAAGAAGCCGAAGTCACAATGATTGCGCAAAATCCGGCTGAAATTTCGGATGAAGATCGTGAAAAGTTAGACAAGCTTGTCGACGAATTAGAAGAAAACGAAGATGTTTTGGCGGTTTATACCACTGCTGACTAAAAAAGAACCACATAAGAGGTTCTTTTTTAGTGTTGTGCTTTGGCAGTGGCGATCAATTGCTGTACAAATGCTGTTAGAGCAGCTGTATCAGTCTCGTCTGGGCGTAGATTAACCTTAACGCCTTCAGCGCCTTTAATGGCCTGTGTTTTGGCAAATTGCGCTTCAAATTTTGGCACAGCAACACAGTAATCTGACAAATAGTAGGTATCGCCTGAACCCGCAACACCATAAACAACGTGATCTAAGGTGGCGTCGGCCAAGTCTTCAAAGAAATCTAAGCCTTCATCCGGCAGTGAGCCTTGATCATAGGTGTAGGGCACCACGACGGCAATATCAACGTCTTCAAATTCGTCAACTTCTGTTTGTGAGATTTCCGTTTTTTTAACGGCGATATTTGCGGCTTCAAACGCTGCGACGACGATGTCTGCGACCTCTTCGTTATTACCGGTAATTGTTGCGTATACGACGTGTGCCTGCATGAGTATGTTTGTGATGGGGCGGTTAAACAGAAATGTTTGACCGTGTCGCCATATCCTCCATTTTATTGTTAGTCTTTATTATAAAGGAGTAGGCACTAAAATTACAGTTGGAGTTCGTGAATAAAAACACGCAATGTGACAATTTGTTGACAAAACACTAAAATGACTTTACACGTTAAAGGCAAGGCCTTAAGATTAGGAATGGAAATTTAATAAAAAAACCGCGACTTCTTGATAGATTTGCGACCGCTTAGGAGATTACAAATGATACACCAGTTGTTGGCTGAATTTATGGGCACAGCGCTCATGATCATCTTCGGTGTCGGCGTACACGCTGACGATGTATTGAATCGGACGAAGTACCATGGGTCCGGACACATTTTTGCAATCACAACGTGGGGATTTGGCATTAGCATTGTGCTTTTCGTCTTTGGTGATGTCTTTATCAACCCAGCGATGGCGATGGTGCAATTAGTGCTTGGTCGAATTGACTTTTGGTACTTCTTGGCCGTGAGTGTGGTTGAAATATTGGGTGCTTTGGTAGGATCCTTAATTGTGTACGTGATGTATGCGGATCAGTTCAAATTATCTGAAAAAGATATTGATCCAGTCATTGTGCGCAACATTTTCTCAACAGCACCGGCAATTCGCAATTTACCACGCAACTTCTTCGTTGAAACATTTGCGACATTTATCTTTATGACAAGTATTTTGGCCATTTCAGCGCGGGCTGGGGATGTGCCTGGTATGGTACCGTTGGCTGTTGGGTTCCTTGTCTGGGCAATTGGTATGGGTCTTGGTGGTACCACTGGCTTTGCCATGAACTTGGCACGTGATATGGGACCAAGATTAGCTTATGCGATTATCCCTTGGAAAAATCGCACAACGGCTGATTTCAAGTACGGCATCCTCGTACCAGGTATCGCACCATTTGTAGGAGCGATTTTTGCAGCACTATTTTCAAAATACTATTTAGGCCTCTAATCGGCCTTTTTTTATTGGCATGGGTCACTTGTAATTTAGGGTGGCTTCGCTATAATTGAGATACGCTATGAATAAAGAGGAAAAAATCATGACATTAACAGAATCACAATATAATGCTTTGAAAGTGGCTTTTGACAACGGTATTTTAGATCATGACGCTCAAGCAAAAGCAGCACTGGCTATTTTACTTGATGCCGTAGCGCCACAATAATTGTTGCAAAAATAACAAAATGGTGCTAAACTAACTTCAATAACGTTGATAAGGACAACTCAAGTGTTAGCAAGCGAATAGAGAACTCATGGTTGGTGGAAATGAGTGGCTTGTGCAGGCGAGACTACCTTTGAGTGACAGTGAGTAAAGTCTGAAAGCTGTCCGGGTGACACCGTTAACTGTCATTTGAGTGGCACATTTTGTGCTGAACTTGGGTGGTACCACGGTAAAACGTCCCTTTGAGTCGCAATGGCTCAAAGGGACGTTTTTGTTTTTTTAAATGTTATCAACGTTTGTCGAAGCACAAACGTCAGTGAAAGGAAATAACGATTATGTCAGAAATTAAGCTTACTTTTCCCGATGGTGCAGTGAAGGAATTCCCAGCAGGCACAACACCATTGGTTGTCGCTGAAAGTATTTCTAAGTCTTTGGCTAAGAAGTCAGTTTCAGCTAAGTTAGACGGCGCTTATGTGGGTATGCATGATGTCATTCCTGCATCCGGTGATTTTCAATTAATTACAACGGCTGATGATGAAGCGTTGGATTTGTTGCGTCATTCTGCCTCACACTTATTGGCACAAGCCTTAAAGCGTTTGCCAAAGTTTGCTAACATGCACTTTGGTGTGGGACCATTTATTGAAAATGGTTTCTACTATGACACAGATAACGGTGCCGGTAACCAAGTGACGGTTGAAGATTTCGCTGAAATCGAAGCCATGATGCACAAGATTGCCAAGGAAGACTTGCCAATTGTGTCACGCGAAGTGTCACGTGACGAAGCTTTGGCGATGTTTGCAGATGATCCTTATAAGGTTGAATTGATTTCAGATTTGCCTGAAGATGCCACAATCACAATTGCTGTCCAAGGCGATCATGTTGAATTGGATAAGGGTGGTTTGGTGCCATCAACAGGTTGGTTGAAGCACTTTAAGTTGACATCAGTGGCTGGTGCTTACTGGCGTGGTAAGTCATCTAACCCAATGATGCAGCGTGTTTATGGGATTGCGGAATGGAAGCAAGCCGACGTTGAAGCAGAATTGCAACGTCGTGAAGAAGCTAAAGAACGTGACCACCGGACGATTGGTCGTGATATGGACTTGTTCTTTACAAGTCAAGAAGTGGGGTCAGGTTTGCCAGTTTGGTTACCAAATGGGGCAACGATTCGCCGTCAAGTTGAACGTTACATCACCGACAAAGAATTGGCCAATGGTTACCAACACGTGTATACACCCGTTTTGTCTAACTTGAACTTGTATAAGACATCTGGTCACTGGGATCACTACCGTGAAGATATGTTCCCACCAATGGACATGGGCGATGGCGAATTCCTCGAATTGCGTCCAATGAACTGCCCATCGCACATCATGGTCTTCAAGCACAAGCCACGTTCATATCGTGAATTGCCAATCCGAATTGCGGAATTGGGTATGATGCACCGTTATGAAAAGTCAGGTGCGTTGACTGGTTTGTCACGTGTGCGTGAAATGACATTGAACGATGGTCACACATTCGTTGAACCAGAAAAATTGGAAGAAGAATTCAAGTCAATTTTGACAATGATGATGGAAGTTTACCGTGATTTCAATATTACGGATTACCGTTTCCGTTTGTCATATCGTGATCCTAAAAATACGGAAAAGTATTTTGATGATGATGAGATGTGGGAAAAGTCACAAGCGCAATTGAAGCGTGCCATGGATGATCTTGGTTTGGATTATTACGAAGCCGAAGGTGAAGCAGCCTTTTATGGTCCAAAGCTTGATGTGCAAACCAAGACAGCCTTGGGTAATGAAGAAACAATGTCAACGATTCAATTGGATTTCTTGCTACCAGAACGCTTTAACTTGACTTATATTGGCGCCGATGGTCAAGATAACCATCGCCCAGTGATGTTGCACCGTGGTATTGTCGGCACGATGGAACGTTTCACAGCTTACTTGATTGAAATGTATAAGGGTGCTTTCCCAACTTGGTTGGCACCATTACAAGTACAAATCATTCCAGTCAACTTGGGTGCGCATGGTGCGTATGCTGAACAAATCAAAAAGCAACTCCAAGACGCTGGCCTACGTGCCAATGTGGAAACAAAAGATGCCAAGATGGGTTACTTGATTCGTGAAGCACAAACGAATAAGATTCCATATACATTGGTTTTGGGTGATTCTGAAGTTGAAGGTCAAACTGTCACAGTACGTAAGTACGGTGAAGAAAAGACAACAACGATGCCAATTGCCGATTTCCAAGCTGAAATTTTGGCAGATGTTGCTAATTATTCACGAAATACTAAAACAAATTAAGTCAAAGCACCTGGCGGGTTGCACGTCAGGTGCTTTGCTATTTATGCTGCATCTATCAGATGCCTAAAGTTCGCAAAGGAGAAGTTATTGATATCATGTCTGAGACAGTTGGAGACAGACGTCAGTCTACAAAACGTGGCCTGACAAATCGTCACGTACAGTTAATTGCCATTGGTGGTACCATTGGGACGGGTTTGTTTATGGGGGCTGGGCGTTCCATTAATTACGCTGGACCAGCCATCTTATGTGTTTACTTAATCATTGGTTTATTTATGTTTGTGGTGATGCGTGCGATTGGTGAACTGCTTTATGCAGACCCAAAGCAGCACACCTTTATTACCTTCATTACCCGATACATCGATAATCGTGCGGGCTTTTTTGCCCGATGGTCGTATTGGTTAACGGTGGTGTTTATGGGGATGGCTGAATTAACGGCCGTGGCCCAATATATCCAATTTTGGTTCCCGAATTTGCCGAGTTGGCTCATTCAAATTGTGATGTTAGTTGTCCTCACATTAGTGAATTTGGTGGCGGTTGCGGTATATGGTGAAACTGAGTTTTGGTTTGCCATGATTAAAATTATGGCGATTTTAGCCTTAATTGTGACCGGTATCATCATGGCAGTCACCGGCTTTAAAACGCCAGTTGGTGACGTAACTTTCAACAATGTGTTCCAACATTTTTCACTCTTTCCAAATGGGTTTAGGCATTTTATTGATGCCTTTCAGATGGTCATGTTTGCGTTTGTGGGAATGGAATTTATTGGGATGACAGTTGCTGAAACGAAAAATCCCCGTAAAGTTTTGCCAAAAGCGATTAATCAAATTCCTTTACGTATTTTATTCTTCTATTTGGGTGCCTTAACGGTGATTATGGCAATCTATCCTTGGCAAAAAATTCCAGCCGATCAAAGTCCCTTTGTGATGGTCTTTCAATTGGTTGGGATTAAGTGGGCGGCAGCTTTGATTAATTTTGTCGTCTTAACCAGTGCTGCCTCTGCGTTGAGTTCCGTGATTTTTAGTGCGAGTCGCAACTTTTATTCGTTGGCTTATCAATCACACACACCGTATTTGCAACCCTTTAAAAAGTTGTCAAAAAGGCAATTACCAGTTAATGCCATTTTGATGACAGCTGGGATGGTTGGCTTTTCCGCAATTATTTCGGTGATACCAGCCATTACCAACGCCTTTAGCTTTGTGACAAGTGCGTCAACGGACTTGTTCTTAATGATCTATATTCTGATTTTGATTGCGTACTGGCGTTATCGACAATCTGACCAGTATATGGCTGATGGCTTTCTCATGATTGCCCCAAAGTTTTTTGTGCCAGCCGCAATTTTGTTCTTTGCCTTTGTCTTTATGACACTATTTTTCAATGTTGAGTCACGTGTCCCTGCAATTGGGGCAACGTTATGGTTACTGCTTTTTGGTGCAGTGGCTTACCGACAGCCAAAAACACTGGCCAAATAATCTCATAAAAACGGTTCAATCAAGTGATATGATTGAACCGTTTTTATGAATTATGCTACACTAGTACCATTGTAAAAAAAGGGGCGTGACGTTATGAATAACAAGTATTTCAATATTGCCATCATTCATGTCATGGTTGTTTTATTCTTTATCTTCGTACATTTGACACCCACACGTTTTACATTTTTAAATTGGAATGTCTTTTTGGCGTTACTACCATTTGATTTTGCTATTATTGTGTCGCTGACACGTGTTCGGATTATTAAGGGATTATTCATGGCACTCTGGTTATTGTTTTTTCCAAATACCATGTATATGATGACAGACTTTATCCATCTTTATGCTATCGGGACCAATCTCGATCAAGCGACGCAATTCTTTAATTACGCGGTGCTGGCAACTGGGATCTTTATGGGGGTGGGGCTTGGTATTTTGAGTTTGGAAATCATCACGCAAACGATTTTTAAACGCCATGCCCATCTGGTCTATTTCCTGACGACGGCAGCGGTGTCAATCGTGTCAGCGTTTGGAATCTATCTTGGGCGTTATTTGCGCCTGAATTCATGGGATATCTTTTTTCATCTTGATAACGTGATGCGCAATATTGTTTTCTCGTTGAGTTATCATATGTTGGCCTTTATGATTCTATTTGCCGGCACCCAATTTGCCGTGTTGGTTATTTTCCATTATGGTATTCGATTGATTCAAATTAATCAGCAAGAGGCTTGACACTGAGTGTGTAATACGCTAAACTAGTATTTGTTGAACAAGTAGAAGCACCCGCTTCTCGCCATGTGACAAAGTCGCCTGGCAGATACAGTTATCCGGAAGGATTGCAAGTGTTGAAGTGGGTGAAGATTAGGTTCTTTACCCACTTTTCTTCTTGATTCACAAAATAAATTTGGAGGTGCCTGACAATAGCACGTCAACCACGACAAGTTGATTTAATCAACGATAATATTCGCGCCCCTCGTGTATTGCTGATCCATGACGGAAAGCAGACAGAAATGTCAACACGAGACGCACAAGAGATTGCTAACGATTTAGACCAAGATTTGGTATTGGTACAAGCCAATGCTGAACCACCGGTTGCCAAGATTATGGATTGGGGAAAAGCAAAGTTCGAAGCGCAAAAGAAGCAAAAAGAACAACGCAAGAACCAAAAGATCGTGCAAGTGAAGGAAGTTCGTATGTCACCGGTCATTGACTCAGGCGATTTCGAGACACGTAAGAAGGCTGCTATCAAGTTCCTGTCACAAGGTAACAAGGTTAAGTTGAACTTGCGTTTCCGTGGTCGTATGATTACGCACCAAGACATCGGACGTCAAGTATTAGACCGGATGGCCGCAGAACTTGACGATATTGCCAAGGTTGAACAGCGTGCCAAGATGGACGGCCGCCAAATGTTTTTGGTCTTGGCACCTAAAGATGCCAAGTAATTAAAGGTTTAACCGCTTGTTTTCAAGCTTAAACAAAATCACATAGTAGGAGAATTAGTCACATGCCAAAGATGAAGACACACCGCGCATCAGCAAAGCGCTTTAAGAAGACAGCCAATGGTGGCTTCAAGTCAGCTTCAGCTTATACGTCACACCGTTTCCATGGTAAGACAAAGAAGCAACGTCGCCACTTGCGTGGTACACACATGATGGACAAGACAACTGTTAAGACATACGCTAAGTTGTTGGCAAACATCTAATTCGCGTTGCGATAGTTCATCTATCTACATTTTGGATTTTAATCCAACCAATTATTTATAAAATTTCAGGAGGAATTACCCATGCGAGTTAAGGGTGGTACAGTTACACGCGCACGTCGTAAGAAGATGGTTAAGTTGGCCAAGGGTTACCGTGGACAACGTCGTATTAATTTTAAGGTTGCTAAGCAACAAGTATGGAAGTCATACTTGTACGCATACCGTGATCGTAAGAACACAAAGCGTAACTTCCGTAAGTTGTGGATTGCACGTATTAACGCTGCAGCACGTATTAACGGTTTGTCATACTCAAAGTTGATGCACGGTTTGACACTTGCTGGTGTTGAATTGAACCGTAAGATGTTGGCTGATATTGCTGTGACTGATTTCGATACTTTTGCAAAGTTGGCTGAACAAGCTAAGGCTGCTTTGGCATCAGACAACGTTTTGGTACAAGAACGTGTCGCTGCAACTTTGGAAACAACTGTTAAGGTTGATCGTTAAGATTGCTTTTAAAAACACGGGTTCCCGTGTTTTTTTATTTGCTATAAATCCAATAAAAAACAATGGCTTATCGTGAGGATAAGCCATTGTTTTTTTGTTGCTTATTGTAAGCCAGATTCTGACTTATTTGTCGCAATCAGTTGAATATTGTCAGTCCCTGTTGGGGTAAAGGTAATTGAAACCCGTTGTCCAGAAGTACTTTGCCAAGTGGCATACAATTGATCACTGGCTGTCATGTAAGTTGGGACACCATAAGTGGCTTTGATTTGTTCGTAGGTCGCTGACCCAATGTTGACAGCATTATAAGTCGCTAATGACCAATTACCAAATGTCTTAGCCACCGGTGCGGCGCTTGAGCTGACAGCTGGATTTGATGAGGCAGCTGTGGCCGGTGTTTCAGCTGTGATGGGTGTGCCAGTAGCTTCTTCTTTTGCGGCGCTAATCACTGACGAGGCAGCAGAACTCGCCGCTGGTGGTGTGGGTACCACACTAGTTGACGTGCTAGCCGTGGTGTCATCAATGACAGAAGATTCTGATGCAACCAGTGCAGAACTGGCCTTTTTAGCCGTTTTAGTCTTTTTAGTCTGTGAAGAAGACGATACGGCTTGTTGATCTTGCGATTGGCCAGAAGAACGTCCCAGCAAAGTGAAAATGACAATAAGCGCGATCGCGACGATGGCAATCGCAATGAGTGTGTTGCGCAGTTTGTGAGACTGCTTAAATGGTCGACGTTGCATAAGTAAATGTGATGTGGCGTAAAGCTTGCCACAACTCCTTTCCATAGATAATGATAACAGAAAAATGTAAAAGTATGTTAAAATAGATTTAATTACGTATCGAGACAAAAAATTGGACTAACGCAACGTTTTAGAAACTAGTCGCGTCCGCTTGTTATATTTACGAAGAAAAAATGGCTCAATTAAAAGCCGATGAACAAAGGAAGAAACAATGACAGATTTAAGTATAATCCCTTTCGGTGGCGTGCGTGAAAACGGGAAAAACATGTATGCCGTGACCGTTAATGATGAAATTTTTATTTTTGATGCAGGACTCAAATATCCAGAAACAGATCAACTTGGTGTTGATGTTGTCGTACCTGATTTTGAGTATTTGATTAAAAACAGTGATAAAATTGCTGGTGTTTTCTTATCACATGGGCACGCAGATGCCATTGGCGCCTTGCCTTATTTTTTGCAACAAGTCAACGTCCCAATTTTCGGGTCTGAGTTGACCATTGAGCTTGCTAAGCTTGCGATTAAGGAACAGCCAGCACTGGCAGATTATGATGACTATCATGTTATTAATGAGAAAACAGAAATAGATTTTGGTGATGTCACCGTATCATTTTTTAATACGACGCATTCAATTCCAGATTCACTTGGAGTTGTCCTGGGCACACCTTATGGTCAAATTGTGTATACAGGTGACTTTAAGTTTGATCAAACTGCTAATCAAAGTTATCGTACCGACATTGCACGTTTGGTGGAAGTTGGGCAAGGCAAAGTGTTGGCACTGTTAGGCGATGCTGCTGGGACAGGTAATGAAGGCGATTCGGTTAATGAATCCAAAATTGGTGACTATATTTTAGATACTTTCCGCGATAATAAACAAAAGCGTATTATTGTAGCGGCGGTAGCCTCAAATATTCAACGTATTCAACAAGTCATTGATGCCACAGTGGCGACCAAGCGGCAACTTGTGTTGTCAGGAAATGACATTGAAAACGTTGTGCGCACAGCGATTCGTTTACGCAAATTGCATTTGCCTATTCCAGAAAGTAAGCTTTTTGTGAATTTGAAAAATGCTAAAAACTTGCCCGTCGCTGAAACGGTTATTTTGGAAACTGGACGCATGGGAGAACCGATTAAGCATCTCAATCGGATGGCTAATGCGGAAGATCCTTATATTCGTATCGGGGAAGCCGATTTGGTGTTTATTACCACGACACCGTCAACGGCAATGGAAGGCATCGTGGCTAAAACACGTGATATGTTGTTTAAGCAAGGCGCTGACGTCAAACAGATTAGTACAGATTTGCGTTCAAGTGGTCATGCCTCACGCAATGACTTGCAAATGATGATAAATGTTTTGCAACCCGAGTACTTTATGCCAATTCAAGGTGAATATCGTGTCATGAATTCAGCCCGTGCAGCGGCTGAAGAAGTTAACGTTGCGCCTGATCATATCATGATGGCCATGAAGGGTGATCAATTCACGTGGTTAGGCGATCATTTTGAATTGAAAGATTCATTCACCATTGGGGAAACGTTAATCGATGGTGCTGGTATTGGTGATATTGGTAATGTCGTGTTACGTGATCGTCGCATTTTGTCGGAAGATGGTATTTTTGTTTCAGTTGTGACCATTGACCGTAAAAAGCGTCAAGTGGTGTCAAAGCCAAAATTGACTTCGCGTGGATTTGTCTATGTTAAGGCCAACCGTGATTTGATGAAAGAGGCGGCAGACTTAACGGTTAGCCAAATCGAAAAGTATTTGAACACGACTAAGAGTTTTGACTGGAACGAATTAAAGAATGGCGTGCGTGAAGTTTTGTCACGTTATCTCTTTGAACAAACTCGTCGTCGCCCAATGGTGATGCCGGTGGTAATGGAAGTGAACCAAAACCGTCGCCCAACGGCACACAAAACCAATGCGAACACTAACCCAAATGCGCCACAAAAGCGACAAGGAAAGCCAAACAAAACGGCTGATTCAAAGACACCAAAGACTACAAAGCCAGCCAAAAAGCGGCCTAAAAAAGCACCAGCAAAGCCAGCTGAGGGTCAAACACAAACAGAATCAGGACAATAGGCGACTGTCAGAAAGGATCGTGGCTTGTCATTGAATACCATGGCAAGTCCATATAGTTTATGGCATTAGAAGAGCATTTGACGCCAGAGATGCAACAATTGATGGCGCGTGCACAAACAGAAATGAAGCAAGAAAATTGGCATGATGCTGCTGAGACATTGACTGCCGTTTACGAAGCACTTGCAACATTTGAAATTAACTATCGCTTGGTAACGGCGCTATTTGTGGATGAACAGTATCAATTAGCTGCTTCTTATGCCGACGATTTTTTGTTGAATTATTTGGAATCAGAACCAGATTTTCGGATGGTTGTGGCCTTAGCTGTTCAAAATCAAAACTTTGTTTACGCGCAGCAACTCGCGATGCTTTGGGATGAGGGAAGTGTCCAAAATGACGTCCTGGAAGAGATTCGGGCGGCCGAAGATCGGGCTCGCGTCGATATGGCAAATACTTTTCAAACAATTGCACGTCAGTTTTATCACCTGAGTGACTACAGCATCACGGAACAACGTGATCGTTATGAATCAGCCCGTCACTTACCAGTAGCTGAATTTATTGTCGGTGCATTTTACTTGCTCATTGATCCGTATGCCACGCCAATTATTCGGGCGACCTTGCTAGAGGATTTACAAAAATTACGGGTGAGCGATCCGGTTCAATACCGTTGGTTAGATGATAACCTTTACACGATTCAACTCGACGAGCTGCCGCTACTCACAGATTCAGAAATTTTTGAAGAAATTGCCGATTATTTGGATGAAAAAGTTGGGCAAGATGATCCCATTGCCCTTGAAATGCTGGCCCAACAAGTACGTTTTGAGCTCACGTTATTGTATCCGAGGGTTAATGACGTGGTAACTGATCCAGAAGGTTGGGTAGAGGCAAGCGTCGATCAATATTATGAACGGCCCAATTTTTCGGAGATGGCCGAACAGAAAAAGTGGCATGAAATTGTCAGAGATTTGACGACAAATTTCTTTAAAAACTAGACGCAACCTATTTACATTTTATTAATATGTCGGTATAATAATTTTTGGCTTAAAGAGCCGGAAAAACGCAATTAACTGTTGTCTTTTAATGGCTTGCGTTGTAAAATATATTTATAAACATTTTCCAGATTACTGGTAAATGAATTTTGGAGGAAACTACATTGGCTAAGGAAACTTACGTTCGCACAAAGCCCCACGTTAACATTGGTACGATTGGACACGTCGATCACGGAAAGACGACTTTGACTGCCGCAATCTCAAAGGTATTGGCTGAAAAGCAAGGGATCGCCGCAACTGATTTTGCTGAAATCGATAACGCGCCTGAAGAAAAGGAACGTGGTATCACGATCAACACTTCACACATCGAATATGAAACAGAATCACGTCACTATGCCCACATCGATGCCCCTGGTCACGCCGATTACGTTAAGAACATGATCACTGGTGCCGCTCAAATGGACGGTGCTATCTTGGTTGTTGCCGCAACTGATGGTCCTATGCCACAAACACGTGAACACATCTTGTTGGCACGTCAAGTTGGTGTTGACTACTTGGTTGTCTTCTTGAACAAGACTGATTTGGTCGATGACGAAGAATTGGTTGAATTGGTTGAGATGGAAGTTCGCGAATTGTTGTCAGAATATGACTTCCCAGGCGATGACATTCCTGTAATCAAGGGTTCAGCTTTGAAGGCACTTGAAGGTGACGCTGAACAAGTTAAGGTTATCGAAGAATTGATGGATACTGTTGATTCATACATTCCAGAACCAAAGCGTGAAATTGAAAAGCCATTCTTGATGCCTGTCGAAGACGTCTTCACAATCACTGGTCGTGGTACAGTTGCTTCTGGTCGTGTTGACCGTGGTGTATTGACTACTGGTACTGAAGTTGAAATCGTTGGCTTGAAGGATGAAGTTAAGAAGACAACTGTTACAGGTATCGAAATGTTCCGTAAGACTTTGGAAGAAGCTCAAGCGGGTGATAACATCGGTGCATTGTTGCGTGGTGTTGACCGTAACGAAATCGAACGTGGTCAAGTTTTGGCAAAGCCAGGTTCAATCAACACACACAAGAAGTTCAAGGCCGAAGTCTATGTCCTTTCTAAGGAAGAAGGCGGACGTCACACACCATTCTTTACTAACTATCGTCCACAATTCTACTTCCACACAACAGACGTTACTGGTGTTGTGCAATTGCCAGAAGGCGTAGAAATGGTTATGCCTGGTGACCAAGTGACATTCGAAATCGAATTGATCTCACCAGTCGCTATCGAACAAGGTTTGAAGTTTACTGTTCGTGAAGGTGGCCACACTGTTGGTGCCGGAACAGTTACTGAAATCGAAGAATAATATTAACGATTAGTTTTAAAAACACATACATTGTATGTGTTTTTTTTATGCAAAAAAAATAGGATAACTTATTGTTATCCTTGGGGTTAGTTATCTGCTTGATCATCTGCTTGGGCGCGACCCAAGGCAGCTGAACGGGCATCATCTGCCGTTTCATCCGGTAATGAGATCAGTTGATCCAATGGATTGACGTTCTGTTCTTCGCGCGTTACAATTTTTGCCATAGTTCACCTCCGTTCTTGATAGTATAACGCACTTTATATGCAAAAATATACAAATATTCAAAAGTTTTTCGTATATTAAATGCATATTTATTGTGAGTGTGTATAATTAAAGCTAGAGATCAAAGGAGTAAGGCAATGACTGAATTATTAAAAATCGTTGATTTAAAAAAACAATATGGTGATAAGGTAATTTTTGATCACGTGAATGCACAGGTCAAACAGGGCGAGGTAATTGCCATTCTTGGCCCATCTGGTGCTGGTAAATCAACCTTTTTACGGGCGGTTAACTTACTGGATGCGCCAACGAGCGGCCAAGTCATTTTTGAAGGTAACGAATTGACCAATTTGAGCGAGAAAGCATTGGATCAACTACGTGAAAAAATGGGGATGGTTTTTCAAAACTTCAATCTATTTCCTAATTTAACAGTCTTAGAAAATATTAAGCTGGCACCGGTTCAAGTGAAAAAGTTATCTGATCAGGCTGCCACTGAGTTTGGTCAGAAATTGTTGGCACAAGTCGGCTTAGCCGATAAGCAGGATGCCTATCCGGCTAGTTTATCTGGTGGGCAAAAACAACGTGTGGCGATTGCGCGGGCGTTGGCGATGTCGCCTGACGTGATGTTATTTGATGAACCAACGAGTGCGTTAGATCCAGAAATGGTCGGTGAAGTGCTTCAGGTTATGAATCAACTTGCTGAAAATGGGATGACCATGTTGGTTGTCACGCACGAAATGGGGTTTGCCCGCGAAGTGGCCGATACCATTTGGTTTATAGCCGATGGTGGGCTACAGGAAGTGGCTACGCCGGAACAATTCTTTGCAGCACCAACGACAGCACGTGCCCAAGATTTCCTACAGAAAGTTTTATAATTTGCATGACACGGTTATATTTCACCGTGTTTTTTGTTATCATGAGGGTATGATAACGATTAATGACGAAAAACGACAGGCTGGCGAAACAGCCGCGCAACTGATTACTGATGGGATGACAGTTGGTTTGGGGACGGGTTCGACGGTGGCCTACTTCTTAGAGGCGTTAGCTGCACGCATCCGTGAGGAACAGCTGCACATTATCGGTGTGACAACATCTTTTAAAACAGCCGCGCAAGCCCAAGCGCTAGGTATTACAATTGTGGACATTGATGATGCGCCTACAATTGATTTAACGGTGGATGGGGCCGATGAAGTTGATGTTCAAATGAATGGGATTAAGGGTGGTGGTGCGGCCTTTTTGATGGAAAAAATTGTCGCTAAAAACTCAAAGCGCATTGTTTGGATTGTCGATCAACAAAAGGTGCATCAGCGATTAGGCAGTTTTCCCTTACCGGTTGAAATTGTACCATTTGGGCATGGTAAATTGGTTGCGGAATTTGCGCAACAGCAACTACATCCAGTGTTGCGGCTTAAAGACGGCGAACCAGTGGTCACGGATATGGGACACTACATTGTTGATTTACATTTAGAGGTTATTGACCAACCAGAAGAACTTGGGAAATATTTAGACGGTCGCGTGGGCGTTGTTGAACATGGCCTCTTTTTGAATATCGCTGATGAAATCATTATTGGTCAGGAACATGGACCAGCATTCTTGTTACGGCAAAATTTACAGCAATAAATGCAACATAAGTAAAGCGCTTACATTACAGTGAGAAAAGCGGTATAATGGGCTTATAAGATCATAAGTTAAGGAGTATGTTGCGTAACCTAATGCAACAGCATAAGTGAGATGGCCTATAAAAATATTTTAGTTGCAATTGATGGCTCAAATGTTGCCAATTTGTTAATCAAACGGGCGCATGAGATGGCGCCAAACGCCCATTTAGATATTTTGAATGTCGTCGATACAAGTGGTGGCTACTTTGGCACGATGGTGATGAATGCAGACATTGTGTATCAAATGGAACAAGATGCTGAAGCCGCTATTCAGACGGCCTATGCCTACGCCCGCAGTATTGGTCATGATGATGTGGATATTCACGTGCGTTTTGGGACCCCTAAAAAAGTAATTGCCAATGACTTTCCAAAAGATCATCATAATGATCTTATCGTTGTTGGTGAAACAGGCTTAAGCCGCCTACAACGTGCAATGGCAGGGACAGTACCATCCTATGTGACAAAATCAGCCGCAGTTGATGTCTTAGTCCTAAGAACCGGCGAATTACCGCAATAAGACATAAAAAAAGCACCCGCAGGTGCTTTTTTATTTGGCTTCTTTGAGAATTGTAATACCAGTGATTTTAACTGGATCAACCGGTGTTGACCCTTCACCACTTGCTTTAACTTTTTGTGCTGCAATTTTATCAACAACGTCCATACCGGCAATCACTTGACCAAACACGGTATAACTACCATCAAGCGATGGATTACCACCATGTTTGTAAGCGTCTACAATTTTGGCTGGATAGTTGTTTTGATCAATTTTTTTGGTTTGATCGCTTTTATTTTGATTAATAAAGAATTGTGACCCGTTTGTATCTGGACCAGCATTGGCCATTGATAACGCACCACGAATATTATACAGGGATGAACTGGTCTCATTTTTAAAACCGTTACCACTGTCGATCGCTGTGTTCTTATCATGCCAAATTGATGTGCCACCAGAACCGTTACCCTTCGGATCACCACCTTGAATCATGAAATCATTAATGACACGATGGAAAATGGTGTTGTTATAGTAACCATCTTTGGCATGGGTGAGGAAGTTCTCAACTGCGAGTGGGGCATATTGGTTGAACAACTTAATGGTGATATCGCCCATCGTCGTACTGATACGCACTTCGCTTTCATTATCTGCGACCGTATCATTAAGTTGTGGCAAAGGGACTTTGTCTAAATTAGGATCTTTTTTTGTTTGTGAGGTGGCGGTTTGCGCAGTTGTTTCGGTCTGTTGGTCTTTGGTCGTTAAGACTAAGATACCGATTAGAATGGCGACTAAGAGGACTGCCATGGCAGCAACCCCGACATATTGTTTTTTCTTGTGCATGTCTGAACTCCTTAAATGCGTTCAATGAGATAAGCTTGGGCGGCTTCCGTGAGATAGGCCGCTTGCTGATAGTCGGCTTTCAGGAGACTTTTTTGATAAGTTTGCCAATCAGCAGGGGTCTCACTAAACAGGACAATCAGGAGGCCACCGTGGGTTAAACGGGGCAAAACGCGATCAATTTGGTCCAGATAATCAACCGGCCGATCCGCTGCATTTTGTGCGGCTTGAGAATAATCAAAAATGGCAATGCGTGCCTGTGATTGAGGTCCTAATTCGGTGACGAATTGCCGATCAATTGTTTTTCCGAGTAAGGTGACACGTTCAGACAAACCACTCATAAAAAGTGAAGCGGCAGCTGCATTCGCATTATCTTTGGTGGCGGTGTAACTTAAGACACGACCAGTTGGACCGACACGCGTTGCCAAAAAGCGCGTGTTAATGCCGTTGGCAGTGGTACCATCAATGGTTGTGTCGCCAACATGCACGGTTTGTTCGATTAATTGATGGACTAAGTTATGTGTTGTTGGTAGCATACTGTTCTCCAAAAAATAGGTAATAAGAGAGTCTGAGTAATATCCAGCCGAGTGATAGGCCGGCCAGGACATCGCTGAGATAATGGACATTAAGATAAACACGACTAATTGGAATGAGACAGATAATGAACGCTAAAACCGTAATCATGAGATAACGGCACCAACGTTTTTGTACAAAATGTTGTCCCATTAGAATCAGGGTGCCGTAGAGTAAAACTGCCACCATACTGTGACCAGAAGGGAAGCTGTAGCCTGTCTCAGGTAAAAGTTGTGGCTGTGGCCGCGGATTTTGCACCCAGTTTTTAATGAGAGCAGTTCCTAGTCCAGCAAAAATGGCGACATTAGTCACGATAAAACTGGCCCAACGCCATTGCCGTTGACTGATTAAAATGACGGCAATTAACGTGGTTAGACCGGTGCTGATGGCGATACTACCTAATTGTGTTACGGTCATAAATAGGGTATTTAACTGCGGTGAGCGCTGTTGAATGACCAGCTGACCGATATGATTCAATTGCGCTAACCAGGTGGCTTTGGTCAGGATACCAATGAGTAACACCGTGAAGGTTAAAGCGGCAAAAACAGTTAAAAATAAGTCAAAATTTTGTTTCTTAAGCATAATATATAGTATACCTGATTTACAGAAAACGTGATATAATTAGAGCATTATATTTAGCATTAGTACACATCGCGTGGCATTCAGAGAGTAGACGGTGGTGCAAGTCTACCAAGCAACATGTGGAACTCGGTTAAAGCAATTGAGAGTGAACTAACAGTAGCTTTTGACGTGGCGTCGCGTTAAGACTTTTGAGGCGTAGGAATACGTGAACATAGGTGGTACCGCGTTAAATCGCCCTATGTCACACTTTTTAGTGTGACATAGGGCGATTTTTTAGCCTAAATGTGATTAAATTTTTCAGGAGGAACGTGATAGGCTGTTAACAGCCTATCACATCAACAAACATGCCATACGAACATCAACAAATCGAGCAAAAGTGGCAAAAGTTTTGGGATGAACACCAAACTTTTGCGACGACAGATGACACCAGCAAGCCCAAGTATTATGCCATGGATATGTTCCCTTATCCATCAGGCCAAGGCTTGCACGTGGGACACCCCGAAGGCTACACGGCCACGGATATTATGAGTCGCTTTAAGCGTGCCAATGGGTATAATGTCTTACATCCAATGGGCTGGGATGCGTTTGGTTTACCTGCGGAACAATATGCAATGAAGACGGGGCATAATCCAGCAGACTTCACTAGCGAAAACATTGACCATTTCCGTGAACAAATCAAAGCTTTGGGCTTGTCATATGATTGGGATCGTGAAATTAACACAACCGATCCAGAATATTATAAGTGGACACAATGGATTTTTGAAAAGTTGTACGAAAAAGGTTTGGCTTACGAGTCTAACATGATGGTCAACTGGGATCCGATTGACCGTGTGGTTTTGGCCAATGAAGAAGTGATTGATGGGAAGTCAGAGCGTTCTGGTAACCCTGTTGAACGTAAAGCCTTGCGTCAATGGGTCTTAAAGATTACAGCGTACGCTGATCGTTTGGTTGACGATTTAGAAGACTTGGATTGGCCAGAAGCGATTAAAGAACAACAACGTAATTGGATTGGTCGTTCAAAGGGGGCTGCAGTTTTCTTTGACGTTGCTAATACTGACGACAAGATCGAAGTCTACACAACACGGCCGGACACGCTTTTTGGCGCAAGTTATATGGTGTTAGCGCCTGAACATCCATTGGTTGATCAAATTGTGTCAGCCGAACAAGCCCAAGCAGTGGCCGATTACCGTGCGTCAATTGCCGCAAAGTCAGATCTTGAACGGACGGATTTGAACAAGGATAAGACTGGTGTCTTCACTGGTGCTTATGGCATTAATCCCGTCAACGGCGAACAATTACCCATTTGGATTGCTGATTATGTTTTGGCTTCTTATGGGACGGGGGCTATCATGGCGGTACCAGCCCATGATGAGCGTGATTATGAGTTTGCCAAGAAGTTCGGTCTCGATATTAAGCCGGTGATTGCTGGTGGCGATATTACCGAAGCACCATACACTGGCGATGGTGTGCACATCAACTCAGAATTTTTGGATGGCTTAGATAAAGCAACAGCAATTGATGAGATGATTACTTGGTTGGAAGCCCATCAAGCAGGACACGCACAAACAAACTTCCGTTTGCGTGACTGGGTCTTCTCACGGCAACGTTATTGGGGTGAACCAATTCCAGTCATTCATTGGGAAGACGGGACGAAGAGTCTTGTGCCTGAAGCCGAATTACCATTGCTTTTGCCACGTGCAACTGAACTACGACCTTCAGGTAATGGTGAATCACCACTGGCAAACCTAACCGATTGGTTAGAAGTAACCCGTGAAGATGGCGTGAAGGGCCGTCGTGAAACTAATACGATGCCACAATGGGCTGGTTCATCATGGTATTTCTTGCGTTATATTGATCCACGTAACCAAGAACAATTGGCTGATCCCGAGAAATTAAAGTATTGGATGAATGTTGACTTGTACGTTGGCGGGGCCGAACATGCTGTGTTACACTTATTGTACGCGCGTTTCTGGCACAAGTTCTTGTATGATCTTGGCGTTGTGCCAACAAAGGAACCCTTCCAAAAGTTGGTCAACCAAGGTATGATTCTTGGTGAGAACCATGAAAAGATGTCGAAGTCAAAGGGTAACGTGGTCAATCCGGATGATATCGTGGCTGAATTTGGTGCCGATACGCTGCGAGTGTATGAAATGTTCATGGGACCATTGACACAAAGCAAGCCATGGTCTGAAGAAGGCATTACGGGCTCACGCCGTTGGTTAGATCGTGTTTGGCGCTTGTTGATTGATGATGACGGTCAACTACGTGACCGTGTTACGACGGTTAATTCCGGTGAGTTGGATAAGATTTATCATCAAACGGTGAAAAAGGTCACGGAAGATCTTGAAAACATGCGCTTTAACACGGCAATTTCTCAAATGATGGTGTTTGTCAATGAAGCCTATAAGGCCGACAGCTTGTTCTTGGATTACATGACAGGCTTTGTGCAACTATTGGCACCATTTGCACCGCATCTATCAGAAGAACTATGGGTCCGTTTGGGACAAGAAGCTTCTATTTCATATGTGGCTTGGCCAACTTATGATCCAGCACAACTTGTTGAAGATACGGTTGAGATTATTTTCCAAGTCAACGGTAAAGTGCGTGGGAAGGCCACAGTGGCGCGTGATATCGATCAAGATGGCATGATTGCTGCGGCTAAAGCAGATGATAACGTTCAAAAGTTTATCGCGGATAAGACAATCCGCAAGGTCATCGCCATTCCAGGCAAATTTGTCAACATTGTTGTTGGCTAAAAGATGATTTAAAATGCTGGTAAGCCATTACCAGCGTACATAATGCAAGAGGAGTACACACATGACGGATGAACAGCATCCAAGCGATTCAAAAATGCAAGGAAAGCATGTTGATAAAATCAATGTGGACGGCCAGATATTAAGTGCAGATGAAATTCTAGCCCGCGCCCGTCAACGCATCCAAGCAAAAAAACAACCTGATAATAGTTCAGCTGCTCGTCAACCACAATCAAAACGCCCGCAGCCTCAGGGACAAACACAACGCGCTGCTGAACAATTAGCGGCAATGCAAGCACAGAATGACCAAGCGCGTCAAAACATTCGGAAAAAGAAGCCCCAGTTGCAGTCTTCGCAAGCTGCCGATCCGTTCGCGAGCGACATCAAAACGGTTGTGACGCCCAAAAAAGCGCCTACGCCTCAACCAGACGCCACAAAGTCAGCACAAGATCAGGTGCAAGCGACGCTGATCAAAGGCTCAGCTTGGCTGTCAGCAGGGAATATTATTTCTCGTATTCTTGGCGCGGTTTATATTGTGCCCTGGATGGCGCTGTTAGGTGCTGATTCAAACCGGGCTAATGGTTTGTTTGGCCAGGGGTACAATATTTATGCTGTTTTCTTGGCCATTGCAACGTTTGGTGTCCCAGCTGCTATTTCAAAGTTGGTGGCGCAATATCATGCGCAACGTGATGTGCATCAATCACGACAATTAACGCGGCACTCCTTGATTTTAGGGGTATTTTTGGGATTGGTCTTTGGGGCCACGATTTATGTGTTAACGCCTTGGTTGGCCATGGGGGATCCTAACTTTATCCCAGTGCTCCATTCTTTGGCACCGGCCGTAGCAATTTTCCCATTAATGTCGATGTTGCGCGGCATTTTTCAGGGTTATCAGTTGATGAGCGTGTCGGCTTTGTCTCAAATTGTTGAACAAATTGCACGTATCATCTATATGTTGGTGAGTGCGGTGATTATTTTGAAAGCGACGCCGGGTAACTGGAGTGCCGTTGTGGTGCAGTCAACCTTTGCGGCCTTCATCGGTGCGCTGTTTAGTATGCTGGTGCTTGGTTGGGGCTGGATTAAGTATCACAACATTGTGATGCAGCCAATGCCACATGATGCGCCACACGTCAAAACACCAACCTTAAAATTAATCCTGGATATTTTAAAAGAATCTTGGCCGTTTATTATTATTGGTTCCGCTATCACACTGTTCCAATTAGTCGATCAATATACTTATTTTAATGTGATGAGTCATTTTTTTGCTATGACGAATGCACAGTTACAGACAGATTTTGCCTTGTTTAGTGCCAATCCGAATAAGTTGATTATGATCATTGTGCCATTTTCGACAAGTATCGCCGCAACTGCTTTGCCAATGCTGTCGGGTAGTAAGGCGACTTTGACACACGCCGATATTCAACAACAGCTTAAGCAGGTCATTAAGCTGTTTGCGATTGTGATGTTGCCAAGCGCTTTGGGGATGTTTGCGATTGCCTCACCGTTGTATAAGATGTTTTATCCAATTGATGTATCAAATCAAGAGGGCATTTACTTACTACAATATTCAACAATTTTGGCCATTGTCTTTAGTTTGTTTATGTTACTGGCATTTATTTTACAAGCATTATCGGAAGTTTCCATTGTGATTAAGGCGTTTGTTTACGGCTTGTTAGTCAAAATTGTTTTGCAAGTACCGATGATTCGCTATTTTGAGGGCATGGGCGCGTTAATTGCAAGTGTCATTGGGATGACCGTAGCGATTGCCTTTATGCTAGATTATCTCAATGCGGCGTATGGCGTGTCATTGGGGTCGCTTGGTAGAGAACTCTGGCAATTATTCATGGGTGCCTTAGTGATGGCAGCGGTAGCCTACGGGATTGTGTTTTTGATGAGCAACTTTATATTCCCAATGGATACCAAATTGTCTGTCACGTTGACAACGTTCTTAAGTGCCGGCATTGGTGGCATTGTTGTCGCAATCATTTATCTTAAAATGGGATTTGGGGATGATCTTCTTGGACCGCGCATGGACCGGATCCCCGCTATATTACAACCAAAACGATGAGTGACTCGTCGTTTTTTTTGACGCCAAATGAAGTAGATAAAAAATTATTAATAGACTACTTTTCAATGCAGGGTTGGTGTATGCTAAAAATAAGTTTTGTGCGATAGGAGGTCTGTTATGACAAATCAAGACACGCAAACCGTTTTGCAACCAGAGTTAATTAATCAATTAGATCACAAAATTTTGTATTTGGGCCAATTGCAGACAGCAATTTCGACAAATCAAGTGCCATTGGTCTATGAATTGCTCGATTCAAAAAAATATAATGAACAAATTCGACAACGCGCGCATGCTGACAGTAATCAGGAACTGGCGAGTTTAGTCGCTGATATTCAGCAAGATATTGCGCACTTTTTAGCGCCAGAATTATTGGCCTACTTAACGGCAACTTTTGATTTTCTACGTTTTGAACAAGATGACGAAAATCCCATATTGTATCGGGTTTATCTTGGTGACTGGTGGCATCATCGGCAACTCGGCGTTTTAAATGTGCTCACGATTACCATTGATTATGACCAAAAAGTGGTGACAGAATTGACACAAACCGCGCAATTAGCCAACGGCGATAGTTTGAATGCAGCGCATATCCAAGAAGTCAATCAAATTATCATGGGACTAGAGGCTTTTTTGGCTGATGATACCAAGCGACGGCTAGAATTGCAGGTCCTTGAAGATCAAATTAATGCGTTGCAGGCCAACAAATCGGGTCTGTTTGGCCGAAATGATAAGGCGACTCGTGAAAGCTTGGAAAAAAAACGCGAACTATTATTGGCGACGCAAAAAAGAGTGCCTGAAGTGGAAAAGAAGTTGGCTGTCCAACAAGAAGAATTACTCACTTTGGAAAAAGAAGATGCGCTACGCCAACTTGAATTGCAAGCCATTTTGAGCCAATTTGAAACAGTGCCGGCATTCACGACGGCTTTGGCTAATAGCTATGTGGCTTACTTGACACAATTTAGTAAGGACTAGGTGTGTATGGATAATTTCGAAACAAACCAATATAGTGCACAACTTAGAAAAGATCTCATGTTATTTGAACGTTGGCAAGTACTTGTCGACGCATTGGGCACAACGACAGAACCAACCGAATTATTAGATATTTTACAAAAGATGCTGGCGTTCGATATGCATCAAGCTGAGATGATGCGAATTGCCAATCCGTTTTGGTTTCCCAACACGCACTGGGTCACTGTGGCCTTTGCCAAGTTATCAGAAGCGGCTTCCCTTTCAGACACAACCATTGCACTCCCGCAAGGGCAAAAAGTGGCGGAGTTACATTTTTCTGAATGGCCCAATGCCGCTTTCCGCTTTACGAAAGCACCGTTGGCTGCTGGCGGTTATTATTTAGAAGAAACGGCCCAAAACTTGCGTGTCCTTTACTGGGATATGAATCGGCAACGGTTGTATTTGGATACCCAGCAGTTTGCCAAATTGGTACAAACAGAGGCGATCCAACTTGCCGGGGTTGAGGCACTAACCACGTTCCAAAAACGCTTGGTGGCCATTGCGATGCAGCTGGGGGATATTGGCTATGATATTGATATGCCGGGACTTGACGCGGCGCAACAAACGGCCTTAGTCATGATGCAAAAGGATTTACCGGCCTATGTCTTAGATAGTTTGTTTGTCACAGCGGCTAAACAACAATTTGTGCTCAAGCGGATGCAGGGAGAGACTTCAGGTGCGGAAATTAGTATCGGTGATATTGCCTTGAAACTAACCCAACATCGTCAAGATGACGGCCATTCGCAATGGACTTATGATATTATAGATCATGATAAGGTTATCACAATTTTCACGTTACTACAGCAACTGCCGTTCTTTTACTATTGGTACGCTGAACAGCTGACCTATGTTGGGTTAAAAGATAAGCGCGAAGTGTTTGTCGATTGATAACGCTGAACGCGTGATGCGAGTACTTTGTTGTCAGATGTATTTAAAGGAGATCAATATGACATTACTGATTGGCGTTGCCATCATTGCAGTTGTTGCCATTGTGTGGATTAGCGTGTACAACGGCTTGGTTAAGTCGCGTATGCAGACCAAAGAGGCTTGGAGCCAAATTGATGTGCAATTGAAACGACGAAATGACTTAATTCCTAATTTAGTCAATACGGTAAAAGGATATGCTGATTTTGAAAAGTCAACGTTGCAAGCTGTCACAGATGCGCGGACAAATGTGTCAAGTGCGCAAGGCCCTGCGGCCACAATGGCAGCTTCTGATCAATTGTCAAACGCCTTGACACACTTGTTTGCCGTTGCTGAAGCTTATCCTGACCTCAAGGCGAGTGCAAACTTTACGAAATTGCAAGAAGAATTAACAAATACTGAAAACAAAATTGCCTACTCACGGCAATTGTTTAACACGACAACAGCAAGCTATAACACGAAGTTGCAAGCTTTTCCTAGCAATATTATTGCCGGTATCCATCATTTTGAACCCAGCGAATTTATTGCGGTCCCTGAGTCTGAGAAAGAAGTGCCAACGGTTAAGTTTTAATGTTATATGAGCAGATACAATCCAATAAACGACGGACAGTTGGCCTTTTGCTTGGTTTTTTAATCCTAGTTGGGCTTGTTGGGGCTGCGGTTGGTTACTTGTTATTAGGTTCTTTGACAACGGGAATCGTTGGTGGGTTGGTCATTGGCGCTATTTATAGTTTATTGATGGTGAGTAATTCAACTAATTTGGTGATGACCATGAATCATGCCATTGAGGTAACACGCGCTGACCAAGCACCAGAACTTTGGCATACGGTTGAAGACATGGCCATGGTGGCACAAGTACCAATGCCACGCGTGTTTATTATTCAAGATGATAGTCCGAATGCCTTTGCGACTGGCAATAGCCCGAAAACTGCTGCTGTGGCCGTGACAACGGGGCTGCTGGCGTTAATGAATCGTCAGGAACTGGAAGGTGTGATTGCGCATGAAATGAGTCATATTCGTAACTATGATATTCGCATTGCAACAATTGCGTTAGCGTTAACAGCAGCGATTACCATGCTGACCAACTTAGGCAGTAATTGGTGGTTTTTCGCTGGCGCGAGCGGCCGTGATCGAGATAATCGCGACAATAATAGTGGTGGCGGGCAGATTCTTATTTTTGTCTTGTCACTGGCGGTCATGATGTTTGCACCGTTAGTTGCAGCGATCATTCAAATGGCTATTTCACGTAACCGTGAATACTTAGCAGATGCGGGCAGTGTGGCGTTAACCCGTAATCCGCAAGAATTGATTGCAGCGTTACGTAAATTAGACAGTGCCCCACCAATGCAAGATGTTGATCCATCATCGGCGGCGCTCTATATTAGTAACCCATTAGAAAAGAAAGCGCATCTTTTTGATACACATCCACCGATTGCAGAACGGATTGCCCGTTTAGAGAAAATGTAAAAACATTGGCTAATTTCAGCCAATGTTTTTTTGTTGTAAATGCGTATACCAAATTTTAATTGTTATGATAGAATAAAGATAATTAAGAAAGTTTAAAGTTTGTTGCAAAGAGAGGGATTCGGTATGGAAAGAATTGATAAACAAATCGTTGCATCCGGGTTGGGCTTACTGAGTGTTGCCGGTCTTGGTACTGGCTTAGCACACGCTGATGCAGTCCAACGGGCAGTTAATCAGGCTGTTGTGTCACTATCTGGACAAGGCAAAGTTATACAGACGAGTGTGACCGCGACGGCACCATTAAAAATTGCCACGGGTAAAATCGTGGCGTCGACACCGACAACGCCATAAGCTGTCGTCACCACAAAACCAGAGATTTATCGCGTACAATATGGCGATTCACTCTGGGACATCGCCAAAGCGCATGATGTTAGTGTGGCAGAACTGGTGGCGAATAATCAAGGTTCTGACTTGATTTCTGTGGGCCAACAGTTGGTAATCCCAACAACACAGGCAACCGCATCACCATCAGTTGTCGATACACAACCTGTCGCACCAACCATTGCTGCTGACCAAACAACAGTCAGTGCGTCTGCGAGCGTAGCAGTAGAAACAACAACGCCAAGTGATGTGACAGTGCAACCAGTACCCGAACAACCGGCATCAGCACCATTTGTGCAACCTAATCAACCAACCGCGACTGAACCAGTGACGCGTCCGGTAACTGATTCGGCAACGTTGACGACTGGCACAACGGCCAGTGATGCAGTGGATTTGGTGGTGTCATCAGGGGATCAGTTACGTCAACCAACGTCATCAACAGTCGCGCAACCCACAGAAAATAATCACCAATCTGATGTGAACGTGGACAATACATCAGATCATGTTGCAACTGATGCCAAGCCGGCACAGCCCGTGACGTTACCAACAAACACGCCAACGGTATCAAATGCAACGCCAAGTGTTGTGGCATTAGCACAATCGTTGACGCAACAACACATTCCGTATGCTTGGGGTGGCGACGACTTGGCTGGTTTTGATTGTTCAGGACTTGTGCGCTATGTTTTCCAGCAAGCAATTGGTAAAACGCTATCACATTCTTCGGTAGCACAAGAAGGTTACGTTCAAAAGAAAGCGGTAGCTGATGCCAAACCAGGTGATTTGCTCTTTTGGGGAACGCCAGGGGCTAGTTATCATGTGGCCATTTATATTGGTAATCAAGCCTATGTGACGGCCCCAGGTCCAGGCGAAACCGTACGTGTTGAAACCATTTCATCTGCATTTATGCCAAGTTTTGCCGGGCAATTTTAGCTAGATTTCGTGAGATTAAAAGGGTTGATTTTTCTCATAAAAACCTGTAAAGTAATACCAATAACTAAATCGTTTATTTGCAGATATATCGCTGGAAAATGGCCAGCAGTTTCTACCACGCCCCAAAAGTCGTGACTATCCGCAAGTGTTAGCTCGTATCTTTAATACTGGCCAAGCATTTGTGGATCTGTGTATCCCAAATGCTTTTTTTGTATCCAAATATCGAATTTTGTTATCTCATAATCGGCGGATCCGTTAACAATTGTGTTGACAAAAAGGCCTAACTAAACAATAAATGGTGAACACACAGTCATAATCATGGCACTGTTGTTATCACGTTTAAAATCGGAGGATCTCATGCAAAAATTTTTCTTAGACGACGAAAAGCCTAAGTTCAGCGCACGCAATAAGTTTGCCAAGATGGGCTTAACTTTTGATGATATGAAGTTGGTTTATGACGCAACTGCGCAAATCCAACCAGAAGATGTATCAGTCAGCACGGTGTTGACGCCAACGTTAAAGTTACAATTGCCTTTGATTTCAGCTGCAATGGACACGGTTACAGAAGCGCGTTTTGCCACAGAATTGGCGAAATTAGGTGGCTTAGGTGTTGTGCATAAGAATATGACTATTGCAGAACAAGCAGATGAAATTCGTGCCGTTAAAACGGCTACTTTTGATCAGACGGCATTCCCTAATGCTGCGGTTGATGCCCAAGCGCGTTTGCTAGTGGCGGGTGCGGTCGGTGTGACGTCAGATACAGTCAAGCGTGTTGAAGCAATGGTTGCTGCCGGCGTTGATGCGATTGTTTTGGATTCAGCACATGGTCATTCTGAAGGTGTGTTGCGTAAAGTGTCTGAAGTGCGTGAGGCCTTTCCAGAATTAAACATTATTGCGGGTAATATTGCCACAACGGCTGGTGCAGCTGCTTTGTATGAAGCTGGTGCTGACGTGGTTAAAGTTGGTATTGGCCCTGGTTCAATCTGCACAACCCGTGTCGTTGCTGGTATCGGTGTACCACAACTTTCAGCAGTTCGTGATGCTGCTGAAGAAGGTGCTCGTCGTGGCAAGTCAATCATCGCTGATGGTGGGGCCAAGACGGCGGAAGATATTATTAAAGCTTTGGCTTCTGGTGGTAATGCTGTGATGCTTGGTTCAATGTTTTCTGGGACAGCAGAAACACCAGGAGAAGTCTTTGAAGATAACGGTAAGCAATACAAGACATACCGTGGGATGGGGTCAATTGCAGCCATGGAAGCCGGTTCAAAGGATCGTTATTTCCAAGGCGAAGTCAATGAAGCGAAGAAAATGGTACCCGAAGGTATTGAAGCGCGTGTGGCCTATAAGGGTGCTTTGGCTGATGTGTTAGGGACAATGATGGCAGAAATTCGTGAAGAAATGGCCAAAGTTGGTGAACAATCAATCGATGATTTGACAAAGGGCCACCGAATTATGCGTGATATCCAAGTAATTGATTATGAAGCAGAACGTGACAACGTGAAAAAGACGATCACGATCCCAACCTTTTAATGACAAATTCACGGAGAAAAAACATGTCTGAAAATACTGAAATTATGGGCCTAGGCTATGATCAAGTCTTGCTAGTGCCTGGTGCATCAAATGTTTTGCCGCATACCGTGTCATTGGCGACACAACTTGCAGATAACTTTACACTCAATATCCCACTGATTGCAGAAGCCAATGGCACAGCCACGGATAGCCGTGTTGCTGCGACTGCGCTAAATGGTGGTCTTGGTGTCATTGCCGAACAAGAAGATATTGCTGCACAAGCGGCTGCAGTTGCGGCTGCTAAAGCAACAGTGGTTGACTTGGATAAGTATCCAAAAGCCTTTTTGGATGCCCAAGGTCGCGTACGTGTTGCGGCTGAAGTTTGGTTGACAACTGGGGCTCAAGAACGCGTAGCCGAACTCGTTGCAGCCGGTGCTGATGCGATTTTCTTCTACTTGCAAGCTGGCTTGAACAAAGAAACTAATGATATTGTTAAAGCGGTACGTAAAGCCTTTCCAACGACGTTTATCGCTGTTGGGGTGGTTGAAGATCAAGGTATTGCTGGTGCGCTTTATCAAGACGGTGTCGATGCCGTGATTGCTGGTCGTTCAGTCGATTCACAATTACCAAACAACGCCTTTTACCCATTCTTGACGACGACAATGGCCATTGCTGAAGTGGCAGCTGACTATGATAAGGCAGTGATTGCCACTGGTGGCGTACACTATTCAGGTGACGTTGTGAAAGCTATTTCTGCTGGTGCTGATGCCATTTTGGTAGCTGATTTACTGAAGGGTGAAGTACTAGAAGCAGACGGTACATTTGCTGGTGGTGACATGTCGATTGATGATGCGATTTTCCAAGCAGACGGTGGTTTGCGTGCGGGGATGGGCTATACTGGTTCGTCAACGATTGTCGAGCTTAAGCTAACAGCACAATTTGTTCAAATTACGGATAATGGTCTGCGCGAATCACATCCACACGATGTTGAAATCACTAAAATCGCGCCAAATTACGCGCAATAAATTCGCGCAAATGCGCATAATGGATAAAAGGGAGTACAATGCATGGCTAATGTAAACGCCGATAAAGTTCTTGTACTAGACTACGGTAGCCAATATAACCAACTGATTACCCGCCGCATTCGTGAAATGGGTGTTTTTTCTGAATTAAAGTCACGCAACATGACGGCCGATGAAGTGAAGGCCTATAATCCAAAAGCGATTATCTTGTCTGGTGGCCCTAAGTCGGTCTATGAAGAAGATGCTTTTACGATTGATAATGACATCTTTGAATTGGGTATTCCAGTATTGGGTGTCTGCTACGGGATGCAACTCATGGCTCAGAACTTGGGTGGTAAAGTTGAAGCAAACCCTGGTAACGGGGAATTTGGGCAAACAGTATTACACCAAACAGATACAGCTGGCTTGTTGTTTGCTAACACACCAGCAGATCAAACGGTCTTGATGAGCCATTCAGATAACGTTGTGGCTTTGCCAGAAGGTTTTGTTGTCGCTGGTGGTTCTGATAAGACACCGATTGCAGCAATTGCCAACGATGAACGTCGTCTGTATGGTGTACAATTCCACGCCGAAACAACCTTATCTGACCATGGTAAGCAAATTTTGCACAATTTTGTGTTTGATATTGCTGGCGCAGAAGCAAACTGGGATATGAGTGGCTTCATCGACGAACAAATTGCACGTATTCGTGAAGTGGTTGGCGACAAGAAAGTTTTGCTCGGTCTATCTGGTGGGGTGGATTCGTCAGTTGTCGGTGTTTTGTTGCATAAAGCAATTGGTGACCAATTGACATCAATCTTTGTGGATCATGGTTTGTTGCGTAAGAATGAAGCGGAACAAGTGATGGAAATGATGGGCAAGCAATTTGGTTTGAACATTATTAAGGTCGATGCGCAAGAACGTTTCTTATCAAAGTTGGCTGGCGCCACTGATCCAGAACAAAAGCGTAAGATCATTGGCAATGAATTCATTGAAGTCTTTAATGATGAAGCGGCTAAGCTCAAAGATATCGACTTCTTGGCGCAAGGTACTTTGTATACTGATGTGATTGAATCAGGTACTGATACAGCTCAAACCATCAAGTCACACCATAACGTGGGTGGCTTGCCAGAAGATATGCAATTCCAGTTGATTGAACCATTGAACACGTTGTTCAAGGATGAAGTTCGTGAATTGGGTGAAGCTTTGGATATGCCACATGAAATGGTATGGCGTCAGCCATTCCCAGGTCCTGGTTTGGGGATCCGTATCTTAGGTGATATCACGGAAGATAAGCTTGAAATCGTCCGTGAATCAGATTGGATTCTCCGCGATGAAATCGCTAAGGCTGGGCTTGAAGGTGACGTTTGGCAATACTTTACCGTGTTGACTGGTGTGCGTTCAGTTGGTGTGATGGGTGACTATCGCACATACGATTATACAATCGCAATTCGTGCCATTACGTCAGTTGATGGTATGACAGCTGACTTTGCGCAATTGCCATGGGAATTGTTGCAAAAGATTTCTGCCCGCATTGTCAATGAAGTGGGGCACATTAACCGCGTTGTCTATGACATCACGGCTAAGCCACCAGCTACCGTTGAATGGGAATAAAAATAGCCCCCTAATAACGCGGGTTACAGGCGTTTCTGGGGACATTTGGGGTAATTAAAAGTATCATTTAAGGTCACGTATAGGCATGCTATACGTGACCTTTTTGATTAAAACAAGCCAACAATTCGTTGATGACGATTCAGTTTTGATAAAGGTTTGACAAAAATAATGAGATTGTGACATATTTTACTTGTAGCACGACGCTGCGTCAGCCCAGCACAAACCGTCTTTTTGTTTTATTTAGTATGCTGCAAAGCAATTTTTTCTATATATTTTTATTTTCCATATATTTTATTTGAGACGTTATCAAAAAACGATTTGTGAAAGATGTCTTAGGGGTGTGCTGGGTTTTAAAATTATCATGCGCCAGGTACTTGATGTCATTGAGTACCTGGCGTTTTTTTTGTATTGTAAAAAAATTGAGAAGTCAATTTTTACAAGTATTATCATCTCTGCGGTATAATAACTGTGTAGCGATGGCGTGATTCATATTGCTGCTACCCCAGCAGATAGCTTAAGAACATGATTTAATCCTACCCTATCTCCTTTCAGCTTATTGACCAATAGCTGCTGTTTGCTGGGGTCTTTTTTATGTGATGGTCAGTCAAAGCAATACGTTAAAAATATATCGGCCTTTTGATAATACTGGTCGATATCGCTTGTATTGTCTTGATTTATGGTAAAATAGGTAGGTATATAGTGCAAAATAATCTGAGGGCATTTATGGCGATTCATTATCCTGCTGGTATTCGACGTACCGCAACAGCAGCCAATCAAGTTCGGGTTGGGAAGACAACTAAAAAGGCCTTAACGTTTGGTAAACGTGGCATGGGGTTAGAAGAAGAGATTAACCTCGCAAATGCCTATTACTTAGCGAACGAGCTGGCTGTCATACATAAAAAGCCAACCCCAATTACGATTGTGAAAGTGGACTATCCTGCTCGTGCTGCCGCCAAGATTACTGAGGCTTATTTTAAGCAAGCGTCGACAACTGATTATAATGGTGTGTATCAGGGTCGGTATCTTGATTTTGATGCGAAAGAGACAAAAAATAAGACGTCTTTTCCGTTGAAAAATTTTCATGAACATCAGATTGTGCATTTGGCGCAAGTGCTGGCACAAAATGGGATCGGCTTTGTTTTAATTAAGTTTACAACGTTAGATGAAACTTACGTCTATCCGGCCAGATACTTAATTGAACAGTGGCAACGCCTGCAAGGTAAACAATCAATTCCGTATCAAGCAATCGTGCGTGATGGTTTTAGAGTCCCACACAGCCTGAACCCCAGTTTGGATTATTTAAAAGCAGTTGACCAATATTTTCAACAGCTAGAATAACATTTAGGAGTACGCCCAAAAATTATGGCAAATGATAACCAATGGTCACGTGTGAATCGTAATCAAAATTTGTATGATAATCATACTGCAACTGAGCCCCCAACGATTCCCCCGCATCACGGCAAAGGGGGTGGAACGGGCGGTTCAAAGCCACCAAAGAAGCGTAAATCTTGGCGACGGATCCTCTTAACCGTCTTTTTATGGCTATTAACCTTAGGGTTTATCGGAGCGCTAGCTGGCGCAGCCGTCTTCTTTACTTATGCGAATGAAGCGCCTAATATTACTGAATCAAACTTAGCATCTGAAAATTCTAGCGCGATTTATGACGATCAAGGTAATCCGATTTGGAAATTGTCGACGGTGCAACGTGATTACGCAAATTCTAATGAAATTCCGAAAACGTTAAAAGAAGCAGTGGTGTCGATTGAAGATCGTCGCTTCTATAAGCACGGTGGTGTTGATCCCATTCGAATTGCCGGTGCTGCTTTAGCTAACTTACGTGGTTCAGCATTAGGGATGCAGGGTGGGTCAACTTTAACCCAGCAACTGGTGAAATTATCGGTGTTTAGTACCTCAACTGCTGATCAGACCTTAAAGCGTAAAGCGCAAGAAGCCTGGTTAGCTATGCGGGTGGAAAAGAATTTCTCAAAAGATGAAATCTTGACTTTCTACATGAACAAGGTGTACATGGGACATGGGATTTCTGGGATGAAAACGGCGGCTGAATATTTTTATGGGAAGCCGTTAACTGCACTTTCTTTGCCACAACTGGCTTTGCTTGCGGGGATGCCACAATCACCAACAAACTATGATCCGTACCTGAAAGATACGACGGCTGCTAAGACGCGTCGTGATACGGTCCTCGATGCAATGGTGAAGTATGGCGCGATTAGTCAAAAGCAAGCTGATGATGCCAAGAAAGTGCCAATTAGTGATGGCTTACAAGATATCACGGCTAAGACACAAATCGCCAATGCTGGTCGTAAAACCGTCGATGGGTACGTACAATCTGCGCTTGCTGAAGCCAAGGCGTCGGGGTATGATACGTCAAAGCCTGGTCTCAAGATTTATACGAATTTAGATTCTGATTTGCAACAAAAGATGTATGATTTAGCCAATGGTAATTCAATTGCTTTTCCATCAAATAATACGCAAATTGGGGCGACAATGACTGATCCGAATAACGGACATATCGTGGCGCAAATCGGCGGCCGTAATCAAGACATTCTTTTTGGAACGAACCATGCAACTTTGACTGGTCGTTCATCTGGTTCATCCATTAAGCCGTTGTTGGACTATGGCCCAGCCATTGAGTATCTCAACTGGCCAACGTATCGGACGGTTGAAGATAAAAAGTATAAGTACCCTGGGACAAATATTGATGTTACGGATTGGGATGGGAAATACATGGGTAATATTACCATGCGTACTGCCTTAACCCAATCACGAAACATTCCTGCCGTGCACGCTTTGGAAGCCGTTGGTGGTGAAAATGCTTCTAAGTTTATGAGTGCGATGGGTATTCAATTGAATAAGATCCCTGGTGGTCAAGATGCGATTGGTATGCCACTGTCAACAGTTCAAGAAGCTGGTGCGTTTGGGGCCATCGCCAATGGTGGCACGTACTACAAACCAACTTATATTTCAAAGGTTGTGACTGCGGATGGGACGACCCATAACTACAGTGTGTCGGGTAAGCGGGCAATGAAGTCAAGTACGGCCTTTATGTTGACTGACATGATGAAAGGCGTCATTAAGCCAAATGCGACGGCAGCTGATGCGATGATTTCTGGCCTACATCAAGCCGGGAAGTCTGGGTTGGTTGGTTTCGGTGATGGGGAACAAATGCCGGATCGTGCCATTAAAGATGCTTGGTTTACTGGGTTCACAAGATCTTATGTCTTGTCAGCATGGACTGGTTATGATGATAATTCTCAAGGTTATATTCCTTGGGCATACCAAGATTTGCCAGCACAGTACTATCAAAAGGTGATGTCATATGCGATGCAAAACAAGCCGAACTCGGATTGGAAGATGCCGGACACGGTCACACCAAAAATCAATGGTAATATTGTGGAATATGAAGTGAAAAATGCGAAGTGGAGTAATGGTGGTTTGCCAACGGTGACATCTGCGTCACAGTCTGGCGAAACACCAAGTGAAGCTGGTATTCCAGCTGGCGCTGCCTCGGTTGGTTCGTCAAACAGCAACAACTAGTATTAAAAAAACTTGCGTGAGCAGGTTTTTTATTTTAGAGAGGGTTTATGTCAAGATTATGGGTAACCGGCTATCGTAGCTATGAAATCGGTACATTTGGTGAAAAAGATCCTAAAATTACGGTGGTGAAATACGCCCTGGAACAAGTGATCCGTCAGCAACTAGATCTGGGATTGAAATGGGTGATTACTGGTGGCCAACTGGGGGTGGAACAGTGGAGTGTGGCTGTTGCGCTGAGTCTGAAAGCAGAGTTTCCCCAATTAAAAGTGGCGATGATGTATCCATTCCAACAGTTTGGGCAGCAATGGCAAGAAAATAATCAGGCGCAGTTGCGGCAATTAGCAGCGCAGTGTGATTTTGTAGATAGCGTCTCGCAGGCACCGTATCAAGGGCCGCAGCAATTAAAGAACTATCAAAAATTTATGCTCTCGCATACGGATGCGGCACTATTAGTTTACGATCCTGATTTTGAAGGCAAAACACGGTATGATCTCCAAGCCATTGAACAGCAGCAAGCCACCATGCCATATCCATTAACGACGATTGATATGTATAGCTTGCAAGAATATGCGACTGAATATGAAGAAAAATTAGCAGAAAATCAAGCATTTCCAGAATAGTCATGCAATTTTCTTGTCAATGGCGCGTTTTATTGGTAATATAGATTAAGTAAAAAAATAAATGAGGTGTGCACTTGTGGAACAAGTAAAATACACGCAAAAAGACATTTTAGAGCGCGTTTTTAAGCAAAAGCGTATGGGTGTTGGTTATGACCCAGCAGACGTGGACAGTTTCTTGGATGACATCATCAAAGATTATGGTGCCTTCACTGGTCGTATTGAACAGTTGCAAGGTGAAGTTGCCCGTTTGCAGACAGCCTTGAAGGCTTCGCAAGAACAACTTGTCGCATTGAAGCAACAAGCTGTACAACCGGTTACACCAGAGGCACCTGTCGCTGTTGAAGCAACTGTTGTTGAATCACCAAAGGCTGAACAAGTCGTGACAAACCTTGATTTGATCAAGCGTGTTGCCAACTTGGAACGTGCTGTCTTTGGTCCAGGGGCAGAAAACCTTTAAATCGTCAGAATCACGGACGATTATCATCATGAATGATTATTTTTTTGTAAGCATTGGGTAATTGCGCGTTATATTTCTAACGTGAGGAAGGTCCATGCTCGCACAACCTGTGATGGTTGTAGTGTTTGTGCTGGGATAAAGAATAAACCCAGGGGCAGTAATGTCACGGCGGTCGAACAGGCTAAGGCTTAGGCTATGTCTTAATAGGCTCGAAGGTGCCATAGAAACGTATACGTTAGTGAAAGCTAGCGTTTGAGACGAGGTAAACCCCGCAAGCGGGCAACCCAAACTTTTGGTAGGGGCGGCTAATCTAGCGAACTGAAGCGATGGTTGGTATGGTTTGGCGACAAACTTAGATAGATGATTACCGAAGGTGATATGTACCTGCGTATCACTGGAACAAAACATGGCCTATAGATGCTTACATCAGGTGACGTCACATTGTGGCGTCTTTTTTTGTATACAAAAAAGTGGCAATATACAGGATATGATTGCATATCATCAAAATTTTATTGCATAAAAATTCATATCAGGTTATGATTAGTTACGTTAATTGTTGATGGGAGATTTAAAAGTATGAAGTTTAAAAAGATGAAACAGCTGCTAATGGTCTTGGTTAGCATGATGTTGCTCATACCAACGTTGTTGGTCTTTGTGCCAAAAGCGCATGCGGATGACACGGATGCAACATACGCCAAAATTAAAAAGAATGGTGTCTTAGTTGTCGGGATGTCAGCTGATTATGCACCGTTTGAATTTCACACGACGATCAATGGTCGTGATGAGATTGTCGGTTTTGAAGTTGCCATGGCCAAGCAACTTGCCAAAGATTTAGGCGTTAAGATGCAAATCAAGGAAATGGGCTTTGATGGCTTAATCGGCGCGTTGCAAACGGGTAAGATTGACGTCATTATTTCTGGTATTAATGCGACGCCAGAACGTGAACAGGTGGTGTCTTTTTCAAAACCTTACATGTCACCGAAACAAACGGTGTTGATTCTCAAGAAAAATGCCCCACAGTTTACGACTGATGTGAGTTCTTTTGCGGGTAAGAAGGTTGGGGCGCAACGCCAAACAACCCAAGAGACATTTGTGCAAGAGAACATGGCAAACTCAAAGTTGGTTAGTTTGCAAAAAGTACCCGATCTTGTGTCACAATTGTCTGCAGGTAAGATTGCCGGTGTTGTCTTAAATGATCCAATTTCAGAAGCGTATGCGCAGCAAAATAAGGCCTTAGCGGTTATTTATCCAAAGCCAAACGAATCTGAAGGGGCGGTTTCTATCGCTATGCCAAAGAATTCGCCAGTTTTGCAAGCCAAAATCAACGCTGCAATTGATCAAATGGTCTCATCTGGTCAACTCAATAAATTCAAAAAAGAAGCGAACACATTGATGTTTGCCAAGCAATCATTCTGGGCAAAGTATGGGAACTTGTTTGTCAAGGGGACTTTGATTACCTTGGCCTTAGCAGCAGTTGCCGTCATTATCGGTGTTGTTTTGGGGACGATTTTAGCCCTCTTTAAGTTATCACCAAACTTTATTTTAAGAGTGATTGGTAATGTTTACGTTGAATATGTCCGTGGGACACCGTTGTTGGTCCAAGCGTTCATGGTCTTCTTCGGAACACAAGTGATTGGCTTAAACCTATCAGCTTTTGCCGCCGGTTCACTGGCAATGGGCTTGAATTCAGCTGCGTATGTTGCTGAAATTATTCGTTCCGGTATTAACTCGGTTGATGGCGGGCAAACAGAAGCTGCGCGATCACTTGGTTTGTCAAAGCGTAAAACAATGCGTTTCATTGTGTTACCACAAGCGGTTAAGAATATCTTACCTGCTTTGGGAAACGAGTTTGTAACAGTCATTAAGGAAGGTTCTGTTGTCTCCGTCATCGGTGTTGGTGAATTGATGTTCCAAACAGGGGTGGTACAAGGTGCTAGCTTTAAGCCATTCTTCCCACTTTTGATTGCGTCATTCATTTACTTTATATTAACCTTTACGATTAGTCGTGCCCTGGGTTATGCTGAAAAGCGTATGGCACGTACCAGTCGCTAATGTGCAAAACGGTTTGACATTTTGTCAAACCGTTTTTTAATTGCAAGATAGAAAACGAATATTCAGGTTTTGGCATTACGGAAACGCTTACAAAGCAAACGTTCGTTTATCAAGCTTAAATTAACGGTAACGTTCGTGTATAGCGAACGTTTTTTTAATTTGTGTGAATTTTCTTATTTAAAATCGTACTATTTTGCGCTTTTTTCTGTTAAATTTAAATAGCAGACGAACGAATAATTAATGTTAGATTGAATTATCGTTAAAACACGAACAATGGAGGGTATTATGCCACAAGTCGCGGTAGTCATGGGATCAACGAGTGATTGGCCAACAATGAAGCAAACAGTCAAATTATTGGAGACGTTGGGCGTCACCTATGAAAAGCATGTGATTTCAGCTCATCGCATGCCAGAGCAGTTGCAAGCCTTTGGGCAAGCAGCACAGGACAAGGGGTTACAAGTGATCATTGCAGGTGCTGGCGGTGCAGCGCATTTACCTGGTATGCTAGCGGCCAATACGCTAGTGCCAGTTATTGGCGTACCGATGCAGTCACGGGCACTCAATGGTTTGGATTCACTCTTGTCAATTGTACAAATGCCAGCTGGTATACCAGTCGCTACGGTGGCCATCGGTGAAGCAGGCGCCAAGAACGCAGCGATCTTAGCAGCGCAAATTGTCGCGCAAGGCCAGCCAGCCATTTTGGCTAATTTGATGGCGTACCGTGCCAAGCAAACCCAACAATCGATTGATAGTGAGGCTGACCTCGTATGACCAATCTTATTTTGCCACCGGCAACTATCGGCATTATTGGCGGTGGCCAACTTGGCCAAATGATGGCAATCGCCGCAAAGACCATGGGCTATAAAGTTGGTGTGCTTGATCCAACCTCAGCTGCACCGGCAGGCCAAGTGGCCGATTTTCAAATCGTGGCTGCCTATGATGATCAAGCAGCAATCGATGAGTTAGCTGCCCGCAGTGATGTGTTGACTTACGAATTTGAAAACGTCGACGTGACGGCACTGGCGAAACATGCTGATTTAGTGCCACAAGGGACTAAATTACTAGAAATTACCAGTAATCGTTTAACTGAGAAGACGTTTATCCGTGATGTGGCGAAAGTCCCAGTTGCGCAATTTATGGCCATCCACTCCGCCAAAGAATTTGCCGATGCGATTGGTCGGATTACCTTACCAGCCATTTTAAAAACCGTCAGTGGTGGTTATGATGGCCACGGACAATGGTCAGTTGACAATGAAGCGGATGTGGCGGCTCTTTTGGCTGATTTTCCTACAGGCACGCTGATTTTGGAACAACGCGTCCCATTTAAAAAAGAATTAAGTATCATGGTGACACGTGATGCTAATGATCGCGTGGTCTTTTGGCCCATTGTAGAAAACGTCCATGTCAATCATATTTTAAAAACCAGTGCTGCCCCAGCCGTGTTAAGTGCGGCCGATACAGCCAAAATTCAACAAATCGCAACGAGTATTGCCAATAGCTTGTCCTTACGTGGCGTGTTGGGCATTGAATTGTTTGTCAGTGATGATCATGTGTGGGTCAATGAACTGGCGCCACGCCCGCATAACTCAGGACATTACACCATTGAAGCGACGAATATTTCTCAATTTGAGGGGCATATTCGTAGTATTACTGGCTTATCACTGCCAGTGATTACCGCGCAAGCACCAGCCCTCATGCTTAATCTTTTGGGCGATGAAATCCAGCAAGCACGGGAAGATTTCGTCAATCATCCGGAATGGCATTTCCATGATTATGGCAAGGCAGCGATCAAACGTGATCGTAAAATGGGGCATATTACGGTGATTGGTGATGATAATAGCCAGAAACTATATGAATGGAGTCAGACACATGACCAGCGTTGAATTTGAAAATCGTGAGATTACACAAGCCACTCTTAAATATACGGGTAAAGCCAAACAGGTTTATACCACCAATGACCCAGAAATTTTATGGGTGCATTATCTTGATCAAGCCACTGCTTTAAACGGTAAAGTCAAGGAAACGATTACTGGTAAAGGGGAGCTTAATAGTGCCATTAGCCAGTTATTATTTGACTATTTGACGCGACACGGGATTGATAATCACTACTTGAAGTCGATTTCAGCCACCGATGAATTGGTGACGGCCGTAGACATTTTGCCAATTGAAGTTGTGACGCGTAACTATGCCTCAGGACACTTTGTCAGCAAGTTTGCTGCCACACCAATGCAAGCCTTAACGCCGGTGGTGCAAGAATTTTATTTCAAGTCGGATGCCCTAGATGATCCGTTCATGAATGATTCTCAGATTTTGGCGTTGGGTCATGCGACTGCCGCTGAATTGGCCCAATTACGTCAAAAATCACAAGATGTTAACCAATTACTCAGCGTGCTTTTTGAACAAGTTGGCATTCGGCTGGTTGATTTCAAACTAGAATTTGGCCGTACAGTCGCTGGCAAAATTATCTTAGCCGATGAACTATCACCCGACAACATGCGTTTAGTGGATATTGCCACTGGTAAGTCATTAGATAAAGATGTTTTCCGCCAACACACAGGTGATGTCACGGTTGGCTATCACGACGTCCTCACACGATTACAGGAAGCGATTTAAGGAGAGAAAAAATGTATTTAGCAAAGATTTATGTGACTTATAAACCCTCAATTTTGGACCCACAAGGTGAAGTCATCAAAGCAGCCCTCCAACGTATGGATTACGCCGGTGTTGAACAAGTGGCGCAAGGTAAGTATTTTGAAGTGAAGTTGCATGCTAAGGATGTTGATACAGCGACAGCAGAAGTTGAAAGCTTTACGGATGCGTTGTTGATTAATCAAAATACAGAAACGTATCGCTTTGATTTGAGTTTAGTTGAAGATGAGGTGACTGCATGAAGGCCGCAGTAATTAGTTTTCCTGGCTCAAACTGTGATTTTGATATGCTCTATGCTTTACAAGATTTCGGTGTTGATGCGCAAATTATTTCCGCAAAAGCCAATGATTTAACTGGCTTTGATGCCATTTTTTTGCCAGGTGGCTTTTCATATGGCGATTACTTGCGAACTGGGGCGATTGCCCGTTTTTCACCAATTATGAGTGCGGTGACGCAAGCAGCCAATGACGGGAAGTTGATTGTTGGGATTTGCAATGGTTTCCAAATTTTAACTGAGGCCGGTTTGTTACCAGGTCAATTATTGGTTAATGCGACCCCTGGTTTTATCTGTGATGAAGTGCCACTCAGCATCGCTAATTCACAAACTGCCTTTACAAATGCGTATGATCCAGCAGAAACGATTATGATTCCTATTGCGCATGGTGAAGGGAATTACTATGCCGATGATGCCACTTTGGCTAAGTTAGAAGAAAATCAACAAGTTGTCTTCCGTTATGTCGAAAATCCTAATGGATCAGCCAACGATATCGCTGGGATCATGAATGAACAGGGCAATGTCTTTGGCATGATGCCACATCCTGAACGGGCAGTGGATGCTGTGACTGGTAACATTGATGGTCAAAACTTCTTCAAAAGCATTCTTTCTGGTATCTTGGCACGCGCATAGACGAGGTTGAGTCAACATCGGGGCATGCCGTTTGGCAATTATTGACGTTTTATTGAAAGGCAAAAAAACATGACAACAGTCACAAGTAACGAACTCACACCTGAGCAAGTTCGTGATTCAAAAATTTACACACAATGGGGACTAACGGAAGCAGAATACGATTTGATCGTTGCTGAAATCAAGCGCCTCCCTAACTATACGGAAACGGGTATTTTTTCTGGCATGTGGTCTGAACACGTGTCGTATAAGAAATCAAAGCCAATTTTACGTAAGTTCTGGTCAACAAATGAACGCGTCTTGCAAGGACCAGGTGAAGGTGCGGGGATTTTAGACATTGGTGATGGTCAAGCGGTCGTTTTCAAAGCTGAAAGTCACAACCATCCAAGTTTCGTTGAACCTTATGAAGGTGCGGCAACTGGTGTTGGTGGCATTCTGCGTGATATTTTCTCAATGGGTGCGCAACCCATTGCTGTGCTTGATTCACTCCGTTTTGGAGAATTAGACGATGCGCACACGAAGCACATTGTTGATGGTGTGATTGCCGGTATTGCTGGTTATGGGAACGCGATTGGCATTCCAACAGTTGGTGGTGAAATCAGCTTTGATAATGTTTACGCGGGTAATCCTTTGGTCAATGTTATGGCGGTTGGTTTAATGGATCAAGCGGCTATGCAAGTCGGTCAAGCCAAAGGTGTTGGGAATGCGATTATCTATGTTGGCGCCAAAACTGGCCGCGATGGGATTAACGGGGCGTCATTTGCTTCAGCAGAGTTCTCAACTGAACACGAATCAGATCGTTCAGCAGTCCAAGTTGGTGATCCTTTCTTAGAAAAGTTGGTTATGGATGCGACATTAAAAGCTATTCATGACCACTCTGACATTATCGTTGGGATTCAAGACATGGGCGCTGCTGGATTGTTGTCATCAAGTTCTGAAATGGCCGCTAAAGCTGGCATGGGTATTACGTTGAATTTGAACAAAGTGCCGCAACGTGAAACGCACATGACCCCTTATGAACTGATGTTGTCAGAATCACAAGAACGGATGTTATTGGTGGTGAAGCGCGGTGAAGAACAAGCCATTTTAGATTTGTTCCACGAAGCGGATTTGGATGCTGTGGTGATTGGTGAAGTAACAGATAATGGCCGCTACGTATTGTCATTTAATGATGAAATTGTCGCTGATGTGCCGATTGACTTTTTGACACATGCGCCAAAGCAAGACTTGCCAATGGCTGAACCAAAGCGTTTGGCAACCTTTACGGCTGATCAGTATCAACCTGACTTGTCTGATGTCAAACAGACAATTCTTGACTTGTTGGCCCAACCAACGATTGCCTCAAAGGCCAGTCTATTCCGTCATTTTGATTCAATGGTGCGTGCGGATACGGCCATTAAGCCTGGTGGTGATGCCAGTTTGGTGCGCGTGCGTGGCACAAAGAAGGCGTTGGCCATGACGACCGATGTCAATGCACGTTATTTGTACTTAAATCCCCGTGTTGGGGCGAAAATGGCAGTCGCTGAAGCGGCCCGTAACATTGTCGCGACGGGTGCTTTGCCAATTGGGATTACGGATGGCTTGAACTTTGGGTCACCAGATAATCCAGAAGTGTATTATGAATTAGATCAAGCGGTTGCCGGTATTAATGAGGTGGCCAAGCAACTCAACACACCAATTATTTCGGGCAATGTCTCGCTTTACAATGAAACTGATGGTCAAGCTATTTACCCAACGCCAATGATCGGGATGGTTGGGTTACTGGATAACGTTGACCTTGCGACGACGATTGGCTTTAAGCAAGCCGGCGATGTGATTTATGTGATTGGAGCAACACAAGCGAGTTTCAACGGTTCAGAAATCCAAAAAATGCAAACCGGCACGATTGACGGCCAACTTTTTGAATTTGATGATGCAGCAGAAATGGCTGCTCAAACGCTTGTCCGTCAAGCAATTGGGCAACAGTTACTGGCTAGCGCGCATGATTTGGCTGAAGGTGGTTTGATTGTTGGTTTGTTGGAAAGCAGTTTTGCTGGTCAATTGAGCTTCAATGTCAACACAAACTTAGCGACACCATATTTGTTTGCCGAAACACCAAGCCGGTTCGTGGTGAGTGTGGCGGCAGATAAAGTGGCTGCTTTTGAAGCCTTGGCGGGCGATTTAGCCACGCGTATTGGCGACGTCACAACCGGCGATGATATTGTTGTGGCAACAACAACCGACGAAATTGTGTTGTCACGTCAGGCAGCACAAAAGGTTTATCAGGAGAGTATCTCATGGCAATTACAAGCGTAACCACACAGGAAATGGCCGCTAATTTGGCGCGACAGGCGGAAACAGCCCGTGTCAATGTGCGGAGCTTAAACGAAGAATGTGGGATTTTTGGTGTCTGGGGCCGACAAGATGCTGCGCAATTGACTTATTACGGGTTGCACGCCTTGCAACACCGTGGTCAAGAAGGTGCAGGCATCGTGTCCAATCACAACGGACATCTTTGGCAAGAACGTGGCTTAGGCTTGTTGAGTGATGTTTTCCGCGATCCAACACGGATTGAAGCGTTGGCTGGCGAAAGTGCTATCGGGCATGTCCGTTACGCAACGGCTGGTTCTCACGGCATTGAAAACATTCAACCCTTGATGGTGAATTTTCACGACATGCAAATTTCTTTGGCACATAATGGGAATTTGACGAATGCGAAGTCACTCCGCCAAGGGTTGGAAAAAAAGGGCGCCATTTTCCAAAGTTCATCAGATTCAGAAATTTTGTTGCACTTGATTCGCCGCTCAAAGGCGGATAAGTTTGTGGACAAGTTGAAAGAAGCCTTGAATATTGTGCGCGGTGGGTTTGCTTATCTGTTGCTCACACCACATGGTCTATATGCTGCTTTAGATCCGCATGCTTTTCGGCCGTTTGTGATTGGGCAAATGCCTGATAGTCATTACGTGGTTACATCAGAGACAGCTGCTTTGGATGTTGCTGGTGCACGCTTTGTCCGTGATGTGCAACCTGGCGAATTGATTACGATTGATGATAACGGCTTAACGATTGATCGTTATACCGATAAGACGACGCTCAATATTGATTCGATGGAATATATTTATTTTGCGCGACCTGACTCAACAATTTACGGCGTGAACGTGCATAAGGCGCGCAAGCGCATGGGTGCCGCCCTTGCTGCAGAACAGCCGGTGCCGGAAGCAGATATTGTGGTTGGGGTACCGAACTCAAGCCTTTCAGCAGCGGCTGGTTTTGCGGAAGCAACTGGCTTGCCCAATGAAATGGGTTTGGTGAAAAACCAATATATTGCCCGAACATTTATTGAACCAACTCAGGATAAGCGCGAACGGGCTGTCCGCATGAAGTTAAGTGCCGTTAAAGATGTTGTGCGTGGCAAAAATGTTGTCTTGGTGGATGATTCAATTGTTCGTGGGACAACCTCAATGTTTATTGTACGGATGTTAAAAGAAGCCGGCGCCAAGTCAGTGCATGTGCGTATTGCCAGTCCAGTCTTTAAATTCCCATCATTTTATGGGATTGATATGCAGACGACTGCTGAATTAATGGGCGCTAATAATACGCTAGATGAGATGCGCGACAAGATTGAGGCGGATTCGCTTGGTTTCTTGACTGTCGATGCGCTAGTCAAGGCGATTGATTTACCCTATGATGGTGAAGGTACAGGTCTGACAACGGCGTACTTTGATGGTCACTACCCAAGTCCAATCTATGATTATGAAGACAGTCTAGCTGACTTTGTAGCAACGGGTGCGGTAGACTTTACTGCTGAACCAACGACCACGTATCATCGCCGCCAAGTCGCTTCGTTACGCAACGAAGAAATCATGGCTGATGGGACGATCCATTTAGATTCACAAACAATTCAGGGAGTAGAAGTATGACCGGACAAAACGCTTATCAGCAAGCAGGCGTCGACATTAAAGCCGGTGAAGAAGCCGTCGAATTGATGAAAGATGCGGTCGCTGATACGTATAATGCACAAGTTTTGGATGGCTTAGGCGGCTTTGGGGCAGCTTTTGCTTTAGGTAATCAGTACCAAAACCCTGTCTTGGTATCGGGTGCTGATGGTGTCGGGACAAAGTTGTTACTAGCGATTGCGGCTGATAAACACGATACGATTGGACAAGATCTTGTGGCGATGGTGGCTAACGATATTTTGGCACAAGGGGCCAAGCCGGCATTTATGTTGGATTATCTTGCCGTGGATAAGATGCGACCAGCAGTCGTGGCAGAAATTGTCACGGGTGTGGCCAAGGCGGCCAAAGCTTCAGGAATGGCGTTAATTGGTGGTGAAAGTGCAGAATTACCAGGTCTTTATGCGCCTAAGCATTATGATTTGGCGGCATTTGCTGTTGGTGTGGCTGAGCAAGACCAACTCTTAAACCCTAAAAACGTGGCGGTTGGCGATGTTTTGATTGGTTTGCCATCTTCTGGAATTCATTCAAATGGCTACTCATTAGTGCGTCATGTCTTAGGGATTCAATCAGATGATGACTTTAATCAATTACCTGAAGACCTCAAGACGACCTTACTCACACCAACCGCTCTGTATGCCAAGCCGGCTTGGCCATTAGTTGAAGCTGGTTTATTGCAAGCGATGGCACACATTACGGGTGGTGGTTTGACGGAAAACCTACCACGTGCCTATGAGGCCACGCTTTCGGCGCAAATCAACTGGGGCGCATGGCCAATCTTGCCAATTTTTAACACGTTACAAGCTGCTGGGCAACTCACCCTTGACGATATGTTATTGACTTTCAATAATGGATTGGGCATGGTCTTGATTGTGAAGCCTGCTCATCGTGATGCGGTATTAGCGTCATTGGCTGCGCAAGATCAAGCCGCTTACGTGATCGGTGAAATGGTGCCGTATGCTGGGGCTGGCGTCGTTTATTCAGGAGACGTCCCATGGTAAGAAAAGTACGCTTAGCCGTTTTTGCGTCGGGGACAGGGACTAATTTTCAAGCCTTGTATGATGCCATTTTACAACGGCAGTTAGAGGCTGAAATTGTGCGGTTAATCGTGGATAAGTCATCAGCTGGGGCCTTAAACTTAGCCAAACTATTCGGTGTGCCGGCGACTTTTATCAAGTACTCAACGTATGACTCAAAACCAGCCGCTGAACAAGCAATTTTAGACCAACTAGCCGATGATCAAGTTGATGGTATTTTACTGGCTGGCTATATGCGGATTTTAACGCCAAAATTAATTGATGCCTATGCTGGTAAAATTATCAATTTGCATCCAGCCATGTTGCCCGCTTTTCCAGGTCGACACAGTATCTTGGATGCTTTTGAGGCAGGCGTTGACACGACTGGGGTGACCGTTCATTATGTCGATAACGGCATTGATACGGGCCAAATTATTGCCCAACAAGCCGTACCGCGTTATCCAGAAGATACGTTGTTGGATTTGGAAACACGAATCCACCAGGTCGAACATGTTTTATATCCCAATACTTTAGAACAGTTACTTAACGAAGGAGTTTTCTTAAAATGACACGTGCATTACTCAGTGTTTCTGATAAAAGTGGTCTGGTACCATTTGCTGAAAAGTTGGTTGCCTTAGGCTATGAATTGATTTCAACGGGCGGCACGCATAAAGTGCTTGCTGAAGCAGGACTGGACGTGATTGCCATCGATGATGTCACAGATTTTCCTGAAATGTTAGATGGTCGGGTCAAGACATTGCATCCCCGCGTCCATGCAGGGTTATTGGCACGTCGTGATTTGCCAGAACATATGGCTAAGTTAAGTGAGTTTGACATTGAACCCATTGACATGGTGGTTGTGAACTTGTATCCCTTCAAGTCAATGATTCAAAAAGATGGGGTGACAGAAGCCGAAGCCATTGAAAACATCGATATTGGTGGCCCATCAATGTTGCGTTCTGCCGCCAAGAACTTTGCAGCCGTTTTGCCAATTGTTGATCCAGCCGATTATGATGTTGTGATTGACAAATTGCAAACTGGCAGTGTTGATGCGGATTACCGAAAGTCATTAGCCGCTAAGGTTTTCCAACACACAGCAGCCTATGATGCCTTGATTGCGGATTATTTGACGACAACAGAATTTCCTCAGAACTTGACTTTGCCATACGAAAAGTTTGATGACATGCGCTATGGTGAAAACCCACATCAAAAGGCAGCGGCCTATAAGACAGCTTTGCCAGAAGCTTATTCTGTGCTGAATGCCGATATTTTGCATGGTAAGCAATTGTCATACAACAATATTCGCGACGCGGATGCCGCTTTGCGCATTATTGCTGAATTTGACGAGACAACGGTTGTCACTGTGAAGCACATGAACCCAGCAGGTATCGGGCAAGGGGCAACTTTGGAAGAAGCCTGGGACAAGGCGTTTGCCGCTGATGATGTATCAATTTTTGGTGGTATTGTCGCTTTGAACCGCGAAGTTGATGCCGCAACGGCCGAAAAAATGCACGCGATTTTCTTGGAAATCATCATTGCACCAAGCTTTACACCGGAAGCCTTTGAAATTTTGTCAGCCAAGAAAAACTTGCGTTTGTTGACAGTACCATTTACAACGACAGTACCACAAAAGTTAGAAGTCACGTCTGTTTTGGGTGGTGTTGTGGTGCAAGAGCGCGACTTGTATACGGATGCTGAAACAAACTTTGAAGTTGTGTCAAAGGCACAACCAACAGCTGAACAATTGCGGGCGATGATTTTTGCGCAAAAAGTAGTCAAGCACGTGAAGTCTAACGCGATTATTGTGGCGCGCGATGGCCAAACTTTGGGCATGGGTGCAGGTCAGCCAAATCGTATTGATTCGGTGGTCTATGCGATTCAAAAAGCTGAAACAAAGCCAGGCTTTGATGAAGCCGTCTTGGCCTCAGATGCTTTCTTCCCAATGGATGATTCGGTTCAATATGCAGCAGAACATGGGATCAAGGCAATTGTTGAACCAGGTGGGTCAATTAAGGATAAAGATTCGATTGCTAAAGCCGATGAATTGGGTATTGTACTAGTCTTTTCCGGCACACGTCATTTTAAGCATTAAACCTTTTAAGCGTCCTTTGGGACGTTTTTTTTATGCTATAATGCCAAAAGAGGTACACAGATGACAAGAACAACCCCCGTCGAATTAACGAACATGATTATGATTGAAAAGCTACAGACGCATGAAATTTTAGTCGAAGATCGACAAAACCCATCTTGGCCAGGCGTGACATTTCCTGGTGGTCACATCGAAGCAGGTGAAACAATTGTGGCCAGTGCTATCCGTGAGGCATATGAAGAAACAAGGTTGACAATTTCACAGCCCCAGCTGGTCGGGTTGAAGGAATGGCCTTTGCCAGACGGTCAACGCTACATCGTCTTTTTGTTTAAGGCAACCCAGTTTCAAGGTGATATTAAATCTGGGCGTGAAGGACAAATTTTTTGGACGACGCGTGAAGCGTTAAACGATATGCTGTTACCGCCAACTTTTAAAGAAATGCTACCGGTCTTTGACGATCCGCAAATTAATGAATTGGCATTGGGACCAAGGATTGCTGGTGAACGGTCGTTATCGTGGTTGTAACCGCATACATCCTTAATGTTCGTTTTGTTTCGTGTTAATTGCCAAAAGGTTCGTTATTAACGAACGCTTTTTATATTTGTGAGAAAAAGATAATTTATACACGAACACAAGCCGCGAAAATTCTGCTAAACTAAGTATATAGTTTGATATTTAGTAGTCAGTTTAGAGGATAATATGAAAAAAGTATTAGTAATTGGTTCAGGTGCGCGAGAGCATGCGCTTGCTCAGGCCTTTTTTCGGAGTGAACAGGTTGAACAAGTTATTGTCGCGCCTGGCAATGATGGCATGACGGATGACGTCTTGCGGCGCGCAGCTGTCGCCGTCACAGATTTACAAGGTTTGCGTGACTTAGCGGTGACTGAAGCGGTTGATTTAACATTTGTTGGGAACGAAGAACCCTTGACACTGGGCGTGGTGGATGTGTTCCGCCAAGCAGGGTTGCAAATTTTTGGCCCAACGCAAGCAGCAGCGCAATTAGAAGGGTCAAAGTCATTCACGAAGCGAATACTTGACCAATACAATATTCCAACGGCGCAATCACGGACGGTGACCAATCACACAGCTGCCCAAGCCGCTGTGACTGAATTTGGCTTGCCAATTGTTTTTAAACTAGATGGTTTGGCTTTGGGCAAAGGCGTGACGATTGTCACAACAGCTACCCAAGCAGCGGATTATTTAACCGACTTGTATACACGTCAGCCAGAAGCAAAACTGGTCATTGAAAGTTATCTTGACGGCGTTGAGTTCTCAATTTTCTCACTTGTGGGCCAAGATGGGGTGGTCACACATGCGCCATTAGCACAAGACCACAAACGTCGCTTTGATCAGGATAAGGGGCCAAATACTGGTGGTATGGGCGCGTATAGCCCAGTGCGTTGGTTGTCTGCAGAAGTTCGGCAACAAGCCATTGACACGCTTGTCATGCCAACGATTGCCGCCATGGCAAAAGAAGGGACACCGTTCACCGGTGTCTTATATACAGGGGTGATGTTAACGGCTGAAGGGCCTAAAGTGATTGAATTTAACGTGCGCTTTGGTGACCCTGAAGCGCAAGTTGTGTTGCCGCAGTACACTGGTGATTTTTATCAATTAATTGTTGATTTACTCCAAGGTCAGGCAGTTGACCCAGCATGGCAAACAGATGCCGTTTATGTCGGCGTTGTTTTGGCTGCTGCTGGTTATCCAGAAGCACCCGAAAAAGGCGCCAGTGTCCCAACACCAAGCGATGTGGCACCATTGGGGATTAACTATGCCGGTGTGAAAAATGGGCTTGCCAGCGGTGGCCGAGTAGCGACGGTTGTCGCCCATGCACAAGATACGCAAACAGCGCAACAAAAAGTGTATGAGACCATTGATCAATTACAATTAACATTACAGTACCGTCATGACATTGCCTATCAGGCTGTCCAACATGAGATGGATAAGATGTGAGAAGTGCAGTTAAACGAGGATAAAGAGATGCAAACAGATATTGAAATTGCCCAAGCCGCAACCGTTAAGCCGATTACAGAGATTGCTGCTGCTGCCGGTTTGGCCAGCCATGAAATTGAACCTTACGGTTTTGATAAAGCCAAAATCAAATTAGATCCAACGGTGCCCCGATCAAAGCAGTTGGGTAAGCTTATTTTGGTCACATCGATTAACCCAACGCCTGCTGGTGAAGGGAAATCAACGGTAACGGTTGGCTTGGCAGATGCGTTAGCAATGGCTGGTAAGAAAACCATGATTGCCCTTCGGGAACCGTCACTGGGCCCTGTGATGGGGATGAAAGGTGGTGCGACTGGTGGTGGGATGGCACAAGTCATCCCGATGGCGGATATTAATTTGCATTTTACTGGGGATTTTCATGCACTCACATCAGCCCATGATACGATTGCTGCCGTATTGGATAATAGTTTACAACAAGGTAATCCATTAAATATTGATCCGCGTCGTATTATTTGGAAGCGCGTGTTAGATATTAATGATCGTGCGCTGCGCCATATCACGATTGGGATGGGCGGACCGACTTCTGGTGTACCGCGAGAAGATGGGTTTGACATTACAGTTGCCTCAGAGTTGATGGCTATTTTGACCTTATCAACTGATTTAATGGACTTAAAAGCCCGTGTGGCGCGAATTGTGGTGGGTTATACCTACGACAAAGCGCCGGTGACGGTAGCAGATTTGGGTATTGCTGGCGCGATTGCGGTCTTGTTGAAAGATGCCATCAAGCCTAATTTAGTTCAGACGTTGGCACATACACCAGCCATTATTCACGGCGGGCCTTTTGCCAATATTGCCCAAGGAACTAATTCTATTTTGGCAACCAAAACGGCGTTGCAATTAGCAGATTATGCGGTGACTGAAGGGGGCTTTGGCGCTGACCTTGGTGGTGAAAAGTTCTTGGATGTGAAAGTGCCATTGTTGGGCAAAACGCCAGATGCGATTGTTGTCGTGGCAACCGTTCGCGCCTTGAAGCATCATGGGGGCGTGGCTTTAGCTGATTTAGATGCTGAAAATATCCCAGCACTAACTGTTGGACTTGAAAATTTGGGGCAACACTTGCTGGCTATGGGCCGTTACGGTGTGCCTGTGGTGGTGGCCATTAATCGTTTTACTGCCGATACCGAAGCAGAAATTCAAACCATTAAAGCGTATACTGAGCAGTTTGGGGCAACAGCGTATGCCACCGAAGTTTGGGCCAAAGATGGTGCTGGGGCGCAAGAACTCGCCGCTGCTGTGATTGAAGTGGCGGATCAAGAAGCCGACTTTACGCCACTGTATCAACCAGATGATGAGGCGTTGGATAAGTTGAACGCCATCGTGACCACAATTTATGGTGGGGCGGGCGTTGAATTATCAGCAACCGCGCAAAAACAACTCGCAGAGTTTAAACAACGTGGTTGGGATAAATTACCCATTATCATGGCGAAAACACAATATTCTTTCTCTGACGATCCTAAAAAACTCGGCGCGCCAAAAGACTTTGTGATTCACATTCGTGAATTTGTGCCGAAATTAGGCGCCGGTTTCTTAGTTGTGATGACAGGGACGATTTTGACGATGCCGGGCTTGCCAAAACATCCAGCAGCATTCGACATTGATATTGACGAAACAGGTAAAATAACTGGACTCTTTTAAATAACGACGTTAGCAGGGCACTGCTAACGTTTTTGGCGATGCATAAAAGAAAGTGAAGGATAACGCCATGGCACAGCTTGAAGTGAATTATTACTCACAAGTATTAGGAATGGATCGCGTGATGCAGGTAATCTTACCAGAACTATCTGATCACATGCCGGAATGGACACCAGCTGATCTGCAAGATCTCCCAGTTTTGTACTTATTGCATGGCATGTCAGGCGATCAAGCGGTCTGGTCGCGGCGGACAAGTATTGAACGGCTCGTGCGACAAACACCGCTAGCCATTGTCATGCCGTCGACTGATTTAGCTTGGTATACCAATACACAATATGGGATGGCTTATTTTGATGCGTTGTGCCACGAGTTACCGCAAAAAGTGGCAACATTGTTCCCACAAATTTCACAAAAACGTGAGAAAAATTTTGTGGCTGGCTTGTCAATGGGTGGATATGGGGCTTTTAAAATGGCGTTGGGTAGCAACCAGTTTAGTTATGCTGCCTCACTTTCTGGCGCGTTACTGGGTGATCCAAATTTTCCTGGACGCACAACTTGGCAAAGTCCGGCCTACTGGTCTGGTATCTTTGGCGATATGGATCAGTTACAAGGTTCCGAAAATGATGTTATTGCCCTTGCTAAAACACAAGCCCAAACGCCACCCGTACGCCCGAAACTTTACGCCTGGATTGGGGAGCAGGACTATTTATATCACAATAATTTAACCACTATCCCACAAATTCAGGCCTTAGGCTATGACGTGACGTTTGAAACAAGTCCAGGCACTCATGATTGGTATTATTGGGATCAACACATCGAACGCGTCCTCGAATGGCTGCCAATTAACTATCAACCAGAAGAACGGTTGTCTTAAGCACGAACACTTAAAGTTCGTGTTTTTTTATTTAGTTCATATTATATTTTATGATTGTACGTCATTTGTTTACAAAAAAAGAAATATATGATTAAATGATAAGATAAATCGTGAGGAGACGAATAAATGGAAAATAAATGGCTGCGGGCGGCATTGCCAGCGTTATTGATTCATGGCAGTATTGGGACCGTCTATGCTTGGAGTGTGTTTAAGCAGGCGATTGCCGATGATATTGGGGCATCGGTGGCCAACGTGGAGTGGGCTTTTTCAATTGCAATCTTATTTTTAGGGTTATCAGCAGCAGCTTTAGGGCATTTTGTGGAACAAGATATTAAAAAGTCCGCCATCTTGGCGACGATTTTTTTTGTGACGGGGATGATTGGCACCGGCATCAGTATTCAACAAAAATCATTGCTTGGGATTTATCTCTTTTATGGTGTGGTCATGGGCATTGGGTTAGGGATTGGATATTTAACACCAGTCAAAAATTTGATGTTATGGTTTAAAGAAAATAAGGGGCTGGGCACGGGTTTGGCAGTGGCGGGTTTTGGTTTGGCCAAGATGATTTTTTCACCCGTCATGATCGAACTACAACTACGGATCGGTCTCTGGCAAATGTTTGTCATTTTGGGTGGCGTGTTTGCCGTGATGATGCTGACGGGTGCTTGGTTGATTCGTAAGCCGGCTGATTGGCAAGAAAAGCCACTCAAACAGCGTTTTAATCCTTTGGTATTACTAAAGAACCACAACTTTATGGGGATTTGGCTGATGTTTTATTTAAACATTACCGCTGGACTAGCGATTATTTCCCAAGAAAAAGATATTTTAGCTGGGTTGCGTACCCCGTCGGGGACGGCGGCCTTTTCACTAGCAGCAATTGCGGTGGTGGTGAGTGTGGATGCCTTTTTTAACGCCGCGGGTCGGATTGGGTTTGCGAGCTTCTCAGACCGTTTACAAGATCGCAATACGATTTATCAAGTGATTTTCATCCTGTCATTGGTAATGGCGTTATTGGCCTTTTTCTTACCAGATCAGAGTGTGGTGATGCCGGTCGTGATTGTGGCGACATTTTTTGCGATTAACGCCAGTTATGGTGGTGGTTTTTCAGCTTTACCACCTTTGTTAGCGGATCGATTTGGCATGCATGCCATTTCAAAAATTCACGGCCTGGCTTTAACGGCGTGGGCAGCGGCTGGTTTATCGGGGAATCAACTAGCGAGTTTGATTGTGCATGGTTTGGGGATGCCGTATCAAAATGTCTTTATCGCCATTGCGATTTTATATGCGGTGGCTTTGGGGATTGCCACGTTTGTGGTGAAACCAACGCAAACCATTATCGAGTAAAACGCTTACAATCCTAACGTTCGTTTTGTCTTAAATAAACGACGTGATTGTTCGTATTTTACTAACTGTTCGTTGACTTTGTGAGATAAACCTCATAAAATAACGAACGTAACTCGTGTTTTACCTGTTACAATTGAATTGAAAGCTAGAACACTAAAGAAGTAGAGGAATCTTAAACATGATTGAACGTTATTCTCGTCAAGCGCTTCGTGATATTTGGTCAATACAAAACCAATATCAAACTTGGCTCGATGTTGAAATTGCTGTGGATGCCGGCTGGGTCGCTGCGGGGCACATTCCTGCAGAAGATTTGGAAAAAATCCGTCAAAACGCCACTTTTGACGTTGACCGCATTGCAGAGATTGAGTTATCAACGCGCCATGATGTTGTGGCATTTACCCGTAACGTGTCAGAATCACTTGGCGAAGAACGTAAGTGGATTCACTATGGCTTAACGTCAACCGATGTTGTTGATACAGCGCAAGCATTACGTTTGCGTCAAGCCAACGATATTATTAAACAAGATTTGCAAGAATGGCGCGAAGCCATTAAAGATTTGGCCTTGAAGTATAAAGACACTGTCATGATGGGACGCACACACGGTGTACATGCCGAACCAACCACTTTTGGCTTGAAGATGGCACGCTTCTATGCGTCAGCAACACGCGCGATTGAACGTTTTGATCGGGTGGCTGCTGAAGTCGAAACCGGTAAGTTATCTGGTGCCGTAGGCACGTTTGCCAATGTGCCACCTTATGTCGAAGCCGTGGCCATGAAGGAATTGGGCTTGACGCCACAACCAATTGGGTCACAAGTGTTACCACGTGATTTGCATGCTGATTACGTGCAAACGATTGCGTTGATTGGGACACAAATGGAAGAATTGGCAACGGAAATTCGCTCATTGCAACGCTCAGAAATTCATGAAGTTGAAGAAGGCTTTGCTAAAGGACAAAAGGGTTCTTCAGCAATGCCACACAAGCGTAACCCAATTGGTAATGAAAATATTACTGGTTTGGCACGTGTCTTGCGTGGCTATGCCGTAACAGCACTTGAAGATGTGACATTGTGGCATGAACGCGATATTTCACATTCTTCAGCCGAACGCATTATTTTGCCTGATGCAACGACAACATTGGATTACATGTTGAATCGTCAAACAGGTATTTTGAAGAATTTGGGTGTCTTCCCTGAAAAAATGCGTCACAATATGGATCGCACTTACGGTTTGATTTATTCACAACGTTTGTTGTTGAGCTTAATTGATGCCGGCTTGTCACGTGAACAAGCCTATGATACGGTGCAACCATTGACAGCACGTTCATGGGATGAACAATTGATGTTCCGTGACTTGGTTGATGCGGATCCAACAATCACTGCCCATTTGACTAAAGCACAAATTGATGACGCGTTTGATTATCACTATCACTTGCGTCATGTTGATGAAATTTTTAAGAGAGTAGGTTTGGCATGACATCACTAATTAACCATCCAGCAATTAAGACAGTTTTAGCAACGGAAACAGATATTCAAGCACAAGTGCAACGTGTGGCGAATGAACTTACCAGTAAATTTGCGCATAATGACAAGCGGCCAGTTTTTATTGCAGTCCTCAAGGGTGGGGTGATTTTTGCCACAGATTTACTCCGGAAAATGCCATTGGATGTTGACTTTGACTTTGTCGATGTCAAAAGTTATTCAGGTGCTTCTTCAACTGGCCAAGTTAAAGTGGTCCATGACGTGAGCATGGATTTAACAGGACGTGATGTCGTGATCGTCGATGAAATTATTGATTCTGGTCGGACGATGCAATGGTTGCAAAACTATTTTGAACTCAAAGGGGCCGCAAGTGTGACGACGGTAGCCTTAGCTGATAAAAAGGCCGCTCGGGTGGTTGACTTTGACGTTGATTACTTTGGTCTTGATGTGCCCGATGAATTCTTAGTTGGCTATGGCATGGATTACAATAATTTCTTCCGTAATTTGCCGGTTATTGCCATTATTGATTTTGATAAAATTGATTTGATTAAGTAATCAAACTAAAAACGCAACGCCTTAAGGCGTTGCGTTTTTGCTTTGGTTGATAAAGTTTTGTAGATTTGAGGCATACAGCCGTGGCTTTGATGGTAGTTCTGAGAGGTGTCGTGCACCAAGCAGGGTCATGAGTCGTGGTAACGCACGTTGCCATGATATAATTTCATCAATGAGGCCGGCTTCGCCATGCGTCATTAAAGTGTTGAGCATATAGCCCGCACTGGACGTAATCGTTGCCCCTAGCATGAGGCTTGTCATGACGTCATTGGCCGACGCGATGCCACCAGTAGCAATCACCGGTAATGTGTTCTGTGCCAATTGTGCTGACAGTAAACTTTCAACGGTTGATAAACCAAACTGGTCAATATTAAAGTTGTCAGCCTGACGATCACGTCGTCGTTCAATCATTGCAAAGTTTGTGCCATTAGCCCCGCCAACATTAATAGCAGCTGGTTGTAACTGCTTTAAGGTGTCAAAAGCCTGCTGACTCATGCCAAAACCAACTTCTTTGACAATAACCGGTACCGGTGACTTTGCAATGACAGTCGCTAAGTTATCCAGCCAATAGAAAGCACGATCACCTTCAGCCATCACTAATTCCTGTGCCACATTGACATGTAATTCGATGGCATTGGCATCCATCATGTCAATGGCGTCACGAACATGGGCAATGGGATGATCAGCACCCAGATTCGCGATTAAAAAGCCATCAGGATGCATGTCACGGACAATTTTAAAGGTTTGTGCGACTTCCGGTTCTTTGAGTGCGATGGATTGTGAGCCAACGGCCATCGCTAAACCAGTTTTTTGGGCAACGCTTGCGAGTTGACCGTTGATCCGGCCCGTCAAATTTGAGCCACCTGTCATCGCTTCAATATAAAAAGGCCAGTCAAACGTATGATTAAACAATGTTGTGTGGACATCCGCTTCGGCAACCGCCATTTCAGGGAAAGTGGCTGGTAACCAGCGGACATCGGCAAAAGTTGCGCCAATGGGGTTATTTTCTTGTTGCCGCCAAAGTTTGACACCAAGAGATAAGTGTTCATCTTTGCGATGGGCTTGTGCGGATTCAGTCATAGTGCACCTCGTTTTCGGGAAAAATCGTCATAAATAGGGGATCAACACCGCCCGCCTGCCAAACTTTGATGAGTGTTTCGGCCTCATCAGTGACTACGGCAAACCCATTGTCGCCATAACCGGCACCACTAATTTTTCCGGCAACTTGATTTAAGCTGGCGAGGAAATGGGCAAGCTTTGGCGTCACGTAACCTGCTGGCAAGCATGTTTGCAGTAAGTTTTGATTTGCTTGGAGTGCCTGAACTAATTGGGGATAGTCATGTGTCGTTAAGGCTTGAATAACGCGAGAGACAGCTTGTTGACTCTGCGTCAAGAAAGTAGCGTTAAGGTCGAGTTGATGAATGGCTGACTTGGTATCAGCTGATTCATGGGTAGCGCCGAGTAATAAGCGCCAGTGGCTTGGCCAAGGTAAGGGGGTAATGTTGAGAGCTGGCCAGTCACGGTCAATCGCTTCAGGCGTTGGCCACTGTTGTGCTGTACCGATCACTTGGGTTAAATCCGGACTTTGATAGGCGATTACGCCGCCGTATGTAATGGAGGCAATGTCACCTAGGGAACCATTTTTTTGCACGAAATAGTGGGCCAAACCAGCCAGCTTAAAGCGGGTTAGGCGTGGTAAATGCAGTGAAAAATGGGCATCAAGGGCGTCAATAATCCCAACGACAACAGCTGCAGAAGAACCGAGCCCCAGTTTGCCATATGGTCCGTTTAAATCACTTTCGATGGTGATGTTAACGTCTGATAGCGTTGGTAAAGTCGTTTTAAATTGGGTATAGTCTTGAAGCATTTTAATGGCGGCTTGCACATAACGCCAGTGATCTTGCCCAACGGTAATCGGCTCTGCCATGTTAAAGTGCCAAGCTGTCGCAATACTATTAGACGTGACGGATGAGGTAGGGGCATCGGTCACGGTTAAGTTTAGCCCCATCGCTGTGGCCGCGATAACTGCGGTATGGCCAGGTGCCGTAATGGCATATTCGCCAGCTAAAAAGAGTTTGCCGGGGACTGAGCGTTTAGTCATCATAATGAATACCTGCACCGCTAGTGGCGATTTCAAGGTGAAGATCGGGCATAGCGGCTTGTAACTGGTACACAATCAATGGTGCGTGTGCTTGTGTGGTGATGATTTTAACATTTGGGCCGGCATCAAGCGTGGCAAAAGCTAGTAATCCTTGACGACGCATGTCAGCGACCAAGGTCAAAATGTCGGTTGTGTCATTGGTAAAATAAGTGAACGGGTCCAGGCGGGCTGTTCGGTTCAAATCATGCATCGCTAGGGCATTGGTTTCGGCAATCGTGCCGATTTTTTCAATGTCACTGGCTTGAATGGCAGCTTGCATATCACGCAATTGGGTCGCACTATTTTGCACCCAAGTCGCATAATCAGGCGATGTTGCCGCGCGCCGCATTCCTTCAGTCGACCCCACCTTTTTCATGGCTGTTGAGACTTCTGCGACCACTAAGGCAATGGGCATGTCGGGGGCATGCAAACTTTCGGCAAATGATGAGGCATCATCATGACCTTCATGCCAAATGGCAAAATGACCATAAAACGAGCGTGAGGCGGAACCAGAACCCCGACGGGCTAAACGCGATAACGTCATGTTATCGAGCTCGAGTCCCAATTCACGCGTTACTGCGCCAGTTAAGGCCGCAAAAGCTGATGCAGAGGATGCAAGTCCCGCGCCGGTTGGCACATGATTTTCTGATGCAACAGTCAGTGGGGCAAAGTCGCCCAAATTATCGCGTAGCATGTCTAAGAAGCGGTGGATACGTTGGCTATCAAAAGGTCGCCCATTGATCAGTAATTCATCGGCTGAAGCACTTTGGCTCACGGTGGTGCGTGTATAAAATTCATTGAGCGTTAGTGAAATCGAGCTCGTGGTTGGTAGATTTAAAATCGGATCCTTTTTTCCCCAATATTTAATGAGGGCAATGTTGGTATGGGCAGTTGCTGTGGTTGTCATAAACGTTCTTTCTATCCAAAATTGAGTTATCTTAATATTATCATAATTTAGCCACAGCTGGGGTGAGCAGCTGTGGGCAGGGGCAAAATTTTGCAATAAAATGCGCCATTTAAATATGGTACTATGGTAGTAATAGTAATTTGTCGTTGACAAACTAACGCAACTGTTGCAAAACGGTTACACGAGATTGGAGGTTAAGAGCTAGAATGAGAGAACAATCATGGTATCGACGCTGGCTATCAGGTAATAACTTATTGAACGGGTTAGTGGTAATTCTACTGGTTTTATTGATTATTTTTTTGAGTTGGCAAGTGCGGTTTATTTTGGAGCCTATTCGTGCCTTGTTTACAGCTGTTGGGGCACCAATTTTAATCGCTGGGGTCTTGTATTATCTGTTAAGTCCTTTGGTCAAAATGCTCACGCGTTACACCCATATTCCAAGAGCGTTGGCAATTGGCCTGATATTAATTGCCATTATTGGGCTCGCTGCTGGCTTAATCACGATGTTAGTCGTTGTTTTGCGCTTTCAAGTCATGACATTTATTGACAATTGGCCAAATTATTGGCATACCAGTCAAAACTTTATTAATGAAACATTTAAGTCCAGCCAATTTAAACCGGTACGGGAATTCTTAAATAATACCAACACTGGCATTAATCAAAATGTGATTGACTGGAGTAAAAAATACCTGACCACAGGGGTGGCTGGTATTAGCTCACTGGCGTCAACGCTGACATCAGTTGGGATTACAGCCGTATCGACACCGTTTATTTTGTACTATATGTTGCTAGATGGGCATAAGTTTTCAGGCTTTGTTGCTGAAAAGTTCCCACCGAAAGCACAGCACTCATTACGAGAATTATTAACCGATATCAGTAAGCAAATTGCTAAATATATTCGTGGACAATTGGGTGTGGGCTTGGCTGTCATGATTATGTTTGGGATTGGCTATACGATTATTGGCTTGCCTTACGGGATTTTACTGGCGATGATGGCGGGTTTCTTCAATATGATTCCATACGTCGGCTCGATTTTGGCTCAGGTGCCTGTTTTCATTGTGGCCCTCATTGCTGGTGGGCCTAAACTGCTCATTTTGGCGATTATTGTGCTCGTGATTGAACAGCCAATTGAAGGGCATGTGATTGCGCCTAAAATTTTAGGGGATGCCTTGGCGATTCATCCAGTGACCGTTATTGTGGTATTGTTAACTGGTGCGCATATTTTTGGGGTGCTCGGCGTGATTTTGGGTGTACCAACTTACGCAGTCCTCAAAGTCCTTGTGACACGAATTTATACATGGTGGCGTAGTAACTCTGCCTTATTTAAAGAAGGAACGGAAGAAGTAGAACAATGACAAATCATATTGTGTTATTTGAACCGGTAATGCCGGCTAACACTGGTAATATTGCCAGAACGACTGCGGGAACGGATGCCGTGTTACATCTGATTGAGCCTTTAGGGTTTGAATTAGATGATAAGCATGTGAAGCGTGCCGGATTGGATTACTGGGAACATGTCCAATTGGTCAAGCATGATAGTCTCCCAGACTTTCTGGACACCTTGCGTGAGACGGATCATCTCTATTTAGTTTCAAAGTTTGCGAACTACGACTATACCAAACCTGATTATTCGGTGACTGATGGCGATCATTATTTCCTCTTTGGTAAAGAAACGACTGGCTTGCCAGAAGTCTTTATGCGCCAAAACCCAGATAAAGCGATTCGTATTCCACAAGATGACACGCATATTCGGTCATTAAACTTATCAAATACTGTGGCAATTGTCTTATATGAGGCATTGCGTCAACAAAGTTTCCCGAATTTGGAAACAACGCACACTTACGAACAAGATAAATTGAAATAAAGTGTTGACAAGGGGCGAAAATCTTGCTACTATAATATAGTTGTTTCAGTTATGAAACACACTGACCATGGCTCGTTGGTCAAGTGGCTAAGACGCTGCCCTTTCACGGCGGAATCGAGAGTTCGATTCTCTCACGAGCTATATCAAGTCGCAACTTCGGTTGCGGCTTTTTATGTTTTCAGGACAATCATTAAAAGCGAACACCAGTTTGATTTGGTTTCATGATAAAATAAAAGACATAACGATCAGATTTAGAGGGTATGGATTTTGGCAACTCGTAAAACACCGCAACGCCGACGCACAACTGCATCAACTCGAAAAAAAAGCATGAATGCTGTGATTGGCAAAAACATTGCCTTGCTTTTAAGCATCTTTTTAGGCGTTATGGGAACGTTTAAATTGGGGTTGCTAGGTGCCTACGTGGCCAATGTTTTCCGTCTGGGATTTGGTAATTTGTATCTCGGTGTACTCGTGCCACTGACGGTACTTCTGGGCTATGTGATGATTTATAAGCGGCTACCGCGTATCCCGCGGCATTTTTTGCTGGGGGCCATCATGGCGTTTGTCGCACTGTTAACATTATCGTCGTTGCTATTTTTTACCTATACCGTGAAAAACAGCAATGGCTATGTCCAAACGGTGGTGACATTGCTTGGTCAAGATTTTGCTAATAAATCTGCCAATACCCCCGTTGGTGGTGGGGTAGTTGGTGCCATACTCTATAATGGCTGCTTTACATTAGTCGCTAATATTGGGACTTGGCTGCTTGCCCTAATCTTACTGTTGAGCGGCGTGATTATTTTCTTTAGAATTCCGGCGCGTGATTTAACGCAGAAAGGGATTGAAAAAGCACAAAATGGGGTGGCCTATGTGCAAGAACAGCGCGCGAACATGCCACCACGTGAACCTTTGTTTAAACGGCGGGAACGTCCCAAAAAGAGCATTACGGACTTTGGCGATGATCCATTAGGTGTGAAAACAACCAAAACTGCCACAGTTGATCCAGTGGTACCACCCGCTACCGCGCCGGCCACTGAATTTGTCGAACCGGAAATTAAATGGCAGGGACCAGTGGCGCCGACTGAAACAGCACCAACGCCGGCACCAGCTGTGTCGACCCCTAAGCCAGCAAGCGCACCGGCATCAGTGTCTGATGCAGGCGATGATGATGAGCCATTGGCTTTGGCGACGGAAACGTCAGGGCAAGATAATCCAGATTATGAATTGCCAACGGCTGATTTGTTAACCAAAGTATCGCCAACTGATCAGACTATGGAATTCCAAAGTTTGACAGAAAAATCACGTCTCGTGCATGATACGCTGTTAAGCTTTGGTGTTGAAGCAGAAGTAACGAGTGTGTCACTTGGGCCAACTGTGACCCAGTATGAATTGAAACCAGGTCAAGGGGTTAAGGTTAATCGAATTGCCAATTTGGCCGATGATTTAGCATTGGCCTTAGCAGCCAAGTCTATTCGTATTGAAGCCCCAATTCCGGGAAAACCTTATGTTGGTATTGAAGTGCCTAATGACACGCAAGCCACAGTTGGCTTCCGCGATATGATTGAACAGGCGCCAAAGGATGATGGTCATCCATTAAATGTCCCATTGGGGCGCGATGTGACCGGTAATATCATTATGGCTAATCTAGCCGACATGCCGCATTTGCTGATCGCTGGTTCAACTGGCTCGGGTAAGTCGGTTGGGTTAAATGGGATTATTATTTCGATTTTGCTGAAAGCGAAGCCAAACGAAGTCAAGTTGATGATGGTCGATCCCAAAGTGGTTGAATTGTCAATTTATAATGGGATTCCACATTTGTTGACACCGGTGGTGTCTGATCCGCGCAAAGCGGCGCGTTCACTCCAAAAAGTGGTGGACGAAATGGAAAATCGCTATAAGTTGCTCGCCCAATTTGGGAAGCGTAACATTGGCGAATACAATGCGGCGGTCGAGCAACAAAATACGGAAGCCAAGACAACTGGCGCAGCTGTGATGCAAAAAATGCCTTATATTGTCGCGATTGTCGATGAATTTGCGGATTTGATGAGTACCGTCGGTTCCGAAATTGAAGTGTCCATTGCACGTCTGGGTGCTAAGGCGCGTGCGGCTGGGATTCACATGATTTTGGCCACTCAGCGACCAGATGTTAAAGTCATTAACGGTACTATTAAAAGTAATATTCCAGGGCGTATCGCCTTTAGAACAGCCTCTGGTATTGATTCACGCACGATTTTAGATACAAACGGGGCTGAAAAATTGTTGGGACGTGGCGATATGATTTTTGCCCCACCAGGTAAGCCAACACAGCGTGTCCAAGGGGCCTTTATTAGTAGCACTGACGTGACGAACGTGGTATCCTTTGTCAAGGCGCAACAAGAAGTTCAGTATTCAGAAGCCATGACAGTAACCGATGAAGAAATTGCCCAAGATGCGGGTGATGGTAGCGGTGCAGGCAATAGTGAAGATGAGTTGTTCCAAGAAGCTTTACAGTTCATTATTGAACAACAAAAAGCCTCTACTTCATTATTGCAGCGACGTTTCCGTATTGGTTATAATCGCGCAGCTCGCTTGATTGATGACCTTGAAGCAGGTGGTTATATTGGGCCTGCCGAAGGTTCTAAACCACGACATGTCAATATTAGTGATGGTAGCTCCGGTGTAGAACACTAAAAAAGATCGACGCAAGTCGATCTTTTTTAGTCGTTAAAGAGGGGTTTAATTTGCGCTTGAAACTGACCGTCTGGATCATTGACAAACTTAGCATAGTCTTGCCAATAGCGATCTGATAAAATTGCGGGTTCAGTAATTTTATCGGGAATATAGGCGCGGGGAATTTGCCCGTTATCGGTACGTGGGCCATCATATTGTTTGGCAAAGTCTTGTAACTTTTTTTCAACCACAATAGCTTGTGGCCCAAACCAGTTAATGGGTTCACGATGAATGAGTTGATCATCCGTTTCAAAGACGCCGGCTTGTTCGGGGACGGCAAATGGATGGACCAATGAGACCAAGGTTGGTTGGTGATTTTCTAAATACACAATGCCGCCCGCCATTTCTGATGGGAGGTTGGGCTGGTCATTTTTATTGGCAGCCAGTAGTATAAGACCAGTGTCATCAATGTCAAGTTTGTCGGGTTGACCGAGAAAAATTTTTAATAAGTGTTCTGGTGAAATGCTGTATGTTTTCATAATTAATCCTGAATTGTAATAAATGAGAAACGGTTAAAGTCGAATAAGCCTTGATCGGTGATTTTGAGGCTTGGAATAACGGGTAATGCCATAAAGGAAAGGGTCAAAAACGGATCAAACGGAATGTCGCTGAGTTCAGCAAAAGCCGCTTGCAGTTTGTGATCATTTTCAATCACAGTTTGATAGGGCGCTTCTGACATTAAACCACCAATTGCCAAGGTTAAAGTGGTGACTTGGCCGTTGTGCACCACCACTTCACCACCGCCCATGTCACGCAGTGTGTTGGCTGCCAAAATCATATCCTCATCATTAGTGCCAGCAATAATCACGTTATGTGAATCATGGGCAATGGTTGAAGCGATCGCGCCACTTTTTAAGTGCAGCCCTTTAATGATACCCACCCCGTGACCGAGGTTGTGATAACGCTCAGCAACGACAATTTTAACGTAGGTTTCATCAGCGACAAACTGACCATCAACGGTTGGCACGTTTTCAACCAGATGTGTTGTGGTGATGTGATGCGGCATAATGCCAATCACATGAGCTGGTTTTTCGGGATCCAAAGGTAGTGCCAAATCTGCCGCTGTTAAGGTGAAGTTGAGTGACTGATTGGCCAGGGGTAGCACTGTGGTTTCGGCTTCGTTATACCATTGGCCGTTAACCATGACTTTTTGGGCGGTAAAGTCGTTTAATTGATCGATAATGACCAAATCGGCGACAAACCCATCAGTGAGGGCGCCAACATCAGTTAATCCTTGAGCTTTGGCGGCGTTGTAACTGCCGATCGTAAAGGCCATGGCAGGCGACATGCCGTTTTGAATTGCTAAGCGGACATTAAAGTCAATTGAGCCTTCACGTTGCAGGTCATTGGCAGTTTTATCATCGGTTGCAAACGCAAAATGGGATTGGTTAGCCGTGGTGATTGCAGGTAAAATCGCTAATTCATCACGTTCAACGGTGCCTTCACGGACAAAAACAGCAAAACCAGCGTTCAAACGTTCCAATGCTTGCTTAGCATTTTCACTTTCGTGATCGGTACTAATCCCGTACTTACGATAAATCGCCAGCTGTTCGCGAGAAAGGCCGGACGCGTGACCATCGACCTGTTTACCCGCGGCTTGGGCGTCGCGAATCTTTTGGTGCATGTCACTATCTTCATTAAAGACCGCTGGGAAATCCATGACTTCAGCCAAGCCGTTAACTTCAGGCACACTATAAAAAGGTTTAAGCGCATCGGCATGTAGCTTGGCGCCGGCGTGTTCAAACGGCGTCGCTGGCACAGAAGACGGGAGCATATAATGAATGTGTAGTGGTGACTGACGCGCTTCTTCTAACATATATTGAATGCCGGAAACGCCGGAAACACTCGCAATTTCATGCGGATCAGCAAAAATACGCGTCACCCCACGTGGGATGACCAGCTTACCAAATTCACTGGGGGCGAGTAATGAACTTTCAATATGGACGTGGGCATCAATGAGACCAGGAACAATATATTGGCCTTTGGCATCATAAGTATGTGCGGCCTGTAAGTCGGAACGTTGTCCGCGATAGACAATTTTTTGATCATCAATCCAGAGTTCCGTTTCATCAAAAGTTAAGTTGAAGACATCTAATATTTTGGCGTTAATAATATGCCATGACACGGTTTTTGCCACAATAACACTCGCTTTCAATTTTTTAATAGTTTACCACAAATGGGCGGCGATGCAGCCTGGAATATTGGGGTGATAGCAGTCGATTTCAGTCTTGATTTCAACTAGACCAATTTTTAAAATTTATTGACAAAACAAAAGTATTGCCGTAGAATAGTGGATGTTAGGTTAATATAACGTATTGACCAATTTTATAAAGAGGGTAAATAAACTATGTGCGGAATTGTTGGATATACTGGTGTGAACCAAGTGTTGCCAAACTTGTTAAAAGGCTTGGAAAAGCTTGAATATCGTGGTTATGATTCAGCTGGTGTCTATGTCAGCAACGGATCAGCTGGTGACTATTTGGTTCGCGAACAAGGACGCGTTGCCAAGTTAGAAGAAGCAACGAAAGACCAAGGCATTGCTGGAACTGCTGGTATCGCCCACACACGTTGGGCAACCCATGGTGGTGTTTCTGTTGAAAACGCTCACCCACATATGTCAGAAGATGGCCGTTTCTATTTGGTCCACAATGGCGTGATTGAAAACTATGATGAATTACGTGAAAAGTATTTGCAAGGCGTGAAGTTGCATTCACAAACTGATACTGAAGTTGCGGTGCAATTGATTGATAAGTTCTCAAAAGAAAACAACTTATCAACACTCGATGCCTTCCGTCAAATGATTAGCTTGTTGAATGAAAACTCAGCTTATGGCTTCTTGTTGATGGATCGTGAAACACCAGATGTGATGTATGCAGCCAAGAAGAAGTCACCATTGTTGATTGGTGTATCTGAAGAAGCCAACGTGGTGACATCAGATGCTGCTGCCATGCTTGATGTGACGAAAGACTTCATCGAATTGGTGGATGGTGAAATTGCAGTCATCGATAAGGATGCCGTGACATTGTTCAACGCTGAAGGTAACGAAATCTCACGTGAACCTTTCCACATTGACATTGATGCTTCAGAAACAGATAAGGGTGTTTATCCTTACTACATGTTGAAAGAAATTGATGAACAAGCTGTGGTAGCGCGTTCATTGTCACAATATTATTTTGATGACAACAACCAAATTCAAAATATTGATCCAGCCATTATTGACGCTATGAAGGCCGCTGACCGTATTTATATTGTCGCTGCTGGAACGTCTTACCACGCTGGTTTGGTTGGCAAGCGTTACTTTGAACAATGGACTGGTAAGCCAACGGAAGTTCACATTGCTTCAGAATTTGCTTATGACCAACCTTTGTTGAGCGAGAAGCCATTCTTTATTTTCTTGAGTCAATCAGGAGAAACAGCCGACTCTCGTGAAGTGTTGGATAACGTGATCAAGCAAGGTTATGGCTCATTAACCATTGCTAACGTGATGAATTCAACTTTGACACGTGAAGCTGACTTTGCCTTGCCATTGTTGGCGGGCCCAGAAATTGCCGTGGCCTCAACAAAGGCTTATACAGCCCAAATTATTGTGGAAGCCATTTTGGCCCATGCCGTAGGTGACAGCGGCCTTGACTTGAAGCATGAATTGGCGAAGGTGGCAGTTGAAATGCAAGTCATCATCGATCAAAAAGATGAATTCAAGGCAATTGCTGAATCAGCTTTGCGTGGTCGTCATTCAGCCTTTTACATTGGTCGTGGTTTGGATGCCGCAGTTGCCGTTGAAGCAGCCTTGAAGTTGAAGGAAATTTCATACGTGCAAACAGAAGGATTTGCTGCTGGTGAATTAAAGCACGGGACAATCTCATTGATTGAAGAAGGCAAACCAGTCTTTGCTTTGTTAACACAAGCGAAAACAGCTGGTCTTGTGCGTGGTGAAATTGCACAAGTTGCAGCCCGTGGGGCAAACACAATTGTCTTTGCGACAAAGTCATTAGCAAAGCCAGGGGATGCCTACGTTTTGCCAGAAGTTAATGAACTTTTGATGCCATTGTTGGTGGTGATTCCAGCACAATTGATTGCTTATTATGCAACGCTTGATCGTGGTTTGGACGTTGACCGCCCACGTAACTTGGCGAAGTCAGTGACAGTGCAATAAGTCCGAAACGTGATAAGAAAATTCTTATCACGTTTTTTTGTGCCAAGACAAGACATCTGGTAAAATAAATGAGATACCATTGCGCTTTTGCGCATGAAGGAGGGGGCCTCTTGGCGCTTTTTAAAACAAAAACAGATCCTAAAGTTGTACCAGCACAACTTAAAATTCCTGACCATATTGCCATCATCATGGATGGTAACGGTCGATGGGCTAAAAAACGCATGATGCCGCGGATTGCGGGTCATAAAACTGGGATGAATACCGTTAAGCGGATTGCAACAGCAGCCAGTGATCTTGGCGTTAAAGTCTTGACACTTTACGCTTTTTCAACGGAAAATTGGTCACGACCTAATGACGAAGTGAACTTTTTAATGCAGCTACCCATTGATTTTTTCAATGATTTTGTCCCGGATTTGATTAAAAATAATATTCGCGTCGAAGTGATGGGGAATATTGCCCAGTTACCGGAAGGCACACAGCGGGCGGTTCAAAATGCCATCACGCAAACTGCTGGTGGTACCGGCATGGTGTTAAATTTCGCACTGAACTACGGTGGGCAAATTGAAATTGTTGAAGCAGCTAAACAATTGGCACAACAAGTGTCAGCTGGCGACCTTGATCCGGCTGATATTACCCCTGAGACTTTCTCCGCGGCCTTACAAACGGCTGCTTTAGGGGCGCTTGCCGCACCTGATTTGTTAATTCGAACGTCAGGCGAACTGCGTTTGAGTAATTTTATGCCTTATCAAGCAGCTTATGCCGAACTTTATTTTACGGATGTTTTGTGGCCGGACTATACGGCTGACGATTTGCTGGAGGCTATTGCGTCGTTTACCCGACGTGACCGTCGCTTTGGCGGTTTAAATGAGACGTATGAAAGTGAGTCCTAAGATATGAAAACACGTGTCATCACGGCCGTTGTGGCCTTAATTGTATTTGTACCACTCTTGATTATTGGCGGTATTCCGCTACTTTTGTTAACTTTGGCAATGGGCATTGTTGGTATGAGCGAAATCCTACGCATGAAACATCGTTTATTGGTCTCGATTGAAGCCTTGATTGCCTTTGTTGGGGTGGTTGCCTTGATCTTACCTAATCAATTTTGGCAAGGGGTACCGGTTGTCCAAAGTGCGCATGTTGTTTTCTATATTCTAGCGTTCCTCATGTTGCTCAATACCATCATTGTGCGTAATCATTTTAATTTCGATGATGCGGGCGCTTTGACACTGGCCATGCTTTATATTGGGACTGGCTTCCATTATTTCTATCAAGCAGATAGCGTTGGCTTAGCGACGGTGATGTTTGGGATGTTGATTGTTTGGATTACTGACTCAGGGGCATACATGGTGGGTCGGGCGATTGGCAAGCACAAGCTGGCCCCTAAAATTAGCCCCAACAAAACATGGGAAGGGTCAATTGGTGGTAGTGTTGTTGCCGTCATCATTGTCCCAGCGTTGTACACGATTTGCCACTGGTTACCTGCTTATAATTTTATTGAATTGTTGGCCTTTACGGTGCTCTTATCAATTGCGGGTCAGCTTGGTGATTTGATTGAATCAGCCTTTAAGCGTCACTATGGTGTGAAAGATTCAGGCCACATTTTGCCTGGTCACGGTGGCATTTTGGATCGTTTTGATTCAATGTTGATTGTGATGCCATTGATGTCACTTTTGGGCATGTTAGGATAACTTATGAATTTAACAGCCATCATTGCTTTTATTGTTATTTTTGGGGTCTTGGTGACCGTTCATGAATTTGGCCATTTTATTGCCGCTAAAAAAGTTGGGGTGCTTGTCCGTGAATTTGCGATCGGGATGGGGCCTAAATTACTCAGTTGGCGTCGCAACCATACAACTTATACCATTCGTGTTTTACCGGTTGGTGGTTATGTACGGATGGCTGGGATGGATGAAACACCCGACTTAGATGCAGGTCAACGCGTTCGTTTAATTTTTGATGCGCAAGGCATTGTGACCACAATTGACACCCGTATTGAGGAATTGGGCGAGGGGGTACCGTTTCAAATCGATCGATTTGATTTGACTGATGCGCTCACATTGACGGGCTACCGTGCAGACGAATCTGATATGGTGACGGTCAACGTTGACCATGATGCAACCATCATTGATAAACAAGGCATCGCCGTACAAATTGCGCCGCGTGATACTTGGGTACAAAGTGCTAAAGTTTATCAACGGGCCTTGATCAACGTTGCAGGACCAGTCATGAATTTTGTCTTAGCTTTGGTTGTTTTTTGTTTACTCGGCTTCTTACAGCCAAGTGTAACCTTGAATCAACCAATCATTGGGACAGTCCAGCCTAACATGCCAGCGCAACAAGCTGGGCTACGGCCAAATGATCAAGTGCAAACGATTAATGGCCAAAAGATCCATTCTTGGGAACAATTAGCGACAACCATTAGTCAGTCAACCAGTCAAAAGTTAACCCTATCCGTGCTACGGCAGGGTAAGCCAGCAACACTGACGTTGACCCCCAAGCAAGTCCAAGTTGACGGGGTGACGACGCGTTTAATTGGCGTGACACCAAAAACGTATACCGACTTTGGCGCACGCCTAAAGTATGGTATATTAGCAACTGGTAGTACCACGCAGCGCATCTGGTATGCCATCACCCATTTGTTCAGTGGTGGCTTTAACCTCAACAAACTCGGGGGGCCAGTAGCCATTGCGAAGACAACCTCAACGGTTGCCAAAACTGGTTTCTTAAATATTTTGGTTTATATGGCGATGCTATCGATTAATTTAGGGATGATGAATTTGATTCCAATTCCGGCCTTAGATGGCGGCAAGTTGCTCTTGAATTTGATTGAAGCCATTTGGCGGCGACCATTACCAGAAAATATCGAAAATGCGGTAACCGTTGCTGGGGCAGCCTTTATGGTGGTCTTGCTGGTCGCGGTAACCATTAATGATTTACTTAGATAAATAGTTATTCAAATAACAAGGCGCTTTGCGCCGTACATACTGTAAAAGGAAAAACGAGGATTCTCATGAAACAATCTAAACTATTAATGCCAACTTTACGCGAAGTACCAGCTGATGCGGAAGTCAAAAGTCACCAACTCTTACTCAAAGCGGGCTTTATTCGCCCAGTGGCAGCAGGGATGTTTGCCTATTTGCCATTAGCGCAACGGGTATTGAATAAAATTGAAGCCATTATTCGCGAGGAAATGGACCGGATTGATGCCAATGAAATGTTGGTACCGGAAATTTTACCAGCAGAATTATGGGAAAAGTCAGGGCGTTATGAAACTTATGGGCCAGCCTTGTACAAGTTCAAAAACCGCCAAGCACGTGACTTTATTTTGGGGCCAACCCATGAAGAAACCTTTACGCAACTGATGGCGGATGACATCAAGTCATATAAGAAATTGCCATTAATCGTGTACCAATTGCAAGCAAAGTTCCGTGATGAAAACCGCCCACGTTTTGGCTTGTTGCGGACACGTGAATTCATTATGAAGGATGCGTATTCATTTAGTGCAGATCAAGCTGGTTTGGACCAAGCTTATCACGATATGGAAGCGGCTTACACGGCTATTTTTGACCGCATTGGGTTGTCATACCGTGCAATCGTTGGCGATGCCGGAGCCATGGGTGGGTCAGATTCTAAAGAATTCTCAGCACCTGCGGCAGCTGGTGAAGACATCATTGCCTATTCTGATGCGTCAGACTACGCAGCGAACTTAGAAATGGCAAAAGATTACTACGAACGTCAAGTGTCAACTGTTGAACCTTTGCCATTGGAAAAAATTGATACACCAAATGAAAAGACAATTGATGAATTGTCAGCATTATTGTCAGTGCCAGCATCAGAATTGGCTAAGACCATTACTTTTATTGCTGATGGTGAATTAGTTGCAGTTGTGACAACTGGTGATTATGAAGTCAACGATGTGAAGGTACAAAACTTCTTGCAAGCCGACACGCTTGAACTAGCGGATGAAGCGCAAGTGCGTGACTTAATTGGGGCTGGATTTGGTTCATTAGGACCAGTGAACTTACCAGAAAATGTCCGTTTGTTAGTCGATGAACGAGCTGCTGATTTGGTTAACTTTGCGGCTGGTGCTAATGAAGATGGCAAGCATTACGTTAACATTAATTGGGAACGTGATGTGGTACTGGACCCAGAAAATGTTGGTGATTTCCGTACTGCACGTGAGGGTGATTTAGCCATTGATGGCAAGGGTCACTTGGTGTTCACCCGCGGCATTGAAATTGGCCACATTTTCAAGCTTGGAACACGTTATTCAAAGACAATGGGTGCCCAAATTCTTGATGAAAATGGTCGTCAAATTGATATGATCATGGGCTCATATGGAATTGGTGTGTCACGTTTGTTAAGTGCGATTGCTGAACAAATGGCCGACGAAGACGGGTTGGTTTGGCCAGCAAGTGTTGCACCATTTGATGTGCACATTGTGCCAGTGAACTTGAAAGATGAAGATCAAGCACGTATTACCAGCCAATTGGAAGCTGAATTAACGGCACAAGGGCTTGATGTCTTGGTTGATGATCGTAAGGAACGTGCGGGCGTTAAATTTGCCGATGCTGATTTGATTGGCTTGCCAATCCGTATCACAGTCGGTAAAAAAGCCGCCGAAGACGTTGTCGAAGTTAAAGTACGTGCAAGCAACACAAACATTGAAATGCGGGTCAGTGAAGTGGTCGACTCAGTTTCAGTTTTGTTAAATGGCGATAAATAATCACGCACAAAAGGCCGATTTGATCGGCTTTTTTAATCAGTAAAAGAAGGGGGAACCATGGCAATATCCCAAGAAGAACAACTGCAACATCTCATCTCACAAATTCAGCTGGCTGATGATGTGCAACCATTTTTTGCTGAGGGACGTTTGAAGCAAGTCACCGTCGCCAAACAAGCCAAAACGTGGACTTTTCATATCGTATTAAACGACATTTTACCGGTCCATGTCTTCATGCAATTTCGGCAACAATTACAAGCGGCGTTTACCAATATTGCACAGACCCAATTAAATATTGAGACACCTGTCCAAACCATTGATGCAACACAAGTCAATCAATATTGGCATATTGCCTTAGCTGACTCGGACTTAAATCACGCGGCGAGTCAACAATTAACGAGTAATACGATGTTACGCCAAATTGATGCTCAACATTTTGGGATTGCCGTCGGCGCACAGTTATTGTATAACGCGCTGACCGATACGGCCTTGCAGTCAATTAGTCAGGCCTATCGTCGTTATGGCTTCCCAGAGTTACTGTTGACACCGCAACAAGACGAAGCTTTAGCCCAACAAATTGCTGAAAGTGTTGCCCAACACCATGCCAAAGCGCAAGAAGATTTACAAAAAGCCATTCAAGCAACTGAACAAGCTAAACCCAAGGCTTCATCTGAAGGGGTGCCGTTGACACTGGGACGTAAAATCGCTGCTGATGCTGACATCACGCGTCTTGAGACGATTGAAGGTGAAGAAAATCGGGTGGTGATCGAAGGCTATATCTTTGCACATGAAGTACGTGAGTTGCGCTCTGGGCGTAAGCTCATGACGATCAAAGTGACAGATTATTCGAGCTCGATTGCAGCCAAGAAGTTTTCAAATAATGAAACGGACGAAGCTGTTTTTGACGGGCTAAAAGCCGGCATGTGGGTACGGTTGTCTGGTAATGTACAAGAAGACACTTATGCGCGTGAATTGGTGATGAACATTTACGATTTGCAAGTGATTGACCATGAGAGTCGCGTTGACAACTATCCAGATGATAAAAAGCATATCGAGTTGCATGTGCATACCAATATGTCAACGATGGATGCGGTAACCGACTATGGCGCAGTAGCCAAGTTAGCCAAAAGTTGGGGCCAAACAGCGTTAGGTGTGGTTGATACAGCAAATGTGCAAGGCTTTCCAGAAGCCGTGGCTGCCGGCAAGAAAAATGATCTCAAAATGATTTATGGGATGGAAGCGAATTTAGTTGAAGATGGGGAACCGATTGCCTTTAATCTAGCTGATGTGCCATTACTTGGACCAGAGACAACTTTTGTCGCTTTCGATTTGGAAACCACGGGACTTTCAGCCGTAACGGATAAAATCATTGAATTATCCGCGGTTAAAATGCAACTTGGGAATGTGGTGGATCAATTCTCTGAATACATCAATCCTGGTTTTCCCTTGTCAGAATTTACGACTGAACTGACATCAATTACGGATTCGATGGTTGCCAATGCCGATCCAGAAAGTGACGTCATCCAACGTTTCCGCGATTGGGTTGGGGATGCGGTGCTGATCGGACACAATGTGACGTTTGATATTGGGTTTATGAACGCTGCGTATGCGCGTTATCAAAAACCAGCCATTAGCAATCCAGTGATTGATACCTTGCCATTCACGCGCTGGCTTTACCCTGATTACAAATCTTACCGATTAGGGACAATCGCCAAGCGCTTTAATATCAATCTCGAACAAGCGCACCGAGCCATTTTCGATTCGGAAACGACCGGACATATTGCATGGCGGTTGATGAAAGAGGCCAAAGAACACTATGATTTGACCAGCCATCAACAGCTCAATGATCATATGACGGAAGGGGATGCTTGGAAACATGGCCGACCGGTACATGCCACGTTGTTGGTAAAAAATGCTGTCGGTTTAAAGCATCTTTATGAATTAGTCTCGCGCTCAAATATTGAATTTTTTGCGCGTGTACCACGTATTCCGCGTTCCGTTTTGGAACAACATCGAGAAGGCTTATTAGTCGGTACGGGTGATACGGGCGGTGATATGATTGTCACACTAATTGAAAAAGGTTATGACGCAGCGTTAGAAAAAGCGGCGTATTATGACTTTATTGAAATCCAGCCCACTGCTAATTATGCACCGATGATCGAATCAGGCTTGATTGCTGATACCGATAAATTACACGATATTCTCCGTGATATGGTGGCGATTGGTGACGAATTGGATAAGCCGGTGGTCGTTACTGGCGACATCAAGTATACGAATCCAGAAGATCGGATTTATCGTCAAATCCTAATTGCCACGCAGCCAGGTAACCCACAAAATCGGACAACCTTACCCGAACTTCATTTCAAAACAACGCAAGAACTACTTGACGATTATGCGTTTTTGGGTGAGGACTTGGCGAAAAAAGTTGTGATTGACAATACGCATGTGATTGCGGATAGTCTAGAAGATGTGGCGCCGCTAAAAAGTGGGTCGTACCCGCCCAATATTCCGACCGCTGGTGAGGAATTAACCCGTCGAACACTGGAAACGGCTAAAGAATGGTACGGCGATCCCATTCCCGATGTCATTCAAGCCCGTATTGACCAAGAATTAAAAGCCATTATTGGTAACGGCTTTGCGCCGCACTATATGATTGCCCAACGCTTGGTTGAAAAGTCCAACAAAGATGGTTATCTGGTTGGTTCGCGTGGCTCAGTCGGTTCATCATTTGTGGCGACAATGTCAGGGATTACCGAAGTTAATCCGTTTGCCCCGCATTATCGCAGCGCCCATGGTGACTACTTTGAGCTGGCTGATCCAAAAGTTTATGAATCAGGCTATGACTTGCCGGATAAGCCAGACCCTAATCATCCTGGTGAAATGTTGATTGGCGATGGGCAAAATATTCCGTTTGAAACCTTCATGGGCTTCAAAGGGGATAAGGTCCCAGATATTGATTTGAACTTTTCGGGCGATTATCAACCGATTGCACACAATTACATGAAGGTTTTGTTCGGTGAACACAATGTGTACCGTGCCGGCACGATTGCGACGGTGGCGGAGAAAACCGCCTTTGGTTATGTCAAAGGTTATGAACGTGATCATGATAAGCATTACCGTGGGACAGAAGTAGAACGTTTGGCTCAGGGGATTACTGGCGTTAAGCGGACAACAGGGCAACATCCAGGTGGGATTTTGATTGTGCCACGTGAATATGATGTCTATGATTTCACACCGGTTCAATATCCGGCCGATGATCAAAAATCATTGTGGCAAACAACGCACATGGATTACCATTCGATTCACGATAATTTGCTCAAAATGGATATTTTGGGGCATGATGATCCGACGATGGTACGCACGTTAAAGGATATGTCAGGGATTGATCCGCAATCAATTCCGGTCAATGATCCTGGCGTCTTGAGCCTGTTTACGTCGCCAAAAGCGTTAGGCGTGACGCCAGAACAAATTTTCTCAAAAACTGGCACACTTGGTTTGCCTGAATTTGGGACGAACTTTGTGCGGGGCATGTTGGAAGAAACGCAACCCCACAATTACTCTGAACTATTGCAAATTTCTGGTTTGTCACACGGCACGGATGTGTGGCTAGGGAACGCCAATGAATTGATTGAAAACGGCACAGCAACGATTGGGACCGTGATTGGAACCCGTGATAAGATCATGACGGATTTGATTAACTGGGGCTTCCCAGCAGCTGATGCGTTTAATGTCATGGAAAAAGTCCGTAAAGGAAAAGGGATTACGGATGAGTATCAGGCCCAGTTACGTGCAGCAAAGATTCCAGAATGGTATATACAATCGATGCTCAAGATTAAATATATGTTCCCACGGGCGCACGCGGCGGCGTATGTTTTGATGGCGTTACGGATTGCCTATTTTAAGGTTTATTTCCCAACGATTTATTATGCGACTTACTTCTCAGTCCGCGCTGATCAATTTGATATTGTGGCCATGAGTCGTGGTAAAAATGCGACAAAAGAAGCGTTAAAGCGTTTACGCGCCTTGGGCAATGATGCCACGGTGGGCGACAAAAACCTTTTGACGGTATTGGAGATGGCGAATGAAGCCTTAGAACGTGGGATTACCTTCTCAATGGTTGATTTATATAAGTCAGAAGCCAGCGAGTGGGTGATTGATGGCGACACGCTAATTCCACCGTTCTCAGCAGTGCCAAGTTTGGGCGATAACGTGGCCAAGCAAATCATTGTGGCGCGCCAAGAAAAGCCATTTTTGAGTAAGGAAGATTTGAAAAAGCGTGGGAAGGTCTCCCAAACAGTCGTTGACTATTTGACGAAAAATTCAGTCTTAGATGGTATGCCAGACGAAAATCAATTGAATTTGTTTGATTTTTAATATTTTTTGAACCACCAAGCGCCAGTTGGCGCATCATTAAACAACGACGGAGAGCGTAATATGAAACACGAATGGCACCAAAAAGTGGCCAATTATTTTGAATATGTCTTAAATAGCCTCATGATTATTATTGGGGTTGTGATTTTTGGCTTTTTGTTGCGTGAAATTTATAATTTAGCGCATTTACTCCTGACAGTGGAGGATATGCGGTCACACTTTAATCAAATTACGGATGCCACGCTTGCCGTCTTCTTGTTCTTTGAGTTTATGAGTTTGGTCCGCGAATATTTTATCAAGGACGCTCATATTTCGATGGAAAGTTTTCTTTATATCGGGGTGACCGCCTTGATTCGGGCAATTTTGGTTTATCATGATCAAACGATGAAAACGTTGCTATTAGCCTTATCAATCGGTATCTTAGTGGTTGCTTTGACGGTGTACCGTTATTTCCGTGAAAAAGGGAAACAGCAGAAACTACCACATTAACCAGTCAGTTTTGAATCAAAAAGCACGGCTTGCCGTGCTTTTTTGCATGGTTTAAACATGGTATGATAAGAGATGAAAATACGCGGAGGAGAGTCATTCACGGTAGAAAGATGCCATGTGTACAGGTTGTCTTGTACATATGCCACGCGCGCGTGAAGACCAAAATGAAAATATGACGAAAAAAATTGTTGTCCTTGGGAGTCTCAACGTTGATAGCATCATGAAGATGCCTCGTATGCCATTAGTTGGCGAAACAATGGCTTTAACAGACGTGACAACAGCACCTGGTGGCAAAGGTGCCAACCAAGCAGTTGCAGCGGCCCGACAAGGCGCTCAAGTGGCCTTTATTGGTGCAGTAGGGCAGGACAATAATGGCCACTTTATGCGCCAAACCTTAGCTGATCAAGCCGTTGATGTGGCGGCGATTCAAACCAATGCAACAGTACCAACTGGTTCAGCCTATATCATGTTGCAAGACAACGGCGCCAATACAATTTTGATTCATGGTGGGGCCAATCAAGCCTTGACCGTTGATGATTTAGATGAGGAGCTGATTGCCCAAGCCGATACGTTGATTGCGCAATTTGAGGTCCCATTGGCAGTGATTACAGCAGCTTTTAAAATGGCCAAGGCGCACAATGTGCAAACTGTGCTGAATCCTGCACCAGCAGTTTATGAGGTCACACCAACCTTGGCTAATTTGACAGATATTATTTTGCCTAATGAAACAGAAGCACAATTGTTAACGGGTATCACTGTTGAAAATGATCGTGCGGTGTTGAATCAAGTCAGTGATGCCATCTTGGCAACAGGGGTAGCTCGCAGTATTATTACCCTGGGGGAAGCGGGCTCGTTTATCGCTGACGGTGCCAACCGTTGGTGGGCAAAGCCGAAAAAAGTTGCGGCCGTTGATACGACAGCAGCGGGGGATACTTTTATTGGGACCCTGGCGAGTGAACTTGCCGCCGATTTTAGTAATTTAGTCGACGCCGTTGATCGTGCTAGCACAGCCAGTGCCATTGCCGTTACGCGACCAGGTGCCATTCCGTCAATTCCAACCCGTGAAGAAGTGGATCAGTTCTAATGCAACAATTACCAGAAGCGTTTACAACTAAATATACGCATTTATTAGGCGATGAAGCGCCGGCTTTTTTTGACACTTTTGATGACCAGGTACAAAAGGCCTACCGTGTCAATCCGTTAAAAGCCAATCCTGTGGTCAGTGACACCCCAGATAACGGGCTAGTACCGTACGGTAAATGGGGCCATTTTGGGGCAGTTTCTGGGCACAGTGTTGACCATGTCACTGGCGTTGTTTACTCTCAGGAACCCTCTGCACAATTTGTTGGCGAAGTCTTACAGCCAAAACCTGGTGAACGGGTGCTAGATTTGGCCGCCGCACCTGGTGGCAAAACGACACATCTCGCTGCTTTTATGCAACAGGAAGGCTTACTTTGGGCCAATGAAATTTTTATGAATCGGGCCAAAGTTTTAAGTGAAAATATTGAACGAATGGGCGTGCAAAATAGTATCGTCAGCTCGCATGCACCAGCTGAATTAAGTGCCAAGTTACCACAATTTTTTGACAAAATTTTGCTGGATGCGCCATGTTCTGGCGAAGGGATGTTTCGTAAAAATCCGGCCGCAGTAGCACAATGGCACCAAGATTTCCCGCAAGAATTAGCTGACTTACAACGTGAGATTTTACGCGAAGCCATGAAAATGCTTCGGCCAGGCGGACAAATCGTTTACTCGACGTGCACATTTGCGCCCGAAGAAGATGAACAAATGATTGCCTGGTTGATGCAAGAATATCCAGAAATGCAGCTTGTACCCATTGATAAACCAGCCCATACACATGTCCAAGATGGTCGGCCAGCATGGGCTGATCAGGCTTACACTGATGGCCAAACCACCGTATCAACGACAGCAGATCTCACAGTACTTGAGGGGACGGCTCGTTTGTGGCCACAAGCCTTACAAGGTGAGGGCCACTTTGCTGCCAAATTAGAAAAAGCCGCTGACGCAACGCCGACAACTGCGGTCGTTAAACCGTTAGTGCCAACACCATTGAGTCGTAGCCAAGAAAAGATTTTTGCTGATTTTGTGGCGACAACGCTACCCGACTTTGATATGACCCAGCACACGTTAACCTTATTTGGTGATCGACTTTATCTGGCACCAGTGGGAACACCTGATATTTCAGGGATGAAAATTTTGCGACTAGGACTTGAGTTGGGCACGTTTAAGAAAAACCGCTTTGAGCCAGCGCATGCGCTAGCCTTGGCTTTGCCACCACAAGCAGTCAGTCAAACTTACGCCATGACGCCTGACGATTGGGCACAATTTGTCCATGGTGATGTGGTTCGACCAGCGGCACCTTTACAAAAAGGGTGGGTCTTAATGACGGCCAATGGTAATGGCGCGGGCTGGGGACGGTACGTTGATGGCCAAATTAAAAACTTCTTCCCTAAGGGGCTACGCTTTGCTGTTAAAGCGTATGATACCACGCTAGCAGCGGATATGTATTAAACAGCGAACAACTGTTTGTGATGTCAAGCCCATGATTTGACCTTGTTCTTAAGTAAAGAACACGTATAATAGATTCTAGTCTTTACAGTTACGTTTGACGTCGCGTGAACGTGAAGTTTAAATTACGGGGTCGGTGCTATGCATTTGCATACCTCACAAAGGGAGAACAATCACCATGAAACAATCAACTAAAATCATTGCAGGTCTTGCAGCTATTGCCATTATTGGCGGCGGTATTTATACGGGTTTGTCGCATAAGTCAACGCAAAATGGGCAGGCAAATAATGCCGCATCACTTGGCTTGGTCCTAGATGTCGGCGGTGTGGATGACCATTCATTTAACCAATCTGCCTGGGAAGGTGCTAAGCAATATGCGGCAGCACATCATATGAAGGCGGGACAAAATGCGCCAGTGACGTATTTCACGACCACTGATCACTCAGATTTGGACCAAAACTTTAATTTGGCAACCAAAAATCATAAATACCAGATTGTTTATGGGATTGGGTATTCATTAAACCAAGCGATCACTAAGTCAGCGAAGTTAAACCCCAAGCAAAAGTTTGTGTTAGTCGATGATATTGTGACCAAGCAACCTAACGTGGCATCAGTGATGTTCCGTTCAGAACAATCTTCTTATCTAGCTGGTGTTGCGGCTGCGATTAAGGCCAAGGAAAACGGCGAAAAGGCTGTTGGCTTTATTGGCGGTATTCACGGTAACATTATTGATGCATTTGATGCTGGTTTTGAAGCCGGTGTGAAGGCAACTGATCCAACATTAACGGTCGAAAAGCAATATGCTAATTCATTTACCGACTCAGCTAAGGGTAAGACGATTGCTGCGGCAATGTACGCCTCAGGCATTCGCACAATCTTTGCGGCCGCTGGTTTTGTTGGTAATGGTGCTTTTACTGAAGCGAAAGCCGAAAATTCAAAGTTGGATGCTGATTCAAAGCAACGTTTGTATATTATTGGTGTTGACCGTGATCAGAAGGCTGATGGAGCTTATAAGTCAAAAGATGGTAAGTCAGAAACGTCAACGATGGCCTCATCAATCACGTCCGTTGGGGCAGGTGTTAAAAACATCGCCGATGCCTATAACAAAGACCACAGTTTCCCAGGTGGCAAAACAGTGGCCTACGGGCTTAAGGAACGTGGTGTTTATTTGACAAAATTAGAATTGACACCAGCACAAAAGACAGCCGTAGATAAAGCGGAAAAGGGTATTATTGATGGTACGATTAAAGTGCCAAACCACCCAGCTGGCTCACAATTTAATCAAAAGTTCTAACCGAAGTAGTCAGAGATTTTCACAAGCAAGCCCCGCGTGAGCGGGGCTTTTTTGGTATAATAAAGTCAGTATGTTTTAGGAGGAAGTGTCTGTCACAGGCGAATTTTGGTGAGACGCATGACCAGAAAATGCTGCTGGCGACACAAAATGAGAAATGGCTTTTGATCAACAAGTAACGATTCCAGGTGATGCCACCTACCGTCTTAGTCCACAGATTAAAAAGTATACGCTTGGCGACTTAGGCTTCATTACGAATAATGCCGGCGCCTATACGTTACATCGCTCGCTTGAACCGGAAAAAGCATTGGCTAACGCAGTCAAATTAAAAGTGACGGTTAACCCAGATTTGACCGGGTTTAAGATGAGTACTGTTTCTGCTGGGGATGTGGTACGCGTTGACATTTTTAAAAATCAACATGCAGCAGAAATGGTGCCGTTGTATCATTTTTTTGTTGATGAGCTTGTGGCACGCGGGGTGCTAGAAAAGATTTAATATGACTAAATTTTATTTTGTACGACATGGCCAAACGGCTTGGAATCTCGAACGCCGCTTTCAAGGGGGCAACGGTGATTCTGATTTATTACCTTCAAGTTATGATGATATGGTGAAAGTCGCCGACTTTTTGCGAGACGTCGAATTCACACGGGTATTTGCGTCGCCATTGCGGCGTGCGCGGATTACCGCCACACAAATTGCGCGCGAAATGAACTATCGTGGTCCCTTGTCACTGCGCTCAAATATTGCCGAAGTTGGCCTAGGCCGCTGGGAAGGTGAACTGGTGGCACAAGTGCAAGTTGACTATGCGACCGCCTACCATAATTATCGCCATAATTTGGATCAGTTTGAAGGCACTGAATTTGATGGGGAAGGGTATACAAAAGCAAGTGCGCGATTTGCGCGGTTTATTAAAAACCTGGCACAGCAATATCCAACGGACAATATTTTGATTGTCTCACACGGGATGGCTTTATCTTTTGGTATCAACGAACTCCTACAAACACCGCGAATGGCGATTCGTGAACGCGGTGGTTTAAGTAATACATCAACGACTGTACTGTCAACGACTGATGGTCAACAGTTTGAAATTGAAGATTGGAATAATACAATGTATCTCAATAAGCTTCAAAATGACGGAACCACCATTTAAGTTGACACGAGCGCAGTGAAGGATTAAAACAAGCACACGATGACATTTGAAACTGACCAATTGGACAAAGTTACTGGGACGTTGCAACACGTCATTTTTGCGTCCAGTGATTCTTATTTTAAAATTTTATCCGTGCAAATTGATGACAGCACGCTGACCGACTGGGAGACCCCAGAAATTATTGTGACTGGGACGTTTGCTAATGTTCAAGAAGGGAGTACTTATGCTTTCTTCGGACAAGTGGTCCGCCATCCGAAGTACGGGCAACAATTAAAAGTATCACATTATGAAAATGAATTGCCACCCGATGAAAATGGCTTGATTAAGTATTTTGCGAGTGGGCAATTTTCAGGGATTGGTCAAAAGACGGCGGAAAAAATTGTTGACCACTTAGGCCTTGACGCTGTCACCTTGATTTTAGATGATGTACAGGTATTGGACGGTATCGTTAAACCAGCAACAGCGCAAAAACTAGCGCGTAGTTTCCAATTGAACCTTGGTTTGGAACGCTTATTTCAAATTGGTAATCAGTACGGCCTGGGGGCTGATTTGGCTGGGCGGCTTTATGACCAATACGGCCATGAAGCTGAAGAAATTTTAACAACGGATCCTTATCGTTTGGTTTTTGAATTTGATGGGGTTTCCTTTAAAATTGCCGATGCCATTGGTCAAAAAAATGGTCATGCGCGTACGGATCAGCGCCGAGTGCAGGCGGCTGTCTACGCTACGATGATGAATGTCAGTTTCCAATATGGCCATACTTATTTATCGCGCGCACAACTGCTACAAGCCACCGGGCAATTACTACATGATCAGCAGTTACAAGCTGATATTGACCAAGCCATTGAAGCGTTAATTGCCAATCATATTTTAGTCGATGATGAAGGTCGCTTATATGCGGCAACGCTTTACCAAGCTGAACGGCAAGTGGCCCAAGACCTTAAGCGTTTGTTACGCGCTCCAATGCCGTTTGATATCACACCGGAGGCGATTGCTGATGCGGTGACCACTCCAGGTCACTTGCAGTTAGATGACACGCAAATTGCGGCGGTAAAAGCTGGCTTGAATGCGCAGGTGTTCTTGCTGACGGGCGGTCCTGGGACAGGTAAAACGACAATTGTCCGCACGATGGTGGCAACTTGGCATAAATTGTTGCAGCAACGAGCGGAATATGCTGATAATACCCAAGATTTCTTAAAAAATTATGCGGTGAAATTAGCGTCACCAACTGGACGAGCGGCCAAACGGATGACGGAAGTTACTGGCCATGAGGCGACGACGATTCATCGGCTACTGGGGATTTCGGATTTAGATGAACCGGAATTTAATGCCGAAAATCCAATTGCGGGTGGGCTACTAATTATTGATGAGGCCTCCATGTTGGATATTGAATTGACGGCAAAGTTGTTTGCTGCCATTCCGAGTGGCATGAAAGTCATTATTGTTGGCGACGCGGATCAACTGCCGTCGGTTGGTCCTGGAAACGTATTGGCTGATTTTGTAGCCAGTCAGCGAATTGCTCATATCGAATTGGCAACGATTTATCGGCAGGGTCGCGGTAGTAGTATTACCACATTGGCACAACATATTAAAAATGGTCAGCTACCCGAGGACTTTATGACCAACCAACGTGATCGTTCGACCTTTATGGTCGGCCCAGATCAAGTGGTGACGGCCATTGAGCAAGTCGTGCAAGCGGCCATTAACAAAGGCTATACGGCTGATGATTTACAGATTTTAGCACCAATGTATAAAACCACTGCGGGCGTGCATGCGTTAAATACGATGGCGCAAGCTTTGTTTAATCCCCTCAAGCCAGGTCAAAAATCCTTACAGTTTGGCGAGACAATTTTTCGGCAGGGCGATAAGGTCTTGCAACTTGAAAATGACAGTGAGCGTGATATTTTCAATGGCGATATGGGCAAAATTATCGCCATTCGCTATAAAAAAGACTCTGGTAATACTGAAAATGAGGATAGCCTCGTCGTTGATTTTGATGGCAAAGAGCTGGTGTATCCCAAGAAGCAGTTAAACCAACTCACGTTAGCCTATGCAACGACGGTCCATAAAGCACAAGGCAATGAGTTTAAACTGGTGGTTATGGCACTCACCACGCGTTTTGGCTTAATGCTAAACCGAAACTTGTTGTATACTGGCCTGACGCGCGCAAAAGAAGCTTTAATTTTGGTTGGAGAATATGCGGCATTTAATCGGGCAGCGCAGACACCAGTGCCGATGCGGGCAACTTGGTTGACGCAACGGCTGCAAGCAGAAAACGCGCCCACCGTCACACCAGTGGTGCGCCCAACACCGCCACCAGTAACTGAAAAATATCAACTAACTGAAGCGCTAATTGCCGCACAAACCATCTCGCCAATGATTGGTTTGGCGGATGTCACCCCATATGATTTTATGGCAACCAGCTGATTACTGGTGTAATGAAACTAAGAAAACGAGACGGAGATAGAAGATGACGACCCCTGAATATCGCTTATTTAGCCTTGGAAGTAATCCAAAGTTGGCTGATGAAATCGCCAATATTTTAGGCACCAACTTATCAGATATTGATGTACGGCAATTTGCCGATGATGAAATTTATGAACGGATTGAGCAAACCGTTCGTGGTCGAGATGTCTATGTGATTCAAGGCATTTCCGATCCGGTCAACGATAATTTTATGAAGTTAATGATCTTTATTGATGCGGGACGTCGTGCTTCTGCCAAGACCATTAATGTCGTGATTCCTTATTTTGGCTATGCCAGATCAGATCGCAAGGCGCGTTCACGTGAACCAATCGCGGCGCGTTTGATTGCGAACATGCTAGAATCACAAGGGGTTAAGCGTGTTATCACGATGGACCTTCATGCTGATCAAGTGCAGGGCTTCTTTGATATTCCAGTTGATCATTTGATTTCAATGCCAACTTTAGGCCATTACTTTTATGAAAATGACCTGTTGGGGTCAGATTTAGTTGTTGTAGCACCAGATCACGCGAGTGTTGGTCGTGCGCGTAAGTTTGCGAAACTACTTCATGCAGAATGGGCAGTCATTGATCGTCGGGTCGGTGAAGATTTGCAAACGGCACCATTTGGCATTACTGGCAATGTGAAGGGGAAGCGCGCGATTTTGATTGATGATATTATCGACACGGGCACAAGCATGACGTTGGCGAGTGAAGCGTTAACGGCGGCTGGTGTGACAGATATTTACGCTGTTGCCCCACACGCAGTGTTGTCAGAACAGGCCGTTGACAAGTTAGCCAAATCGGCAATTTCAAAAACATTAGTGGCGAACACGATTGAAGTACCCGATGATAAGCGTTTTGATAAGTTAGTACAATTATCAGTTGCAGCTACATTTGCCGAAGCGATTCGACGGGTCGATGCGTGCGAAAGTATTGAGGACATTATGAGAAGTCCGGATAACTTGGATGTTAAATTATGAAAACAGTTGACATGATACGACTATTGTCACCAGAATGGGGCGTAACGGATGATGGCATGATGACCACCCAATTTGGGGCGTCAGTAGCTTTTGTGACAACCCATGTTCACGTGGTGCGATTATCATTTGCTAAAAACTACGACGGGTTGACTTTTGCGGTGCAAATTAATGCCGCCGATTGGCAGGAGATGCCGGTCACGGACCAAACTTTGCAAGTGACCATACCCACAGAGACGGCCGAGGTTCGCATGGTGTTGCGTGATCGCGCAGGTAGTAGTGAAGCTTTTTGGCAAGATCCTGTCTATGTGACAGCCATGACAATTGATCAGGGCGAAGTGGCCCCAATTGAAAATGCACAGCCTTACGTGACGTTTGTTGGAGATTCCATTACTGCTGGTGAAGCCATGGCCGCCGATGGGCATCATCCCGAATTGAGCTACCCACAACTGGTGGCTGATGCCTTAGGGCAACCGTTGGCGCGTATTGCGTATGGGGGAACGGGCTTAACCGCTGCTGCGCCATACCAAATCCCAACAGCGATCGAAGCCTTGTGGCATGTTGGTGACAATGTGTCGCGACCATTAGTGACGACTAACCTCGTACTAGTGAATTATGGCACCAACGATTTTAACTATGGTGCCACACCGACCGCGTTTGCATTTGGTTTACGCATCTATTTATTCGAATTGATAAAGCGCTTTCACAATGCTAAAATTATATTAATGATGCCATTGAATGGGGCGTTTCGTGAGGTGTTTTTAGCTGAAACGGCACGCTTTGATCAATTCACGTTAATTGAAACCAAGTCATGGTTACCAGCCATGACAGATGTCCACCCGAATTGTGCAGCGCATCAAATTATTGCAGAGCAAATAATGAAAGGACTTTAAATCATGGTATATGCAGCAGATGAACAACGTTATGAGAAATTACCTTACCGTCGGGTGAGTGATTCTGGCTTAATTTTACCAGTCGTATCATTTGGCTTGTGGCGTAATTTGGGTGACCAAATGCCACTTGAAAATTCTCGAAAAGTGATGTTGAAGGCATTTGACAGTGGTATTTTTAGCTTTGATAATGCATCTAATTATGGCCCAAGTAACGGCACCGCGGAAGAAACTTTTGGTCAGGTCTATCGCAGTGATTTGAAGCCGTATCGTGATGAACTGATTATCACGACCAAGGCGGGTTATCACATGTGGCCTGGGCCATTGGGTGAGTTTTCCGGTAAAAAGACGTTGACAGCCGCCTTGGATTTAAGTCTCCAACGCATGGGACTAGATTATGTTGATATTTTCTATGCGCATCGTTGGGATCCCAACACGCGTTTAGAAGAAACTGCTTATGCGATGGACTTGTTGGTTAAGCAAGGTAAGGCATTATATGTCGGGGTATCTAATTATAATGCTGAACAAACAGCCGCCATTGCGAAGCTGTTTGATGAACTTGGCACACCATTTATTGGGAACCAAGTGTCGTATAACATGTTAAATCAAACAGCCGCTGATGATGGTTTGTTGGACGTATTGGATGAGAATCATGCGGGCTTGATTGCCTATGGGCCACTAGCTGAAGGCTTGCTGACGGATCGTTACTTAGAGGATATTCCGGAAGATTACCCAATTCACCGGACGAATGCGTTCTTGTTTGAAGATGGTAAAGCGGCCTTGATTGCCAAGTTGAACGCCTTAAACGCCATTGCGCAAGCCCGTGGTCAAAAATTGTCACAAATGGCATTAGCTTGGTTGCTCCGCGACCGCCGCGTTGCCACTGTTGTCATCGGGGCAAGTAAGATTGACCATCTGGTAGATAACTTAGCCTTTAGTGATAACATGACTTTCACTGATGACGAAGTTGCTCAAATTGAAACGATTTTGAAATAGAAAAAAGCATCCCGTTGGGATGCTTTTTATAATGGTTGAATCCAAGTATTTTGTGCGCCCGCTTTTGTGAGGGCATTGGCGATGGTGATGGCATCATCGTTATTTTTGGCTAGGGCAAACATTGCGCCGCCAATACCGGCACCGGTCAGCTTAGCGCCGAGTGCGCCAGCATGTAGGGCAGCATTGACAAGGTTGTCGAGTTTAGGGTGTGACACACCGAGTGATTGTAATTCGTGATGTGCCGCCGTAAATAATAAACCGACGTGTTCGGGGTGATTATGAGTTAAATCAGCCCGCACTTTTTCTGCAATTTGCCCCAAATGGACAATTTTTTGCCAAGTGAGGTCATAATCATCATCCAAATTGCTTTTCACGATATTAACAGCGTGCATCGTTTGGCCATGAATGCCTGTATCAGCGACAACAAGTGTCCCTGTTAAGGTCATTTTAAAAGCCGTTAAGGTCTCGTTTTTGACGAACCAAATGGGGTCGTCAGAGCCGACAGTGGCGGCATCTAAACCAGAGGCCGAGCCATGGGAAATACCTTCCGCCAAATCGGTAAAGTGTTTTAATTGTTTAGGTGACAAGGGGGCCTTCACGTAATCAAAAAAGGCTTTTGTGATCGAGGTTGCAAAAGCCGCTGACGCGCCGAAACCACGTTCTTGTGGAATATTTGTTTCAATTTCTAGCGTGAAAGGGGCATCAACCAAATTTAAAGATTGCAGTAATTTAAGGATGAGCTGACGTAAGCCTTCCACATTGGCGCCTAATTCATCGAGGTCGCCGTGAAACGTGCTACTTTCAATTGTTTGTCCGCTAAAGGCTGGTCGAATTGTTGTCGTCACGGTCAGGTTTGTTAATGGAATGGCAATAGCTGGTTGGTTATAAACGACGGCATGTTCACCGACTAAAATAATTTTGGCATGGGCAATTCCCACCCCAAGCATTTGACTAATCATGATTTTTCTCCGAATTTCCTTTACTATTGTACCGCACTTTTCTAAATAGTGTAAAATGATAGATGAATTGCGTTGTTAAGTTTGTCGTAGTGTTGCCTGATTAGGGCAAAGTTAACAACGCAATTCATCACTAAATTTCAGAGAAAGGTGTTTGCCATGAACGCCAATAAAACGTTTGTTGTTGTCGATTTAGAAACAACCGGACAGAGTGTTGCTCGCGGTGGGCGCATCATCCAAATTGGGATGACTTTTATCAAAAATCGCCGTATCGTTGATCATTTTGAATCTTTTGTGAATCCAGGTCAATCAATTGATCGCAACATCCAACAACTCACGCATATTTCAGAAAAAGATGTGCGTGATGCGCCTTATTTTGAAGAAATCGCACCAGTTCTACGTAACATGTTACAAGATACTGTGCTGATTGCGCATAATATTAATTTTGATTATCCTTATTTGAACGACGAGTTAGCGCGGACAGGCTTTCCAGTACTGACCAATCCTGCCATTGACACGGTTCAATTAGCACAAATTTTGTTGCCAACAGCGCCAGGTTATCGGTTGTTGGATCTGACAACATTTTTAAATATTACGCTTAATAACGCCCATCGGGCAAATGCTGATGCGCAAGCAACGGCTTTACTGTTTTTGAAGCTATGGCAAAAGGCGGAGCAGTTACCCGTCATTGTTCTCCAGCAATTACAATTTGGGCAGTGGCCACTCCTGAGACAAACACAAGATTTTTTACGGGTGGTCAAATCAAAACGGCAACAAACTGATTTTGACATTGTGGCCCAAGTCGCCCTGACGAAACCAGATCCCGTGCCACCAATGACACCAGCGACGTTGCCCGCCTATCCACGGTCTTCGCAAGAGAAGCAGCGGCAATTTGGGCAATGGTTAACCCAAAACGAAGCCCAGAATGATTTAATGAATCGCGTCTATGCGTTCCTCACTAAAAAAGCTGATGGTGTATTAACGGTGTTGACTGCGCCGAAAATTGGCAAAACTTTGGGTTATTTGGTCCCATTAATTTTTGATCCGCAAGCACGTCCAATCGTGTTGTTGACAAATGATGACAGTTTGCAGCAACAGCAACAAGCATTGGTGGAGAAAATCGCTAAATTATTAGATGTCCATTTTACGGCAGCCATTTTGCATGATCCAAGTGCGTATATTGATGTTGAACGTTTTAACCAATTGTTAAAAACAGCTGACGACACGTCGCCAGCCCAATTCTTCAAAGCTCGTATTTTAGTGTGGTTAACGCAAACACAGACTGGTTTACTAAACGAAATCCAAGTCGGTGCTACCAATTTGCCGATTCTAGATGCATTGCGTGGCAATGAGCAGGGGATTTTCTATCAACGTGCGCAACGTTTGGTCAACCGTGCTGAAGTGTTGACGATGAATTTTGAAACTTACTTTAATCAGGCGCAACCGCTTTTGGCAGCGCGTGAGCGTACAAAATGGCCGGTCGTGGTCATGGAAACGCCGAGTGCGTTTGTTGATGAATTATCAGCACATTATCGGGCACAGTTGAATTTGACAGACATTAAAAACAGCTTGAAAGGGTTGATGCATCAAGAAGTTGCGGGGCTCACGCATAAGCAGCGGTTGTTTGTCAAACAAAGTGTGGCAGAGGCCTTGAAATTAGTGAAGCAAATTTTGCAAACCGATAAGGTAACCACCCAACTCAAGCGCGCAGAACGTTTATTAATGATCATCATGCGTTTAATGACGATTTTGGATATTGGCGAGCATGGTGTTGTCCCGGCATCATGGGCGACCTTACCGCACGAACTGACCAACGTCAAACGTTTGCAGCAAGAACCGCTTGTGACGGTGCAGGATCAAGAACACGACGAAAACGGGCAAACGCAGCTCACGAGAACATTCTTCGTTCCAGTCGCAACAACGTATCAAACACACTTTTTGGCGCATATCCATAAACTTTTGGTTGTTAGTGAATACTTAGATAATCAGGTGAGTGCCTTTTTGCGTGAGGTGCCAGAGCAGATGACGGCAGAACGCGATTTTATTCACCATGATAATCAACCGGTAACTGTGATTCAAATGGGTCGCACTTCGCCAGTCACGCACTTACAAGCGCTCACACAGCATAACGTGGGTGAAATTATGATGATTGTGCCAGATGGTGAACGGGTGAATCATTGGTATCAAAAGTTAAAACATGTTTTGACAACTGACTACGGGCTCGTTGCGGAAGGGGTCACCGGCTCACTTGAAAAAATCCAGCGCCAACGGCATACCGAACAGCAAAACATTCTGATTGTCACACCAAAAATCATGTCAACCATGTGGTTACGCGATCAGGAGTTACCAAACATTGTGATTGTACCGGAACGGGAAGTTTGGCAACCAGTGTCACGTCTCGCCTTGGTATTAACTGAAATGCAACGTCATCCGAAAGCATTACTCGTCACACAATTAAATGCCATGCAACGTCATCGCTTTAAGTCACAAGCAGACATCAAAGCCAACGTGGGGTTAAAAAATAATTTGCTGGCACAGTATGACCAAATTTTGACAGATTTTTGATATAATAAGTCTAGCTATGCGTTGGAGGACTAAACAAAATGATGCAATTTAAAGATGATATTCGAATCCGCCAACGTCAACGCCGTTCCCGCGTTCATTGGGCGCGGATTTGGTTTGTCGGGGCGGGCATCGGAATTGTCGTGGCAGCCATTACGTTAGGTTACTTTTATGTGTCGTTAAGTCCGATGCGACAAAATGAGGCGCGATTACAAAAATTGGTGAAGGCCAAAACAGACATCGCGACGGTTAAGCAAATTAGTGCTGATTATCGTAAAGGAACGACTTATGCGGTTGTTGGGACAACGGCTCGTGGTCAAGAAAAAGTCGCCATTGTCCATGGCAATAGTTCGCGCGTCACGGTTTATGATCGACGAGATGGGATGACCAATCAGCAATTAGGACAATTATTGCTGAAAACGTATCAGCCAAAGAAAATTTATTCTGCAAATATCAGCGAGTACAAAAAAACGTTGGTATGGGAAGTCAGTTATAAGGGGCAAAATAATGCTTTAAATTACCTGACCTTAGATTTTAAAACTGGAAAACCTTATCGGGTTATTAACGGCCTGTAAGTAATAGGAACGAGGAGAAAAAATGATTTCGGAAAGAGCACAAGCAGTCGAAGCCGCCGCTACCTTGGCAATGAGTCGTTTAGCCAAGGCCATGCAAGCCGATGGGATTGATGTGATTAATTTGGGTGTTGGCGAATCAGATTTTCAAACACCTGAACACATTGCTCAAGCAGCGATTGCGGCGATTGAAGCTCATCAAACCAGCTTTTATACGCCAACAAGTGGATTAGATGCTTTAAAGCAGGCCATTGTAGATCACGTACAGCAACGGTACGATGCCACCATCGCCCGTAACAATGTGACGGTGACGACTGGGGCTAAATTATCACTTTATGCGTTGATGCAGGTGCTCTTAAATCCAGGCGACGTTGTGGTTGCAGCGGCACCACTTTGGGTCAGCTATGTTGAACAAATTAAGCTCGCTGGCGGCCAATTGCAAACAATTGTGCCAGATAATGCCGCTTTGAAGTTAACAGTCGCTGATCTCGCGGCGTTGACAACACCGGTTAAGGCCATTATTGTGAATTCACCAACCAATCCGACCGGCCAAGTTTATACGCGTGACGAATTACAAGCGATTTTGGACTGGGCTAATGAACATGACACGTATGTCATTTTGGATGAAATCTATGGTCAGCTCGTTTATAACGGCGCAACATTCACGTCAGGCTTGCAACTTCAACCGCTTGAAAATAGCCGGATGATTATCGTTGATGGGGTGTCAAAAGCTTATGCGATGACCGGTTGGCGGATTGGCTGGACGCTAGCCAGTTCCGAGGTGATTGTCGCAATGAACAAGTTGTTGGATCACATGACATCAAATCCAACAGCAGTTGCACAATATGCGGCGATTGCGGCATTGACAGGGGATCAATCATCTGTTGAAGTGATGCGACAAGCCTTTGAGAAGCGCTTGAACGCCACGTTCGACGCCCTTAACAACGTACCAGGCCTTGAAGTGGCCGTCAAGCCCGAAGGTGCTTTCTACCTATTTCCAAAGGTTGAGCCACAAGTACTGACGGCGGCTGGGGTAGCTGATACTAGTGAACTGTCGATGAAAATCTTGAAAGAAGCACGCGTGGCCATGCCATCTGGTGAAGGTTTCGGGATGCCAGGTTATTTGCGGATGGGCTATGCCAAAGACCAAGCAGTTTTGGACGAAGCTGTTCGTCGTTTAACTGAATTTTTTCAACAATACATATAATTAAAATAGAGGAGAAGCAGGTGGTGCGGTAACAAACCACGTGTATATGATCATGTCACAAGATATTCCCACAATTCAAATTATCGATGCTAAAAACTATGTTGGCCAAACGGTCAAGATTGGAGCTTGGCTTCGTCAAAAGCGCGGTTCAGGTAAGTTGGCCTTTTTGCAATTACGCGATGGGACAGCATTCTTTCAAGCTGTGGTAGCCAAAGCAGATGTGCCGGAATCAGTTTTTGAACTGGCTAAAGGGTTAAAGCAAGAAACAAGTCTGTACGTGACAGGGGAAATCCGTGAAGATGCGCGATCATCATTTGGCTATGAAATGGCGGTATCTGATATTGAAGTCATTGGTGAAAGCCATGATTATCCCATCACGCCAAAAGAGCACGGGACAGACTTCTTGTTTGATGAACGGCACCTCTACCTGCGTCATTTGAAGCCATTTGCTACATTGAAGATCCGGAATACGTTGATTGCCGCAACGTATGAATTCTTTAACAACGAAGGCTTTACAAAGTTGGATTCTCCACTTTTGACTGGTTCTGCCCCAGAAGGCACAACGGAATTGTTTGAAACAGATTACTTTGGCGAATCAGCCTTTTTGTCACAAACAGGACAATTGTATGCTGAAGCAGGCGCCATGGCCTTCGGTAAAGTCTTTACTTTTGGCCCAACATTCCGTGCAGAAAAGTCAAAGACACGTCGTCATTTGACAGAATTCTGGATGGTCGAACCAGAAATGGCCTTCATGCATCAAGAAGAGAGTCTTGAATTGCAAGAACGCTATATTTCATTCTTGATTTCAAAAGTCTTGGAACGCAATGAACAAGAGCTTGATATTCTTGGTCGAGACAAGGCATTGTTGGCGTCTTACACGGAGCTACCTTACCCACGTATCAGTTATGATGATGCAGTGAAGTTGTTGCAATACAATGGCTTTGATATTGAATGGGGTGTTGACTTTGGGTCACCAGAAGAAACATTCTTGGCTAATCACTTTGCTAAACCAGTCTTTATTATCAATTTCCCAAAGGCAATCAAAGCCTTCTATATGAAGCGTCACGCAACACGTGATGATGTTGTTGTGTCTGCCGACTTATTGGCACCAGAAGGTTATGGGGAAATTATCGGTGGGTCAGAACGTGATATTGACTACGAATACTTGAAGATGCGCATTGAAGAACAAGGCTTAGACCTTGAGGAATACAACTGGTATTTGGATTTGCGTAAGTTTGGTTCAGTGCCACACTCAGGCTTTGGTTTAGGGTTAGAACGCATGGTGACATTTGTCACGGGTGAAGAACATATTCGTGAAGCGATTCCGTTCCCACGAATGACTAATCGTATCCGACCATGATTTTTAAAGGGCGAAGACAGCTTTTGTTCAGCGTCCCTGATCAAAACATGTTAGACTAAAGTAGATGATAAAAACGTCCAAGCTTAACTTGGACGTTTTTATAACGGTATTGGAATTAAAGTAGGTTGACAGATGGTATTAGATCAACGATTACAGCAATATATTCAAGCAGGTCAAACGGCAATTAGTAATGATTTGTTGCAACACTACCAAGAAATTGGGATGGATAATGATGATTTAGCCTTATATTTACAGGTAACACGTATCCAAAGCCAAGGGGATGCTGCGACGCCTAAAATTTTAGCGCAAATTTTACACGTGACTGAAAATGTCGTGGTTGCCCGCTTGAAAAGTTTGATTACGCGTGAGCTGATGGTGATTGCTGCGACCACGAAACAAGTAGAAACGTATGATTTCACGCCGATGATTGCCAAATTGCTGCAAGGGCAACAAATTAGTGTGCAACCCATCATGTCTGATGGGAAATCGACGCGCCGTGAGATTTTCCAAACGTTGGAGGCTGAATTTGGCCGGCCATTGACACCGATGGAAATGCAGACGGTTGGCCACTGGTTTGATCAAGATCATTTTGAACCAGACTTGATGTTATTAGCCATTCAAGAAGCTGTTGCCAACAATGCGCGTAGTTTACGTTATATTGAAACAATTTTGGTGAATTGGCAACGGGATAACGTTAAAACAGCCACCCAAGCGCAAATTGCAAAGCAAAAGCGGCGCGGCGTAACCTACACATATGACAATTTATTTTAAAATAATGTGTGGGACGGGGTGTTCTAACTGTAAGTGAAACCCAAAAATTGGTTGGCCATCTGGCGCAAATAATTGTGTTTCGCTGCTCATATCTTGCAGGCGCGTTTGCAATTGGGATAACGTCATGGGATGCTGGCCGGTCACGATCATCAAATTGGGACCAGATGTGGCAAATTTAACCTGGGCAACGGGTAAAATTGCTGACGCATCTTGCCAATATAAACGACTTTTTGGGGACATATAGTGTGTGAGTTGTGTTAAATCAATCAATTTCATGTGCAATTAAACCTACCTATCGTCACGTGATGTGACTTAATTAGTATAAAGGAAAACAAATGGAAAAAACATATCATTTAATGGCGACTGCTGCAGCAGGTCTTGAGTCATTAGTCGGCAAAGAATTAGAACGCTTGGGTTATGACCCAAAGGTCGAAAATTATCGTGTCCGTTTTGATGGCACAGCGCGTGACATTTTAAACACTAATATTTGGTTACGAACAGCTGACCGTGTGAAAATCATCGTTGGTGAATTTGATGCGACAACATTTGACGACTTATTTGAAGGCGTCAAAGCCTTGCCATGGGAAGATTATCTGAACTACGATTCAGAATTCCCAGTGGCCGGACGGTCTAAGAAGTCAGAACTCTTTAGTGTACCAGACGTGCAAGCCATTACGAAAAAGGCGATCGTTAATCGCTTACAAGAAGCGTACCATATTCGGACACGTTTACCTGAAAATGGCTACTTTGCGCAGCTTGAAGTCATGATCGACAAGGATCATGTGATTGTCACATTGGATACGACAGGCCCATCATTGTTTAAACGTGGCTATCGTGTCAATAAAGGTGGGGCGCCGTTAAAGGAAAACTTTGCCGCAGCGTTGGTTTTGTTGACGAATTGGCATCCAGATCGACCATTTGTCGATCCAACGACGGGGTCTGGGACATTAGCAATTGAAGCCGCCTTGATTGGCCGAAATATTGCGCCTGGCTTAATTCGTGACTTTGATATTGAGCAAATGGATTGGTTTGATAAGACATTATCTGATACAGTACGTGATGAGGCAGAAGCACAAGCAGATTATGACCGGACATTGGATATTCAAGGCTTTGATATCGATGAAAATATGGTACAAATCGCGATTGAAAATGCTAAGCATGCCGGCCTTGGACAAGATATTGTCTTTAAGCAACTGGCGGCCAAGGATTGGACGACAGACAAAGAAAATGGCGTAATTGTAGCCAACCCACCATACGGTGAACGCTTGGGTGAATTAGATGCAGCGCATGAACTATATGCGCAAATGGGGGATGTTTATCGCCAATTGCCAAGTTGGAGTAAGTATATTTTAACGAGTGATTTAGACTTTGAAAATGCTTATGGTGAGAAAGCAACGAAGAGTCGTAAGCTCTACAACGGGGCATTGCGCGTCGATTACTTCCAGTATTGGGGCAAGCGTGCCAAATAAAAATAAAGCAAAATTTGTGCAACCTGCATAAATTTTGCTTTTTTATTTTTACGTGATCACCCGTGTTTTTTTGTATGATATTGGTAGAATGGTTAACAATATTGAATATGTAAGAAATGAGGCGTAACTATGGTTGAAAGGAATCCTGCACTAGCAAACATTTTTTCTGATCGTTTGCAACAAGTAGTCCCTAGTCCAATTCACACCTTTAGTGAACAAGTCAGTCATTTGCCAAATATCTTAAAGTTAACAATTGGTGAACCTGATTTTCCAGTCCCAGACCATATTAAAGCTGCCGCTGTGGCTGCCATTGAAGCGGATGATTCTCATTATTCGGTCTCTGCGGGCTCACTGGCTTTGCGACAGGCAGCTCAGCAATTTTTGGCTGAACGCTACCAATTAAATTACAACGCAACCACGGAAATTTTAACAACCGTTGGTGCCACTGAGGGCCTGTTTACAATTCTCTCAGCGGTCTTAAATCCAGGCGATGAGGTGTTAATTCCCACACCAGCTTACCCAGTATATGCCGAAATGACACACCTCAATGGTGGCGAGCCGTTATTAGTTGATGTGTCGCAGGATGATTTTATTTTAACCCCACAGCGTTTGCGCGCGGTGTTAGCAACGCATCCCCGCATCAAAGTCTTACTCCTAACCAATCCATCGAATCCGACGGGAGCGACTTATACGGCAGCAGAAATGCAGGCGTTAGCGGACGTGCTAAAAGAAACGTCTGTTTTGGTGATTTCAGATGAAATTTATTCAGAACTACAATATGAAGGGGAACACGCCTCCATGGCGACTTATTTGCCACAACAAACCATTGTTGTGAATGGTGTGTCCAAATCACACGCTATGACGGGTTATCGCATTGGGATTTTGGCTGGGCCAGCAGCGTTAATTGCTCAGATTAATAAAGTCCACGGATTTGTGATTATGACCCCATCTAATCCGGCGATGGCCGCGGCGACCGAAGCTTTCAATTGTGCGCGTAGTTTGGCGGATACCCAGCGTATGAAGGCGGCCTATCAGGCACGGCGTGACTTTTTAGTCACTGAATTGACGGCTCTTGGCTTTGATATGGTGCGTCCAAACGGTGCCTTTTATATTTTTGCTAAAATTCCAGCTGATTTAGGCCAAGATGACGTGGTGTTTGCCAATGAATTAGTAGCTCGAGAACGGCTTGCTGTTGTGGCGGGTTCCGGTTTTGGGCCTGGTGGCGAAGGTTATATTCGCATCAGTTATGCGGCGAGCATGGCCATGCTGGTTGACGCCATGTCGCGTTTGAAAAGCTTTGACACTTCGGCGCGCGCAACAGCTGTTTAAAGGTGCATAAACTTGTTTTTTTTTTGCTGGCTATCATGGTAGAATTAAATGATTAACTCAGCTGTTTTGTCAGTTTTATGACAAAGCAGCTGTGTTAATTTGGAATGAACTACCAAAATGGAGGAAACGTATTCGGGCAATCAATGACGACGTGAATGAGTCAGACCATGGAGTTGAATAAACGTGAGGGTTAAAGAATATTCCCTGAATACTTTGGAAATATGCCAGCAGTATACATGCGCCAAGCGCACGCAGATGACTTGCACGACATCAAAGCAATCATCGATAATGGACGAGAGTATTTGAAGCAACAAGGCCTTAACCAATGGCAAATGGGGTATCCCAATCAAGATACAATTGCTACCGATTTAGAGTTAAAACAAGGTTATGTGCTCGTTGTGGATGAAACAATTGCTGGCTACGCGGCCGTCATTGTCGGAGAAGATCCAGTTTATGGTGTAATCGAGGCTGGCCAATGGCAGAATGATGATAAATGCTATGTCACGCTACATCGCTTTGCGATGTCAAATGAATTCCGTGGTCAAAAACTTGCTCAGCGTTTTATGACAGCAATTTTATCATACTTTTACGCACAAAATCAACGCGATTTTAGAATTGATACGCATCCAGAAAACTTTGCCATGCAAGCCGTGATTACTGGTAATGGTTTTCAAAAACAAGGGCATGTGTACATCCAAGAAGGTGAAGATCGCAACATCCGTTGGGCTTATCAACTGGTATTATAAGTGGCCGCTGTTTACTTATTTTAAGTCAGTTGGTATGATAGAACTATCACAAAGTGATAGTTTATTGCAAAGGTAATAGTATGGTTTGGCCCTGCTATAAAACATACACCATGTCTTTTACGGATCTACAAACAAAACGTCGCTCAATCTATGCGTTAGGACGACAAGTTACACAAACGCCTGAAGCTTTATATGATTTGGTGAAGTCAGCTGTGAAGCAGTCACCAACATCTTTTAACAACCAATCGGTTCGTGCCGTTGTTTTGATGGGTGACGCCCATGAAAAGTTGTGGGATATAACAGCACAACGGTTACAACAAGAAGTGCCAGATGAAGCAGCGTATCAGCAGACGTTGTCTAAGATTAACCACGCCTTTAAGGCCGGTTTCGGAACAGTATTGTTCTATACTGATACCGACGTGGTCAAGATGTATGAAGAACAAATTCCACTTTATGCGGAAAACTTCTACGATTGGTCAGAACAAGGGCATGGCATGGCTGAATATGCCACTTGGCTTGCATTGACGGAAGCTGGATTAGGCGCATCACTGCAACACTACAATCCGTTGATTGATGAAGCAGTCGCTGCGGCCTTTGATATTCCTGACAACTGGCGGTTACGCGCCCAGATGCCATTTGGCTCAATTGAAGCAGCTGCTAGTGAAAAAGACATGATGAGCGATGCAGAGCGTTTCAAATTTTTTAATTAAACTCATTTAAAAAGCAAGTAATCCTAAATAAGGATTACTTGCTTTTTTGCTGTGTCAATTTTGCCTTGATGGCTGAAATTTTTTCAGCCTTTGTTAATTGCGTTTGTTGTCCCGACTTGTATTTGGCATCGGCTTGTTTTTGCTTAAAGTCAATCTGATAACGTCCCATATTTTCCATCCTTTTGTGTCTCTAATAGTATACCTTATTCTAACGGCAAAATATAGAGCAGTGGTTTACTTGACGGGTCATGGTAAAATGAGAAACATAAGCAACATAAAGGAGTTAACATGGCAAATTTAGCAGATGTCGCACATCGTGCGCATGTTTCTAAAATGACAGTGAGTCGGGTGATCAATCATCCGGAGAAAGTTTCAAAAGAAGTACGAGAAGCCGTCCGCGCAGCAATTGAAGCCGTTGGTTATCAACCGAATCGAATGGCCCAAGCACTGGTGACAAATCGGCACTACGTGATTGAATTTCTAGTCTTAGAAGATGTCGTGACGGTTGAACCAAACTATGCGATTTTATTACTACAACTAGCTGATCTCTTAAATAAAAAAGGCTATACCTTACAAATTAGTACCAAAATTCAGGACAATCACCAAATTGATGGGGTGATTGCGAGTGGTTGGCGACATGCAGATTTGGCCGCTTTAGAGGCCTTAAATGTACCAGTTGTCTTATATGGGGAATCACCGCTTGATCATGATATGGCCTTTGTGGATAGTGATAACCGTCTCGGGACAACGCTAGCAACCCAGCATTTGATTCAGGCCGGTTATGACAAAATTATATACATTGGTATGCAGGTTGATTTGCCATTTATGCGCGAACGCGAACAGGGTTATTTAGCTACCATGGCTGCGAATAAACGCGTATCGCGGGTGTATACGGTCGCTAATCATTCGCATGAGGCCGAACGGTTGATTGATAATTTGATGCCACATTTACCAGAAAACACTGGTATTGTTTGTGCAACCGACCGGATTGCCTTGGGCGTTGTCCGAGCATTGGGACGAAATCATGGCATACCGGATAAGTATGGGGTGGTCGGTTTTGATGGCGTCTTCATTGATCAAATTACGTCACCACAATTAACGACGATTCGACAACCCTTTGAACAAATTGCGCAAGCTTTGGTGGATAATTTGTTTTTACAACTCAATAATGGGGAGCTAGGGATGCAGCGTTTAGCGCCAGATTTGATTATTCGAGACACAACGCGCCACTAAAAAACATGTTACCGTTAACATCGCGAAAGCGGTTTCATTTTTTTACAGCATGTTTTATACTAATAACTGTAAACGCTTACAATATTATATATTTTATTTAAGGAGACGATTATGGTTAGCAAGCAAAAAGGCCAAGGCCTACCAAATTTGCCATTAAGCACAATTTGGATGTTGAGTTTTGGTTTCTTAGGCGTACAGATGGCGTTCTCATTGCAGAGTTCACAAATGGGACGTATCTTTCAAACACTTGGGGCTGACCCCACAAAATTAGGATTCTTCTTTATCCTACCACCACTTGCTGGACTCTTTGTTCAGCCAATTGTGGGTTACTTCTCAGACCGCACATGGACAAAGCGCTTTGGACGCCGCATGCCTTACCTATTGGTTGGGGCATCGGTCTCAGCTGTTGTGATGTTCTTGTTGCCAAACTCAGGTAGCTTTGGCTTCTCAACAACGGCTGCGCTATGGTTTGGTGCCATTGCAATTTTGTTCATGGATTTGAGTTCTAACGTGGCGATGCAACCCTTCAAAATGGTTGTTGGTGACATGGTTAACGAAGACCAGAAGTCATATGCTTACGCAATCCAGAGTTTCCTCTCAAATACGGGTTCAGTCTTAGCAACAATCTTCCCATTCTTGCTTACAGCAGTTGGTGTTGCTAACACGGCGCCAAAGGGTGAAGTGCCTGCTTCTGTTGTCATTTCATTCTATGTTGGTGCTATTGTGTTGGTTATCTTCTCATTGATCGCCGTATTTAATGTTAAAGAATATGATGATGCCACATACGAACTTTACCATGGTTATGCTTTAAACACGGCTGAAAATGGTAATGGTGATTTCTTCTCTTTGCTCAAGCGTGCCCCAAAGACTTTCTGGACAGTCACAGTCACACAATTCTTCTGCTGGATGGCTTTCCAATACCTTTGGACTTATGGTACTGGTGCGGTCGCTGATAACATTTTCAATGCGACTGATCCAACAACAGCAGGTTACCAAAACGGTGGTAACTGGTTTGGTATCATGTCAGCCGTTTACGCGGTTGCAGCCGTCGTTTGGTCACTTGTTTTGTCAAAGATTCCAGCTTCACGTAACAAGCTAGGTTATGCTTTGTCACTCTTCTTGGGCGCAATTGGTTTTGCGTCAGTATTCTTTGTCCACTCACAATACTTGTTGATTGTGTCATTTATCTTAATTGGTATTTCATGGGCCGGTATGATGACTTACCCATTCATCATGGTGACAAATGCGTTGCCAGGTGATCACATGGGCACATACTTGGGCTTGTTTAACGGCTCAATCTGCTTGCCACAAATTGTGGCTTCAGTTGCCAGCTTCGCATTGTTCCCAGCTTTAGGTTCAAGCTTCCCAGTCATGATTTTGGTATCTGGTATCTTGATGTTCCTTGGTGCGCTAAGTGTTGCCTTTATTAAGGAAATCCACAGTAACCCAGTTAATGCTGATGTATAATAAACGTAATGAGGTATAAAACAAATGAAAAGAATTTTTGAAGTTAATCCCTGGACAGTCACAACCCACGAATTGAATCCACAAGACAAGCGTCTTCAGGAATCAATGACCAGTTTGGGAAATGAATATATGGGCATGCGTGGCATGTTTGAAGAAGTGTATTCTGGTGATACGCACCAAGGTATTTATATTGGTGGTGTCTGGTTCCCCGACAAAACACGTGTTGGTTGGTGGAAGAATGGCTATCCACACTACTTCGGTAAGGCAATTAATGCTTTGAATTTTGTTAAAGCAGATTTCTATATCGATGACCAACAAGTGGACTTGGCGAAAAATGATGTTCAAGACTTTGAGTTGTCATTGGATATGCAAAAGGGTGTCTTAAACCGTACCTTTACGGTATTTGGTGTCAAAGTGACGGTAACCCGTTTGATTTCAGTCGCACAAAAGGAATTAGCCGTCTTGCATTACACGTTTGCATCAGCTGATGGTCAAGCCCATCAAGTACGCTTTGATGCAAGTATTGATGCAGATGTTGTCAATGAAGATTCAAACTATGATGAAAAGTTCTGGCAAGTTTTGTCATCTGGTCATGACGGTGATGCCTCATTTATTGCCACACAAACGGTTGAAAATCCATTTGGCGTGCCACAATTTACAGTAGTAGCCCGTCAAAGCTTTGTCGGTGGTGACAACCAAACGGCATCACAAACAGCAACCGAAGTGACTGATCACTTTGAGTTGACAGTGCCAGCAGCCGGCGAAGTGACATTTGAAAAGCGTGTTGTCGTGACAACATCACGTGATTATGCGGATTTGGATGCCGTGGTCGCTGCAGGTGCTGAAATCACGCAAGCGATTGCAGGACAAAGCTATGATGACTTGTATACAGCACACACCCAAGAATGGGCTAACCGTTGGGAAAAGGCCGATGTTCAAATTGAAGGGGACGATGCAGCCCAACAAGGTATTCGCTTCAATCTCTTCCAATTGTTCTCAACTTACTACGGTAACGATCCACGCTTGAACATTGGACCAAAGGGCTTCACTGGCGAAAAGTATGGTGGGGCAACGTACTGGGATACGGAAGCGTTTGCCATCCCAGTTTACCTTGGGGTTGCTGAACCTGAAGTGACACGGTCATTGTTGCAATATCGTTTTGATCAACTTGATGGTGCTTTCCATAACGCTAAGGAACAAGGCCTAGCAGGTGCTTTGTATCCAATGGTAACCTTTGATGGCATTGAATCACACAACGAATGGGAAATTACGTTTGAAGAAATTCACCGTAATTCAACGATTGCTTATGCGATTTATAACTACACTAACATTACCGGTGATCGTTCATGGTTGACAGGTGATGGGGCGCAAGTTTTGTACAACATTGCGCGTTTCTGGGCTGATCGTGTGCACTATTCTGAACGTCACGGACAATACATGATTCATGGTGTCACGGGACCAAACGAATACGAAAACAACGTCAACAACAACTTCTACACTAACTGGATGGCTAAGTGGGTCTTGCAGTATGCGTTGGATAACTACGATGACATTGCAGATGATCAAAAGGCACGTTTGAATGTGTCAGCTGACGAACTTGAGAAGTGGCAAGACATTGTGGCTAAGATGTATTTGCCAGAAGCAGATATCACGCTTAAGGGCAAGGACTACCATATCTTTGAACAACACGATACGTTCTTGGATAAGGATTTGACACCAATTGCTGATATGCCTCAAGATATTCGCCCAATTAACCAAAACTGGTCATGGGATCGTATCTTGCGCTCACCATATATTAAGCAATCAGATACATTGCATGCGATGTTCTACTTCCCAGATGCCTTTACTGAAGATGAAAAGCGTCAAAACTTTGAATTCTACGAACCATTGACAGTGCATGAATCATCATTGTCACCATCTGTTCACGCCATTTTGGCTGCTGATCTTGAAATGTCAGATAAGGCTGTTGAAATGTATGAACGTGCGGCGCGTTTGGATTTGGATAACTATAACAACGATACAGAAGATGGCCTTCACATCACAGCGATGACAGGTTCATGGTTGGCAATTGTCCAAGGCTTTGCTGGTATGCGTGTTCGTGATGGTCAATTGCACTTGAAGCCATTCTTGCCAAAGAAGTGGGACAAGTACAGCTTCCGTTTGGTCTTCCGTGGTCATGTCTTGGAAGTATCAGTTGACCAAATTGGTGCCAATGTGCAGCTTATTAGTGGTGACCCATTGACAATTAACCTTTCAGGAGAAGAAGTGACATTGTCAAAGTCAGACAAGTAAGCGTGTTGTGACACATTTGACTTGAAGTAAGGTAGGGGTTATGCAAGTAAAAGAGCAGGTATTTGGCCATTTACCAGATGGTCAAGAAGTGACGGCGTACACGTTAGTCAATGAGAATCAAACAGCAGTGACCGCTTTGACCTATGGCGCTACTTGGCAATCATTTCGCGTGATTAAAGCTGGTCAATCACATGAATTATTGGTCAATTTTGATCAGTTGTCTGACTATGTGGGACAACCTTTCCACGTGGGGCATACAATCGGTCCAGTGGGTGGTCGCTTATCGCAAGTGGCCTATCAATTTGACGGTGAAGCGTTCAAATTAACACCGAATGATGGCCCAAACGTTTTGCACTCAGGTATTAATGGGTTTGATCGCGTGAATTGGCAAGCATCCGTGACGCAAGATGCCCACCAAGTAGCGGTGCATTTTACCCACACGTTTGTGACAGAATTTCCCGGCGAATTGCGGGCAGAAGTAACGTATACACTGGATGAGGCTGATCGTGTGACGATCACATTCAGTGGGCAATCAACGGCAACGACATTATTCAATCCGATGACCCATGTTTATTTCAACTTTGATGGGCGACAGCAAGATGCGAGCCAGCATGAATTACAGATTGCTGCGCGTGAGCATGTGGCAGTTGATGACGCTAAAATCCCAACTGGAACACTGGTTGAAAACACTGGGACTAAATTTGACCTTGAGGCGTTAAAACCAATTGGTGACGCCCGCTTTGATGATGCTTGGCGCTTAGCTGATGACCGGCAAGGGCCGGCAGTGATCTTACGCTCGCCCAAGACTGACATGACGCTTGCCATTGATTCAGATCGTAACGGGGTGGTGGTCTTTACGACCAATCCAGCGATGGATAGTGACCAGATGACGGCCGTTGCGATTGAAATGCAAACCTTACCTGACGCGGTTAATCATCCAGACTTTGGGGATATTGTGTTACCGGCAAATGCGAAGAAAACCTATCAAGTGACTTATGATTTAATTTAAAGGAGTCAAAAAATGACTAATTTTTCAGAAATAAAGGGCTTCCTCTTTGACCTAGATGGTGTGATCGCTGATACGGCGAAGTTCCATGGTCAAGCTTGGCGACAGGTCGCTGACAAAGTTGGCACACCATGGACAGATGAATTGGCTGAAGGCCTCAAGGGGATTAGCCGGATGGATTCTCTCCAACTGATTTTAGAGGCAAGTGGGCAGGGCGATGCTTATAGTGACGCGGAAAAAGCAGTTTTGGCTGATGAAAAGAACCGCAACTATCAAACATTGATTGCTACACTGACAGAAGCTGATATTTTACCGGGGATGAAGGCCTTCATTACCAATGCTAAAGCAGCAGGGTATCAACTCGCCATTGCTTCAGCATCTAAGAATGCGCCACTTATTCTTGAACACCTCGGTTTGATAGATGATTTTGTTGGGATTGTTGATCCAGCGACGCTTGCTAAGGGTAAGCCTGATCCAGAAATCTTTGTGCGGGCGGCTGAAATTTTATCATTGCCACCAGAACAAACGATTGGCTTAGAAGATTCAACTTCTGGTATTGAAGCGATTAACGCAGCTGGCGCAATATCATTGGGTATTGGTGATCCAAATGTGTTGTCAGCAGCAGACTTGAATTTTGCAACAACTGCAGATGTGACGCTTGAAAACATTGCGGCTTTAATGGATAAATAACTGCTTGACTTTAAAGCAGTGACCCGATATGATTAGGTTATATATTAAAGCCGATGAATTGGAAAAATCACAGTTTGGACCTTTAGAAATTTTGCGGGTGATGTAAGCAAAACAATGACGTGATTGGTGACACCTTGGAGGTCGCTGTTGTTCAAGACAGTGCGTGGTTGCGCGATAAGCAGTCAAAGTGACAGTCAGTACTGTCAATATTTAAGGTGGTACCGTGCAAAAGCGCCCTTAACGATTAGTCGTTAAGGGCGCTTTTGAGGTTTAATGTAAAAAATAAAAGGAGTAGGCGTTGTCGACAATTTAAGCGTCGCACAACGTGTGAATGAAAATGGCAAAAGCAACTTTCCAACGCCCTAAAGGCACAGCTGATTTGTTACCAGAACAAACGGCCCAATGGCAATATGTTGAAAATCTAGCCCGCGTTTTGTTTGGCGATTACAATTTTAAAGAGGTGCGGACACCACTTTTTGAAAACTTTGAAGTCTTTTCACGTTCAGCAGGGGATACTTCTGATGTGGTGACGAAAGAAATGTATGACTTCCACGATAAGGGTGATCGTCATGTGGTCTTGCGGCCGGAAGGCACAGCCGGCATCGTGCGTGCCTTTGTGGAAAATAAGCTTTATGGCCCAGAATTTGACAAGCCGTATAAAGCCTTTTACATTGGCCCAATGTTTCGTTATGAACGCCCACAAGCTGGTCGTTTCCGTCAATTCCACCAAATTGGCGCAGAGGCTTTTGGCTCATCATCACCAGCGCTTGATGTTGAAATCATTGCGATGCTGATCAATTTTTTCCAAACCTTTGGCTTGGATAACTTGAAGGTTGCCATTAATTCCTTAGGAGATAAGGCAACCCGTGACGCTTATCGTCAGGCTTTGATTGATTATTTGAAGCCCCACTTTGATGAACTATCCGCTGATTCACAAGCGCGTTTAGAAAAGAATCCGTTGCGTGTCTTGGATTCTAAAGATCCCCGTGATCAAGTCTTTGTTGCGGATGCACCAGTAATTTTGGATTATCTTTCTGATGATGCAAAAGCACACTGGGAAAAAGTCCAAGCACTGTTGACTGCGCTTGATATTCCATTTGAAGTTGATCCGACAATGGTGCGTGGTTTGGATTATTATAACGATACCATTTTTGAAATCATGACGGTGGATGACACCTTAAAAGGGGCAGCAACCATTGCTGGTGGCGGCCGTTATTCTGGCCTTGTATCAGAATTCGGTGGGCCGGAAACGCCTGGTGTTGGCTTTGGGATTGGCGTTGAACGCCTGGTGAGTCTTCTTGAGGCCAAAGGTTTAAAGCCAGTTGAACCCGAAGGGCTAGACTTTTATGTTGTCAATATTGGTGATGACACAGAAGTGGCAGCCATGCAAATTGTGCAAGCCATTCGTGGTTTTGGTTACGTCGCGGAACGTGATTATTTGGGGCGCTCAGCGAAAGCCCAATTTAAATCAGCTGATCGCTACCAAAGCAAGTACGTGGTCACAATTGGTGAACAAGAATTAGCGGATCACGTAGCAAAGATTAAAAATATGGCAACTGGTCAGCAACAAACAGTGAAATTAGCTGATCTTTATACAGATTTGCCAACAATTATTGATGCAGAAGGAGATGAAGAACAATGAAGCGAACAACATATGCCGGCTTAATTGATGAAAAGTATCTTGGCCAAACTGTGACACTATCAGGTTGGGTACAAAAGCGCCGTGATTTTGGTGACTTGATTTTCGTTGACTTGCGTGATCGTGAAGGGATTGTGCAACTCACATTTAACGCGACCCATCCAGCCGCGTTGGCCGTGGCGGAATCCATGCGCAATGAATACGTGATTGCTGTGACAGGGACAGTTATTGACCGTGAAGCGAGCCAAGTGAACAATAAGATTCATTCGGGTAAAGTGGAAATTGATGTTACAGAGGCAGAAATCTTAGCTACATCAAAGACACCACCATTTTATATTGAAGATGGCGTGAACGCTAACGAAGAATTGAAGTTGCAATATCGTTATTTGGACTTACGTCGACCAGAAATGCAAAAGAATCTTCGTATTCGCTCAAAGATCATGTCAAGCGCGATGAAATTTATGGATGACAATGATTTCATCAATATTGAAACGCCAATTTTGGCCAAGTCAACACCAGAAGGCGCACGTGATTACTTAGTGCCTTCACGTATTTTCCCCGGTTCATTTTATGCCTTGCCACAATCACCGCAATTGTTTAAGCAATTGTTGATGGGCGCTGGCTTTGATCGTTATTTCCAAATTGCGCGGGCCTTCCGTGATGAAGATTTGCGTGGTGATCGTCAACCAGAATTTACGCAAATGGACTTAGAAACATCATTTATGTCGGCTGATGAAATTCGGGCCTTAGTGAATGAGTGGGTGAAGACGATGATGCATGATGTCATCGGTTATGATCTTGACACTGATGCAATTCAAACACTTACTTGGGAAGAAGCGATGACGCGTTTTGGGACGGATAAGCCTGATTTGCGTATTCCTTACGAACTTAAGGATTTGTCTGAAACGGTCAAGGATTCTGAATTTGGTGTCTTTGCGAATGCGGTCAAAGATGGTGGTGGAGTTGTCAAAGCGATTGCCGTTCCTGGTGGTGCGGCGCACTACTCACGTAAAGATATTGACAAGCTTGCGCAATATATTGAACGCTTTGGCGCAAAGGGCTTAGCTTGGTTAAAGGTAACCGCTGATGGTATTTCTGGCCCAATCGCCAAGTTCTTCCCTGAAGCAGATGCAGATGCGTTGCTTGCAGCCACTGGCGCCAAAGAAGGCGACTTGTTGTTGTTTGGTGCTGGCCGTGCGGATGTTGTCGCAGCAACCTTAGATTACCTACGTCGTCAAACAGCGCAAGATTTAGATTTGATTGATCAAGACAATCCTTGGGCCTTTGCTTGGATCGTGGATTGGCCATTGTTTGAATACTCTGAAGAATTTGATCGCTGGATTGCCGCGCACCATCCATTTACAATGCCAAATGAGGCAGATTTGCACTATCTTGATGAGGGTGAAGATCCGCACCAAGCCCATGCACAAAGTTACGATTTGGTCTTAAATGGGTACGAATTAGGTTCAGGGTCAATCCGTATTCATCGCATGGATATACAAGAAAAGATGCTCAAGGCACTTGGCTTCACACCAGAAGCAGCCCATGAAGCCTTTGGCTTCTTACTTGAAGGCATGGAATATGGTTTCCCACCAATGGGCGGTATTGCGCTTGGTTTGGATCGTTTGGCCATGTTACTTGCGGGACAAGATAACATTCGTGAAGTGATTGCCTTCCCTAAGAATTCACGTGCAACTGAACCGATGACTGAAGCACCAACACGTGTGGACGGTAAGCAATTGAATGATCTTGGCTTAATTGTTCCTGATGCTGACTAAATGAGAAAATGCGTGTCGTTTATCTTGATTAGAGGTATATTTTTGCGGGCATTCATGCTATATTTATCATACTCTAATTCAAAAAGGACAAGCGTTAACGCACATTCATCATGCGAAAATTTTTCCACAACTTTATGAAACATCGTGTTGCCGGACGTATCGGCGGGGCGGTCTTTTATGCCGTTATTGTCGCGGTCGCCATGGATTATTTCTGGCGGCCAGGGCATATTTACTCTTCTGGTTTTACCGGTTTTGCCCAATTAGTGTCAACGTTATCTGGCGGGCAGATTCCAGTTGGCTTGGCGTTGGCCTTTGTTAATTTGCCTATGTTGATGATTGCTTGGTGGCGGTTATCGTGGCGATTTGCGATTTTTACCACTTTGGCTGTTTTACTCAGTGCGGCCTTCATCCCGCTCTTTGATACGCATCGGGTGTTAACGCCTGATCCGTTGATTAACGCATTGTTTGGTGGCGCCCTTAATGGCATGGCGGTTGGCACGGCATTGCGTTATGGAGTTGGCACGGGTGGCCTTGATGTGATTGGTATCTTGGTCAAAAAGAAGTTTGGCTTTAAGATGGGACCGGTCAATCTTGGCTTTAACGCACTGATTATGATTGGGGCGGGTTTGACTTACGGTTGGAAATACGCCCTGTACTCAATTGTTGGTGTGATTGTCAGTTCACGCATGATTGATGCCTTTTATACCCGTCAGCAGCAAATGCAGGTCATGATCATTACGACCAAACCAGATGAAATGGTGCAAGGCATTTATGATAAAATGCGCCGTGGTGTGACCATTATTAATGGTGCACGTGGTGGCTATACCGGTGAAGGCCGTTCCGTATTATTGACGGTGATTACCGAGCAAGAACGGTATGAGTTACGGGAAGCGATGAAGGCGGTTGATGAACATGCCTTTTCGTCAACGTGGAAGATTGAACATACCGTGGGCCGTTTCTACGAACCAGAACTATAAAAAAGCGAATCTAACGATTCGCTTTTTTTGATGGTTAATTTTTGGTGTTTTTAACGGGTTAGTGATACCAGATAGTAGATTGAAATGGTTGCAGGTTCAGGGTTGGTGATATTTCTGGTATAGGATTAATAGTGGCTAGCAATGGCTGCCAGTCTTTCTTGAGTAGTTGTTTGGGTAGGGAAATTGTTTGAGCCGTATCTGACAAGTTGATGATAATTAAGCGTTGGCTATCGGTGGTATGTCGTGTAAACACTAAAATTTTAGTATTTGCCATAGTGATTAACTGAAAATCACCTGATTTTAAGGTGTCATCATGTCGACGGAGATGAATTAAGCGACGATAATAATTCAATATGGCATCAGGATTTTCTCGACTCTCCTGATAATTATGCGTTGTCGTGTTAGGATTAGTGACCAACCAGGTTTTTTTAGCATCTGATGCATTGTCGGAAAAGCCAAATTTGGTCCACTGCATTGGGGTTCGAGCATTGTCGCGTGACCAACTTGTTGCTTTTTTTAAAGCTAAATCTGTTGTCATCCCAGTTGACTTAAAGCGTTGAAAATCATGATAAGTTGGTGGATCATCAATTTGATCTGGCGAAGTAAAGGGCATGTTGGTCATGCCTAATTCCTCACCTTGATAAATAAATGGTGTACCGCACAGTGTGAGTAACAAAGTGGCCAAACTTTTCGCTGCTAAAGGCTTGTTATCGCCATAAACAGTTAATGATCTAGGCTGATCATGATTTTCAAGATATAACCCTAGCCAGCCTTGGGAATTGAGTTGTGTCTGCCACGTTGTCAAACTAGACAATAAATGATTGATGTCGGCGCGTGGTGGGACTTCTGATTGACGAGATTGATGTTCTAATTCAAAAATCATGTCAATGAAACCCTGTGGGCCCGTCCAATTTTTCGCAGTGTCAGCATGCACACCACCAGCTTCACCAACAGTCATCAAATGCAGTGATTGAAAAGTATCATGCAACCGTTTTAAAAATTTTTCGATACCTGGATTATTAGCAAAAATATCAAATTGATGTTCACCGGTGGGTTGTGGTGTCTCAAATGAAACTTTTTTAAGATGACTGAGCGCATCCAGACGAAAACCATCAATATTTTGTTCAGACCACCAAGTTATCATATTGATCATTTCGGTTTGTACAGATGGATTTTCCCAATTTAAATCAGGCTGTTCTGGCGCAAACAAGTGGAAATACCATTCATCGGTTGCCTCATTATAGGTCCAAACACTATCGCCAGTAAAATTAGTCCAATTATTTGGTGGCTGGTGATGATGGTTTGGTTGCCAAATATAAAAATCGTGGTAAGGGTTAGTACGACTCGTTTTGGCTGCTTCGAACCAAGCATGCTGATTTGATGTATGGTTGACAACTAAATCCATAATGACACGAATATCTTGTTTGTGCGCTGCTGCAATCAGCATTTTGAAATCAGATAATGTCCCATACTCTGGCGCAATGTTTTGAAAATCAGCAATGTCATAACCATTGTCGACATTGGGTGAGGTATAAATTGGATTGAGCCAAATAAAATCAATACCAAGCCATTTAAGATAGGGTAGGCGCTTAATAATACCTTGCAAATCGCCGATACCATCATGATTGGTATCCTGAAATGAACGTGGATATATTTGATAGCCAATCGCTGATTGCCACCATGGTGGCGTCTGTTTTGTCATTATTAACGACCTCTAAAATCACATATTTGTTGTGACTTGCACCACAAACGCTTCGTAAGGTTGCAACGTTTTATGCTGCAAAGTGGTTGGTGCGTCATAATTTGCAATGATGACGGCTTCGATGTGATCTGTACTTGTGAACGTATTGGTTTGGTGACTGAAATTAGTCACAACCAGCCAAGTGTGATCGTAATAATGTCGGTAATAAGCAAAGACTTGATCAGCTGTATCAATAAGTTCGAAATCACCATAGACCACGATGTCATTTTGATGTCTCAGTGTAATTAATTTTTGATACGTGTAGAAAACACTGTTGGGATCATTTAAAGCGGCTTCAACATTAATCTCAGGGTAATGGCTATTGACAGCAAGCCATGGGTCAACATCAGAGAAACCACCATTCAGGCTATTACGCCAAGGGATAGGGCGTCTCGCATTATCACGACCTTTATGATTAATTTGATCAAGTATCGCATTATCACGACCTTTATGATTAATTTGATCAAGTATCGCATCATCAGAAAGATTGCCATCTTTGCGTGCATCATGGTAATAGTTTAATGATTCAATATCGCGTAAAGCTGAAATATCTTTGGCAGCGATGAAATTAGCAAAGTACTTATCAAGTGATAAGGTACAAGAGCTTGGATTCAAAGATTCACATTACATTCCATCATCTAAGAAGGTGCAAGCCTCTCAAAATATTCAAAATGATGCGCTTGCTAAGGCGGTTGTTGACATGTCGCAAAAGGGTTATTCAACACCAATGCCTAAATCACCAGCGATGGCTAACTTCTGGACAGCATCTGATGCCTTGTTTAACGACACATACAAGGGCAAGATTTCAGACAGTCAGATGTTACCAAAGTTGACCACTTTGGTTAAAAATGCCTCAAAATCAGTTAAATAGAAGTAAAACAGTGAGTGGCTAGCAGTCACTGTGTACATACTTATGAAGGATGGAAAGATGTTTAAAAGAAAAAAGCATGCGACTTTTGAAGCACATATACCCCTAACACAGTTATTTAAAAAAGCAGATGGTGCGACCAAGGCCTCTTATTTAATTATGGGTGCTGCCAACATTGCCAATAAACAATATCTCAAAGGCTTCATCTTTTTAGCACTAGAAATATCTTGGGTGACGTGGTTGTTCACGACAGGATTAAAAGGTTATCACAACATGATCACGTTGGGCACAAATGCACAAGGTTTGGTTTATGACAAAAAATTAGGTATTTCTGTCTTAAAAGCGGGTGATAATTCAATGCTTTTGCTACTGTGGGGCATGCTAGCGGTCATTATTACGGTACTGTTTATACTCTTATACCGTGCTAATTTGGCATCGGCGCGGAAAATATGGGAATTAAATCAAGCCGGTGAACCACTGCCAACTTTGAAGCAAGACTTAGCGTCCTTGCTTGACGAAAAAATGCATGTGACATTGATGGCCATTCCAATGACAGGCGTTTTATTCTTTACTATTTTGCCGCTGATTTATATGATTGCGATTGCTTTTACCTCATACGATCACAATCACTTGCCACCCAAAAATTTATTTAGTTGGGTTGGCTTTGCGAATTTTGGTAATGTGATCTCAGGGCAAATGGCTAGTACCTTCTTTCCTGTCCTGGCCTGGACATTGATTTGGGCCGTTGCCGCCACTGTAACATCATTTTTCTTTGGTGTTATCTTGGCAATGATGATCAATGCTAAGGGGATCAAAGGCAAAAAAGTTTTTCGAACACTCTTCATTTTAACGATGGCGATTCCAGCCTTCATTAGTTTGTTAATTATGAACAATATGTTTGCTGATGGCGGCTTAGTGAACACATTGCTGATTAACGCTGGTCTGACTAAAACATCGTTACCATTTTTCACAAATCCATTGTTTGCTAAGTTAACAATTATTGTTGTTAACTTATGGATTGGGATTCCAGCGACAATGTTGGTGACAACGGGGATTTTACAAAATCAATCTGAAGAACAAATTGAAGCAGCAGAAATTGATGGCGCGAATAAATTTCAAATTTTCAAGTCAATCACATTTCCGCAAATTGTGTTTGTGATGGCACCGAGTTTGATTCAACAGTTCATTGGTAATGTGAACAATTTCAATGTGATTTATTTGTTAACTGGTGGTGGCCCGGCTAACTCCAATTATTACGGCGCTGGCTCAACAGATTTGCTGATTACTTGGTTATACAATTTAACTTTGAATACCGCTGATTATAACTTAGCTTCAGTCATTGGTATCTTAATCTTCATTTTGTCTGCCACATTCTCGTTGCTTGCTTATAAGAAAATATCAAATTCTGGGATAGAGGCATAACAATGCATAGTTTAAAAGGCGTAAAACGCCGTAATACAATGATTTTGTATCTATTATTGACTGTCATGGCAATTGTTTGGGTCGTGCCTATTCTCTGGATTATATTGACGAGTTTCCGTGGGGAGGGTGGTGCGTTTGTTAACTATTTTTGGCCAAAAACCTATACCCTTCATAACTACGTCCAACTGTTTACCAACTCACAGTATCCTTTTGGTCGCTGGTTCTTGAATACATTATTTGTGTCGATTGTGAGCGGTTTTATTTCCACAGCTTTAGTGTTAGCAATGGCATACTCATTGAGTCGCTTACGATTTAAGTTAAAGGGTCCTTTTTTGAAAGTTGCCTTAGTTTTGAACATGTTTCCGGGCTTTATGGCAATGTTTGCGATCTATTATATTTTGAAAGCAGCTGGTTTGACGCAAAGTTTGTTCGCCTTAATATTAGTGTATGTGTCGGGCGCTGGTTTGGTATTTTACATCCAAAAAGGCTTTTTCGATACGATTCCGTATTCATTGGATGAAAGTGCCATGTTAGATGGGGCAACGAAATGGCAAATTTTTACCAAAATCACATTGCCATTATCTAAACCAATCATTGTCTTTACGGCATTGACAGCATTTACGGGGCCTTGGATGGATTTCATTTTTGCTCAGGTGATTATGGGGGACAATGTTAAAAACTATACCGTTGCGATTGGATTATATTCGATGATGACGAAAGAAACGGCGAATTCATTATTCATGAGTTTCGCTGCGGGGGCAGTGATTATTGCCATTCCAATTACAATTTTGTTTATTGTGTTGCAACGATTCTACGTTTCTGGTGTGACAAGTGGTTCGGTCAAAGGTTAAAAAGATTGGGACGTCAGTCCCAATCTTTTTCATGTTACAATAACGGGTACAGGAGGGGGCTATGGTAACAATACAAGATATTGCAAATAAATCCGGCGTTGCGATGTCAACGGTTTCGCGCGCGTTGGCTGATTCACCCAAATTTAGTGTTAAAACCAAGGAACGGATTAAAAAAATGGCACAAGATATGGGCTATACGCCAAATTTTGCTGCACGGAATTTAACACAGCGTGAAAGTAACACGGTCGGGGTTGTTTTTCAACCACAAGCCGTCGGTAGTGCTGAAAATGATTTTGCCATGCAATTACTATTTGGTATTAATTCTCAACTCGTTGCGCGTCAATATTTATTGACTACTGCGACGGGCAGCAATTGGTCTGAAGTCTACAATGCCGTTAAAATGATGGTGGAAGCCGGACAAGTTCGTCGTTTTATACTGCTTTACACGGTTGAAAATGATCCAATTTCTGAATTGTTACGAGAAAACAACGCGCGTGTGGTTGTTACTGGCGAACCAGAGCAAGCGCATCATGTTTTTAATGATAACCGACGCGCTGGAGAAGAGGCGACTAGGCAGTTAGTTGACCAGTTTAATCTAAAAGCACCGCTCTTTGTTCGCACTGTAGCTGATTGGCGTTATGAGCGAAATCGTGAAATTGGGTTTCATATTGCCCAACCAGAGGGCCAAATTTTATCATTACCGATTGATTTTCAAGCGCAAAAACAGGTATTGAAACATTATTTCGAATTACATCCCGAAATTGATGGCATTGTTGCGAGTGATGACAAAATCGGTTATCTGGCACGTCATCAAGCCCAAGCACATTTGCCCACACACCCCAAATTACCAACGATTGCATTTAATCATTCTGAATATGCACGACTCGGTGGTGAGGACTTCTATTCAGTTGATGTGTTACCACGTAGTTTGGGCAGTGAAGCGGTCCGATTATTGTTTAATGATCAGCGTTCTGTGCTGGAGCAAACAAAGGCAACAAGCGTGATTGTGCCGTATCGTTTACCTGAATTTGGGGGCGAATCGTTGAATCGAATGATACCAAATGATTGATTTGATTAGTGCATAAGGGATAACAAAAAGGCAACACACTGGCAATTAGCTTGGCTATTCCGGCAGAGATAGCCAGTATTGCCGGTATAATCGAACGGGCATCAAAAAAAAGCGAATCGTCAGATTCGCTTTTTTGATGGTTAATTTTTGGTGTTTTTAAAACGTTGATGCACAAGGGTACCAAAGACAACGGTGAAAATAATGGCACCAATGGCTGACATACGCGTATCAGACTGGAAGAACAGGCTGAAGTAAATGGCAACAAAGAAGAGTAAGGTTAATGGACTAGTGACTTTGTAACCTGGCATTTTGAACCCGTCAGGCAAAAAATCAGCTGATTCACGGAATTTGCGATGGGCATACATCGTTAACCCATAAACAATGATATACATATTTGATGAAATGGCCGTGATGAAACTAAAGGCTGATGTAATTTGTGGCAACGCACTGATAATGGGTGAAAAGAGTACCAAGGCGGCGGTGAAAATAATGGCATTGGCTGGGATGCCAAGTTTAGAAATCTTGCCAAATGGCGCCATGATCGTGGTATTTGATTCTTTTGCTAATTGATAGAAGTGACGTCCTGCCGAATAAAGCGCAGAGTTCAATGCTGAGGCAGCCGACGTTAAGACGACGAAGTTAATCACCGTCGCTGCTGCCTTGAAGCCCGCTAATTCAAACACCATCACGAAGGGACTTTGACCAGGTGTTTTGGCGATGACGTGCCAGTTAATAATGGACATGATAATGATCATGGCACCTAGATAGAAAATTAAAATACGGAAGATAATGGTGTTAATTGCGCGTGGTAAGACTTGACGCGGATTTTGTGTTTCGGCTGTGGTGATGCCGACAAATTCCATACCTTGAAAGGCAAAGAAAACCATGGGAAAGGCGGCAAAGAACATGGCTGGTCCGTTGGGGAATAGCTCAAAATTATGGGTGATATTAGCAAATGACGCAATGGTATGACCGCCAGCTGCGGGCGCTTCAAAACCGGTGAAAATCAAGAACAAACCAGTCGCAATCATGGCCAGAATGGCGATAATTTTAATCATGGCAAACCAGTATTCTGTTTCACCAAAAATTTTGACGGCCACCAGATTAACCAAAGTCAAAATAGCTAAGAAGACAATTTGGATCAACCACGTGTGCCAACCTGGAAACCAGAACTTCACATAAGTCGAGACAGCGGTTAATTCAGCCATGGCGACGAAGGTCAACCCAATCCAGTAGGACCAGCCGGCAAAATAGCCGGCACCGGCGCCGACGTAGCGACTAATAAATGACACAAATGTGTGTTGGGTTGGATCGGCGTAGAGCATTTCACCAATCCCACGCATCATTAAGAAGAAAAATGCGCCAAGAATGGCATAGACAACCAAAATTGATGGGCCGGTTTTGGCTATCGAATTACCAGCCCCTAAAAACAAGCCGGTACCAATTGTGCCACCGATGGCAATCATTTGGACATGCTTCTTTTTGAGGCCACGTACTGTGCCGTCAGGGTTAGTTGCTAAGTCTGTATATTCAATCATATTTGTACCTCCGGTTATCGTGGCCAAAAAAAAGAGCCAATATAAACATATTAGCAGTTTTACGGTTGAGCATATCGGGAAGGATGACAAAAAATAAAGAATATTTTGTGCACAATCAATAAAAAGTATGTGCCTAAATGAGTAAGAGTGCTAATTGAATATCAACTAACACGTCAGGCATTTCTAAATCAACGCCGAGCAACTCGCTAATCCGTTTTAAGCGGTAAGTAATCGTGTTGCGATGGACGAATAAAGCATTAGCTACGGCCGTCACATTTTGATGCAAGAAAACATAAGTTTCTAAGGTTTCCAGTAGTTCGGCATTCTCTAAAATTGGACCCAATGTTTTTTCAACGAAAACACGGGCTTCTTGTTTTGGTAAGAGATGTAGTAGTTCTTGGGCGTTTTTAGGCCGGAATCGCATAATGGGATGCTGCTGAGAGGTTAATTTCAGCGCGTTATTGGCCTGATCATATAAGTCAGACAGCATATGAATCGATTCGGCAATTCTTGAAAAGCCAATCGTAAAGGCATAATGTAAACCGGGCTGTTGCATTAAAAAATCATAGAGACGCTTGAGGAATTGTCGAGTATCAATCTGTTCGTCAATCAACAAGACGAGTTGCTGGCGATGAGAAAAGGTCAAGACTTGCCAATCATGTTCAAAAATAAACCAGCGGGTGAGTTGTTGGCGAATTTCAAATTGACGCGATTCGATGACCTTGTTTTTTTCGCTGAAATCAAGAATGGCCACCCGATAGCGGCGTTTATTGTCAATATTGGCATTATAGAGATAATTATCAATCGCCTCGTGGCTTAACCCGCGTTGCATCACGTTTAAGAAGAAACCAGAACGGTTCCGAAACTCCGTTTCGTTCAATAAATCAGTGCGCGAATTAGCAAGACCGAGTGTATTCATTACCTGTTGGCGCTTTAAAATTTGAAAGCTTGACGGTTCATCTTGATTAACAACAAAGGCAGCAAATGCCTTGTTTTCATTTAAAGCGGAAAAAATCGGCAAAATGTCAATGAGTTGGTGATTAAATTCAACCCGAACTGGGACGGTCAAATTCAAGTAGTCAATACCAGACTCGTGGCGTAAGTAATGGGTTAAGAATTCACGTTGCGCCACCCATTCGCTGCTCGCATAAATGGCTGTAAAGTGGGCATCGAGTAGTGCTAATGGTGTTTCCAATACTTTGGCACTTTGATCGAGTAGGTGTTGATAGGTAATATTTTGTGCATTCAATTCCGACAATTGCTGGTTGATGGCAATAATTTGTTTTAATTCAGTATTCTGAGTTTCTAAAATAACAGCCGTCAGCCGTTTAACGGTTAATGATAAAAAATCATCCGTTGGTGTCCATAAAACAGGCACTTTAAGATGATCGGCCAGCTCAATGATCGTTTTGGGCAGGGTGGTAACGTAACGACCAGCCTTAATCGCAATCCCACTGGCATTCGTCTCATGCATGCCAATAATCAAATCACGTAATAAATGATGATTTTGGGAAAAATGATAACCTGACGTGACCAGAAGTTGGCCATCAAATAAGAAGTCCGTGATATCCGGTGCATCAATCATACCGACTTGGGATACTTCGCGTGATAACCCATCGGCGCCAGCCGCAACTTGAATGTTGCGTAAGGATGGGTGTTGTAAAATCTCAGATAATTGCATGTCGTGTCAGCCTCAAAGTATTTTTTTCATTGTATCGTAGTTAGTGATAGTGCACAAGCGAATTTTGAACGTTGTGCAAGTCGCACGAATACCCGTATCGGACGGCATGATATATTACGATATGTAGGAATGATATATTTAACGTTGGGTAGGGTATGAAGGGATAATTATGCGAACAGAAAAAGCAATTATTAGTAACGTCTTAAAAGGTTCTTTAGGGAATTTGGTGGAGTGGTTTGATTGGTATGTGTATGCCGCGTTTGCCATTTATTTTGCACCGGTATTTTTTCCATCACATGATAAAACAGCCGAGTTATTAAGTACGGCAGCCGTTTTTGCGATTGGTTTCTTGATGCGTCCTTTGGGGAGCTTGTTACTGGGTAAATATGCCGACCAACATGGACGCCGAGCCGCGTTGACATTGTCAGTGCTGATTATGGCGGCTGGGTCATTGGTGATTGCGGTAACACCAGGGTATGATCAAATTGGGATATTGGCACCAGCGATCTTAGTCATTGCGCGACTTTTCCAGGGCCTATCTTTGGGTGGTGAGTACGGTACGTCAGCTACTTATTTGTCAGAAATGGCAAGTGCGGGGCACCGCGGCTTTTACTCATCCTTTCAATATGTGACGTTGATTAGTGGTCAATTGCTGGCTTTAGGGGTACAAATTATCTTGCAAATCACGTTGTCTGAGCATGCGATTGCAGTCTGGGGATGGCGGATTCCCTTTGTCATTGGTGCGCTTGGGGCGTTAGTCGTCCTTGTTTTGCGACTGAGTATGGAAGAATCCGATCAATTCTTGGCACAAGCCAAAAAAGAGAAGGGGCAATTGCGTGAATTGTTACGTTATCCTAAGGCAGTGCTGACGGTGATGGGTTTGACGTTAGGTGGGACGATTGCCTTTTACACCTATACCACATATCTCCAAAAGTTTATGATTAATACCACGGGTTTGCCAAAACAAACAGTGACCTGGATTAACTTTGCCGCTTTGTTTATTTTCATGGTATTACAACCGTTTGCTGGCGCTTTGTCGGATAAAATTGGGCGTAAGCCGTTGCTGTTTTGGTTTGGTGGGTTAGGGACAGTGTTCACCGTTCCGATTTTCTTAGCTTTGGCACAAACAAAGAGTGCCTGGGTGGCCTTCTTCTTGATGTTGGCGGGCTTGGTGATTGTGACAGGTTATACAGCCATTAACGCTATTGTGAAAGCAGAAATGTTCCCAACAGAAATTCGGGCATTGGGTGTCGGGTTGCCCTATGGTCTGACGGTTGCCGTTTTTGGTGGGACGGCGGAATATGTGGCCCTCTATCTCAAGAATGCGCATCATGAATCGGTCTTCTTTGTTTATGTCGCCGCTGTTATTTTTATTAGTTTACTCGTTTATTGGCGGATGGCTGATACAAAGGCCACTTCTAAACTAGATCAATAAATGATAAAATAATGATAATACAAGGAGGGTTTCATGGCGACACAACAAGCACTTTTAGATTCAATTAAAGAACAGACCATTTTGTCAGAAATTTCGGCATTATCTGGCTGGGATGCACTGACTGGTATGCCAAAAGATGCAGGGCATTTTCGGGCCGATGTGGATGCTTATTTGGCTGAAAAGACCTTTCAGGTCGCCACGGGCCCACAACGACAACAGTTACTCGAGGCGTTGTCGGCGGATAAAAGCGTTCTAGACGACTTTGGTCAATTAGTCTTAGCCAAAGCGCAGAAAGATTTTGACGTGACGGGGAAGATCCCTGAAAAGGACTATATTGATTTTCAACGGACGTTATCTGAGGCCCAAGATTACTGGGCCCAGGCGCGTGAGGCTAATGATTACACAATTTTCCAGCCTTATGTTGAAAAAATTATTGCTTACTTGAAGCAATTTATTCCCTTGTGGCAAACTGATGAAGCAACGCCGTATGATGTGTTGCTGAATCAATATGAACCAGGCTTGTCCGTGGCTAAATTAGACGCGGTGTTTGATGAACTGAAAACAGGGATCATGGCCTTACGTCATCGCCTAGAAACGCTTGGGACCGAGCCTGATGGCACGTTTTTATCACGGCAAGTATCTAAAGACAAGCAACGTGAGTATGCTTTAGCTGCTTCACAGCGATTAGGCTATGATATGAATAAAGGCCGTCTGGATGACACCATTCATCCCTTTATGGAAGCGTTAAATCGTGATGATGCGCGTATTACCACGCGCTGGGACGAACATAATTTCCAAATGGCGGTGTTGGGCATTTTCCACGAGGCAGGGCATGGATTGTTTGAACAGAATGTGGCCGCTAAGTATGATGCCGTACGTGCCGTGATGCCGATTAGTATGAGTGTTCATGAGTCACAATCACTCTTTAATGAAGTCATGGTTGGTCGCTCAAAGGCGTTTTGGCAGGCAGAATATCCAAAAATGCAAGCGGTGTTTGCCCCAACGTTTGATGACATTTCATTTGAAACCTTTTATAATGGTTGGATTAAAACCAAGGCGACGTTGATTCGGACTGAAGCGGATCCATTGACGTATCCGTTGCACATTATTATTCGCTATGAAATTGAAAAAGCCATCTTTAATGACAATGTGCCAGTAGCAGAGTTGCCTCAGCTTTGGCGTGATAAATATCAAGAATACTTAGGTTTGACGGTGCCGGATGATTTGACTGGTATTTTACAAGATATTCACTGGGCTGGTGGATCATTTGGTTACTTCCCGAGTTACGCTTTGGGTCATTTATATGCGGCGCAGTTTATGGCTACGATGCAAAAAACATTGGATTTCGAGCAGATTTATGCTTCAGGTGATTACACACCAATTTTTGAGTGGCGCAAACAACATATTTGGCAACACGGTGGGGCAGTTGATCCAGGCGACATCTTAATGGCGGCGACTGGTGAAGGGTTGAATCCACAATATTGGTTAACCGTGATGAATGATTTATATGCTACGGCCTACCAGTTACCAAAATAATACCCCAATCCGGCAAAAAATAAAGGCACGCTTTGGGGTCTGTTGTTGACAGCAACACTGGATTTTGATAGAATAAATAAGTATTTACAGCATGTCGTTTAATCGAAATAAAATGCGAGAAAGGAGGGTTATCACATGGCAAAGGTCATCGTACGTAAGAACGAATCTTTGGATGATGCATTGCGTCGCTTTAAGCGCGGTGTTTCAAAGGACGGTACTCTCCAAGAATACCGTAAGCGCGAATTCTATGTTAAGCCTTCAGTTGCTCGTAAATTGAAGTCTGAAGCAGCACAAAAGCGTAACAAGAAGAAGGGCCGTTAATCGGTTCTAAACGTCACTTTGGTGGCGTTTTTCTTTTGCATTTTATGTTAAAATAGCAATAGACTAAACAAGAAAGAAGAAGACACATGAGCCTGTTAGAGACATTGAACGCTGATATGAAGCAAGCAATGAAAGATAAGAATAAGGAAGCGCTATCGGTTATTCGGATGGTGAAGTCAACAGTGATGAACGAACAAATTAGTTTGGGTCATGACTTGACACCGGAAGAAGAATTGACGGTGTTATCACGTGAAGTGAAGCAACGTCAAGATTCTCTAGCGGAATTTGAAAAGGGTGGCCGTGAAGACTTAGCGGCAGGCATTCGATCAGAATTAACGATCTTGGCCAAGTATTTGCCAGCACAATTGACCGAAGAAGAAATCGTTGCCATTGTTGCGGCAGCTATCGAACAAACTGGCGCAACCGGTCCTAAAGACATGGGCAAGGTTATGGGCGTGGTGACGCCGCAAATTAAAGGTAAAGCCGATGGTAAGGTTGTCGCTGACTTAGTTAAGGCAACCTTGGCACAATAAAGACAAGGATAATCGGCTACGGCCGATTTTTTTGTTGGCTTATCGTTGTCTATCCGTGTTAAACTAGGGTATTAAAGAAAAATGCGTGAAGTTGCGCATCAGAGGAAAAATCATGACGAATCCAACAGTTGGTACAATTGTAAAAGCATCAGTAACGGATGAAAATACCCAGTATTTTTTTGCGCAAGTTGATGGCTTTACGTACGAAATTGACAAATCAGAACTTGAAAAGCCCCTTAAGGTTGGGGGCTTTGTAACAGGTTTTGCTTATGAAAATGAAAATCATAAGCTACAAATTACTAAAACACTACCAACAGCTCAAAAAGATGTTTATGGCTGGGGGACGGTTGTGGCCAACCGGCACGACTTAGGGGTGTTTGTCGCTATCGGGCTACCTAACAAAGACCTGGTCGTTTCTTTAGATGATCTGCCAACCATCACAACATTGTGGCCACAAAAAGGTGACCGCTTGATGCTAGCGATGAAAGAAGATAATAAAGGCCGGTTGTGGGGCGAGATTGCTCAGCAGCACATTATTGGTGCGGTTGCCCGCCGTGCGCCACAAGAAATGAAGTCTAAAACAGTTAAAGCCACAGTGTACCGTAATAAAATTGCAGGGACACTTGTGATTACTGAAGATTATCATCTAGGCTTTATTCACCCATCACAACGTCACGATGAGCCAAGATTAGGGGAAGTCCTTAAGGCGCGTGTCATTGGCGTCCGTGAAGATGGGACGTTAAATTTGTCGCTCAAGCCATTAGCTTATAAGACAATGGATGAAGATGCCCAATTCTTGTTACTCCAGTTACAACGTCGGACGGATCATTTTTTGCCGTTCAATGATAAAAGTAATCCCGAAGCCATCAAGCGTCAATTTGGCTTTAGTAAGAGTCAGTTCAAGCGTGCGTTAGGTCATCTGTATAAAGCCCGCTTGATTGAACAAGTTGACGGTGGTATTCAACTGATTGCCGAAAATGACACAAACAATTAACCTCGCCATTGCCGACTATTTGCACTATATTCGGATAGAACGTGGCTTGTCTGACAATACAATTAACAGTTACCGACAGGATTTAACGCAATTTGGCGCCTATTTGACAGCAGAAAAATTGCCGCTGGAAGCAGTCGATCATGTCGTGGTTTTGGCATGGTTGAATCAACTACGGTTAGCTGGTAAATCTAATAATTCTGTGATCCGCATGGTCACGTCACTTCGGAAGTTTTTTGGCTACTTGGCTCAAGAAAAAATTGTTTTGCCAAATCCGATGCGCGATATTAAACCACCGAAGAAAGCCACGCATTTACCGGCCGTTTTGAGTGTGGCGGAAATTGATGCCTTGCTGGCTGTGCCAACAGACACGACCCCACTTGATATCCGGAATCGCACGTTAATTGAAGTGATGTATGCCACTGGCTTGCGTGTCAGCGAGCTGGTCAACCTTAAGTTAAGTGATTTACATTTGCAATTGGGGTTGATTCAAACCGTTGGAAAAGGCGATAAGGAACGCATTATTCCGATTGGCGAAGTGGCGGCGGACTGGTTAATACGTTATTTTGCCAGCAGTCGCTTAGCCTTACTAAAGGGTAAAGCATCACCCTATGTTTTCTTAAATGATCGTGGGGGACAACTCACACGGCAGGGTGTTTGGAAAATCATTAAGAAGTTGGTTGCTGAAGCAGGCATTACAAAAGATGTCTCGCCTCATACGTTGCGCCACTCGTTTGCCACGCATATTTTAGAAAATGGGGCGGATCTACGGATTGTGCAAGAATTACTCGGACATGCCGATATTTCAACCACTCAGATTTATACGCATATTTCAAAAAAGCGTTTGAGTGAAGTGTATGATCAGTATCATCCACGGGCATAATTGACTGGCGTCAGACCTACCATCAATGAGGAAGAAAAATGTTAGCATTGGCTAGAAGTGATAATCAAAAAACCGTGATGGGTATTTTATCGTTGTTGCCTGGGTTACGTGAGTTACCGTTTTTGAAAGCTGAAATGGCTTGGTATAACGATCGTGAGACACGTTGTCTCTATGTTTGGCAGCGTAGTAATTGGGTGCAGGGTGTTTTAGGCGTTGAATTTTTAGACCATGATATCGTGTTGGTGCGTCATGTGGCGTTTACCCCAGAAGCCCGCACGGTGGAAAATTATTTTGAATTGTTGTCTAATTTTCAAACGCAAAATCCAACGGCTTTTTTGATGGGAACCTTAGATAATCAAAAATTAATTAATAAATGGAGAAAAGCAACATCGTAGCGCAGCGTTTAACAATCAAATTAAGCGATTTTGAAGGCCCGTTAGATCTATTACTGCATTTAATTAAAAAATCAGAACTGGATATTTTTGATTTGCCAATTGCCACAATCACGGCCCAGTATTTGGCCTTCATTCAGGCGCAGCAAGATATGCAGTTGGATGTGGCATCTGAATATTTGGTGATGGCAGCTACGTTAGTTCAAATTAAATCAGCGGATTTGTTGCCACAAGAAACCTATGACGATGATATGCTGGTTGAGGAATTGAATGATCCGCGTGATGAATTAATGCGGCAACTGTTAACCTATAAGCAGTTTCAAGCGGCCAGTGCGCAATTACGAGAACGAGAGTGCGCTGATCACCAATCATTTGCACGGTTACCGATGGCAGTCCCAGCAGATTTTGAGCCTGATATGGCACTGGCACCAGGGCTGGGGTTAGTGGATTTACAGGTAGCGTTTGCTAAGTTATTGCGCAAAAAGCGACAACATGAACCCATTAGTCGTCGGGTTGTCCGTGAAAAAATGACGATGGCGCACGCAGTGGCGAATATTCGTCAGCATTTTGCAGCCCACCAAGTTGGGGATATGCTGCCCTTTGAGTCGTTATTTGACCAGTTACATGATCGCGAATCGATGGTCATGACGTTTATTGCTTTGCTGGAAATGGCAAAGGAAGATCAGGTTATTTTGCATCAAACGGATGCACAAGCAGAAATATTTGTAGAAATTGAGAACATAGACGGGCATGAATAATTTGAGTCAAATTGAAGCACTGCTCTTTGTCGCTGGTGATGAAGGGATGGCGCTATCAACGCTTTGTAGTATTACCCAATTTGATAAGCCAGCAGTGTTGAACTTGATTGAAGCGCTAGCCAATAAATATGCTGATGATCCCAACAGTGCGTTAGAGATTCGGGAAACGGATGGTATGTATCGTTTGGTCACCAAGCCAGCACTTGGCGCGGTTGTTAAGGGCTATTTTGAAGCGCCAGCCCAGGCCACTTTATCACAAGCACAACTAGAATCTTTGGTCATCATTGCCTATAAGCAACCGATTACGCGCATTGAAATTGATCAAATTCGGGGCGTGCAATCAGCGGGGACTATTCAGAAGTTGATGTTGCGTCAGCTTGTGGTTGAAGCGGGGCGAAAAGATGAACCAGGTCGTCCCATTATGTATGGGACATCAGCCGAATTTTTAGATTATTTTGGCTTAAAATCACTTGATGAACTCCCACCACTACCAGATTTTGAATCCCTTGACGTCGCAGATGGTGGTGGCGAATTATTTACCAGCGCATTTGATGCGCAGACAACAGAAATGGAAGAAAAAAATGATGTCTGAAGAAGCACAACGTTTACAAAAAGTCATTGCGCAAGCAGGACTTGCTTCTCGTCGTGGGGCAGAAGAATTAATCACACAAGGTCGGGTCCAAGTCAATGGTGAGACGGTCAAAACCCTTGGCATCAAAGTGATGCCACAGGATACCGTTCAGGTTGATGGCGCACCGATTGAAGGCCGCGAAAAGCTGGTGTATTATTTGATGAACAAGCCACGTGGGGTCGTCACGACAAATAGTGACGACAAGGGCCGCCAAACGGTGCTTGATGTGCTTGAAGACGTGCCACAACGTGTTTACCCTGTTGGTCGTTTAGATTATGATACAACTGGTGTTTTATTATTGACCAATGATGGGGTGATTGCTAATCAATTGATGCACCCTAAGTCACGTGTTGACAAGGTCTATATGGCTAAAGTTGAAGGGATTGCGACTGACGAAAAGCTAGCACCGCTAAAGCGTGGTGTGGTCATTCAAGGTCGGAAGACGGCCCCTGCGCGGGTGAGTGTTGAGCGCGTGGATAAAGACAAAAAGACCAGTATGGTACGCGTTATTATTCATGAAGGGCGTAATCACCAAGTGAAAAACATGCTCCAAAAAGTGGGGCTGCCAGTCGCTAAGCTGACTCGTGAACAGTATGCCTTTTTTGCTTTGACGGGTCTACAATCGGGTGAATATCGTAAATTAACGAGTGCAGAAGTTAAGCGCCTCAAGAATCAAGACTACAAAATGTATCGTCGTCGCTAAAACATTGCTTTGTGATGATTACTTTGTTACAATTAGTAAGTAATCTTAATTGAATATACTTCAGGGTCGGGTGTAAATCCCAACCGGCGGTGAGACATGCAAGACATGGTAAGCCCGCGACCTGCGTAAGCAGCTGATCTGGTCAAAATCCAGAGCCGACCGTAAAGTCGGGTATAAAGAAGTTTAAAAAAGAAAGTAAAACTGCCTTTTTGTGCTACCCTGACAAATTGTGCAGTTTTTTTGAGGCAAAAAATATGTCTATCTCACACACACGAACGCAACGCTTAACGCTGATCGCGATTTTAAGTGCCTTGTCATTTGGCTTAATGTTGTTTCCACAATTGCCGTTGATACCAGGGGCTGATTTTTTGAAATTAGACTTTTCAATTGTGCCGGTACTGATCGCAGGGTATTGGTTAGATCTGACAGCGGCACTGTGGACCGTTATCTTACGGACGCTCTTAAAGTTAATCTTGGCTAACGAAGGGGTCAATACCTATCTTGGCTTACCCGTTAACTTGTGGGCGATTGTGATCTTTGCGCTTATCTTATTTTGGGTAATGCCGCAGTTTGACGCCAAAAAAATTGGCCGCGCCTTGTTGGCAGTCGGTGCGGCAACAGTGGGCTTAACATTGGCAGGTGTCGTGATGAACTGGTTGATTGCGGTGCCGCTCTATGCGAAGTTTGCCCATTTTGACATCGCTAAAATGATTGGGTTAGGCCAATATTTTATCGCGATGGTGATCCCATTTAATATTGCGCAAGGTTTGATATGGGGCATTGTCAGTTTTGCGGTGCTTTCTATTTTGCAGCCCATGCAACGTCAAATTTTATCTTAAGCAAACGTTATCGACATCAACGACCTCCTATGTGGTAAACTTTTAAGTGAACTATTATGATGGAGGTCGTTTTATTATGAACGATTTTGACCCAAATAAGATGAGTCGGTCAGCCCGATCAAAGCAACAAAAAGTTGAACCGCAGTTTTCGCGTAAATCAAGCCAACAAAACAGCGAACACAAGCGCCTTCGGGTATTCTTGATTATTCTTGGATTACTGATTTTATCGAGTGTCCCAGTCTATGGCTTTTGGGTGAATCATAAAGCACCCCAGCAACAAGTGGCGTCATCAGTGAGTCATAAGAAAACGGCGTCGTCGAAAAAAGCATCATCTGTTGATTCATCATCGTCATCAGTCGCTTCTTCAGACGATACGGCTGTATCTGAATCTGCTGTAAATAGTAGTGATGACACAAGTTCAGTTGATGAGAGCGTTTCATCAAGTGCGGTCGAAAGCAGTAGTAGTGCGGCACCTGAAGTATCATCATCAAGTGTTGCCAACAATACAGCCGTGCTAGGTGCCAGCCAAACACTTTATAATTTTGCCGTGACCCATGGGATGACAACGGATCAAGTGATTGCGTTAAACCCAGGCCTGACGGTGTCAAATTACACCCAATATGCTGGTCGCGATTTGAATATTCGCTAAGTTAGAGGAGACTATGACAAATAATTTTCAGGTGGCAATTGATGGCCCAGCATCAGCTGGTAAGTCAACGATTGCTAAAATTTTAGCTACCCAATTACAATATGTTTACGTAGATACAGGTGCAATGTATCGTGCCATCACCTTAGCGGCCAAATTAGCTGGCGTCGCCTATGATGACGAAGCACGGGTTGTAGCTTTACTGCCGCATACGCAGGTGCGCTTTGAACCAGGGACACCAGTGCAACGTGTTTTCTTAAATGATCAAGAAGTAACAGAAGTGATTCGCTCAACGGAAATCACGAACAACGTGTCATTGGTTTCATCATATGCCGCAGTGCGAGCTGATCTTGTGGCCCGTCAACGAGACATTGCTAACAGTCATAATGTGATTATGGATGGGCGTGATATTGGGACAACAGTGTTACCAGATGCGCAAGTGAAAATCTTCCTTGTGGCCAGTGTTGACGAACGCGCACAACGCCGTTATCAAGAGAATTTAGCTAAGGGGATGACTGTTGACCTGCAAACTTTAAAGGCTGAAATTGAGGCGCGTGATTATAAGGATTCACATCGTCAGATTAGTCCGTTAGTCAAAGCCGACGATGCCGTTTTGGTCGACACAACGGGTCACAGTATCGATGAAGTTGTGGCAATGATTACAAAAATCATTCTAGATAAACAGCAAGATTAACTTACAGCGTGAAAACGCTGTTTTTTACTATACAAGATAAAAATATTCTGGTAAACTATACACATAGTGTAAATTGTAGGAGGACGTTAGACGTCATGAGTGAAACAAACAACGAGTTCTTAGCAGCTCTCGAAAGCGCAGCAGATCAAATTAAGGTGGGAGATGTCGTTACCGGTGAGCTTTTAGCTATTGATAATGATAACCAAGCAGTTGTTGGTTTGTCTACCGGTGAAGAAGGAGTTGTGCCAGCACGTGAGTACTCAGACGATCGTAACATCAACCTGGCAGACGAATTAAAAATTGGTGATACCATTGAAGCAGTTGTCATTTCTAACGTAACAAGCGACAAGGAAGGCGTAGCTTACTTGTTGTCAAAGAAGCGTTTGGATGCGCGCAAGGCATGGGAAAATTTGAGCTTTGCTGAAGGTGACACAGTTGATGCCAAGGTTATCAACGCTGTTCGTGGTGGTTTGATTGTTGATGTTAACGGCGTACGTGGTTTCGTACCAGCATCAATGGTTGCAGAACGTTTCGTTTCTGATTTGAACCAATTCAAGAATAAGGATATTAAAGCACAAGTTATCGAAATTGACCCTGCTAATGCACGTTTGATTTTGTCACGTAAGGCTGTTGCTGCACAAGAACGCGCTGCACAGTTGGCTGAAGTATTTAGCAAGTTGTCAGTTGGTGAAGTTGTTGAAGGAACTGTTGCCCGTTTGACAGACTTCGGCGCATTCGTTGACTTGGGTGGTGTTGATGGTTTGGTTCACGTATCAGAAATCTCACACGATCGTGTGAAGAAGCCGGCCGATGTATTGACAAAGGGTGACAAGGTTGATGTTAAGATCTTGGCATTGGACACTGAAAAGGGTCGTATCTCATTGTCAATCAAAGCAACACAACGTGGACCTTGGGACGAAGCTGCAGATCAAATCGCTGCAGGTTCAGTGCTTGAAGGTACTGTTAAGCGTGTGAAGGACTTTGGTGCCTTTGTTGAAATTTTGCCTGGTATCGAAGGTCTTGTGCACGTGTCACAAATTTCAAACAAGCGTATTGAAAACCCATCAGAAGTTTTGAAGTCTGGTGACAAGGTACAAGTGAAGGTATTGGACATTAAGCCAGCCGAAGAACGTATTTCATTGTCAATGAAGGCTTTGGAAGAAAAGCCAGAACGTGAAGATCGTCGTGGTAACGATGGTTCAGCTTCACGTGCTGATATCGCTGCTTACAAGCAACAAGATGACTCAGCCGCAACATTGGGTGACATCTTTGGTGATAAGTTGTAAGAGGCATCAACATAAAAGAGCTGGTTCGCCAGTTCTTTTATTTTTGAAGAAAAATTGAGTGGGCATTAGTGGGCGCTCACGGTATGAAAAAGGAGGTGCGATTATGGCAGCACCAGTAGTAGCCATTGTTGGCCGACCAAACGTCGGAAAATCGACTATCTTTAACCGGATGGCCGGAGAACGTATTGCAATTGTTGAAGATCAACCAGGGGTAACACGCGATCGTTTGTACGCGCCAGCCGAATGGTTGAATTATGAATTCCGGATGATTGATACCGGTGGGATTGAACTCGGAGACGAACCATTTTTGGCCGAAATTCGAGCCCAAGTTGAATTAGCTTTGGATGAAGCAGATGTCATTGTCATGGTGACATCTGGGCGTGAAGGGGTGACTTCAGCTGATGAAGTTGTCGCAAAAATGCTTTATAAGACGGACAAGCCCGTCGTGCTTGCGGTCAATAAGGTCGATAACCCAGAAATGCGTCAAGACATTTATGACTTTTATTCACTTGGTCTTGGTGAACCTTATCCAGTTTCTGGTTCACACGGCTTGGGCTTAGGTGATTTGTTGGATGAAGTTGTCAAGAATTTCCCCGACGAAGCAGCTGAACAAGAAGACGATGGCGCTATTCGTTTTAGTATCATTGGTCGGCCTAATGTTGGCAAGTCATCAATTGTGAATGCCATTTTGGGTGAAGAACGCGTGATTGTGTCTGATATCGAAGGGACAACTCGTGATGCCATCGATACGCGTTTTGTCACGCCTGAAGGTGATGAATTCATCATGGTGGATACTGCTGGGATGCGTAAGCGCGGTAAGGTGTATGAGAATACGGAAAAGTATTCTGTGATGCGCGCCTTGAAAGCCATTGATGATAGTAATGTGGTCTTGATGGTGCTGGATGCTGAAGCAGGCATTCGGGAACAAGATAAGCACGTGGCAGGTTCTGCACATGAAGCCGGCCGTGCCATGATTATTGTGGTCAACAAGTGGGATGCCATTGAAAAAGATGATCACACAATGAAGGATTTCGAGAATATGATTCGCGCAGAATTTAAGTTCTTGGATTATGCCCCAATTGTCTTTGTCTCAGCAAAAACGGGGCAACGTTTGGATCGTTTGCCACAGATGATTAAGGACGTTGATGCTAACCACCGTAAGCGTATCTCATCGTCAACGTTGAATGATGTCATTATGGATGCGATTGCCGTGAACCCAACGCCAACTGATAATGGCCGTCGCTTACGTGTTTACTATGCGACACAAGTTGCCGTGCAACCACCAACTTTTGTTATCTTTGTTAACGATGTTGAATTGATGCACTTCTCATACGAACGTTTCTTAGAAAATAAAATCCGTGAAGCCTTTGATTTCACGGGTACACCAATCAAATTGATTGTCCGTGCCCGCAAATGAGAAATCAGCAACGGCGCATGTGAGTCGTGTTGTGATGACGTCATTTTCTTGTGACAAAATTATTACGAAAACCTGAAAACCCGCATAGACACTACACATTCGGGCGTTCTTGTGTTATTCTAGTTACATGAAATAATGTTTCGACAGATTTCAAAACCGGTTGACGGTTAATAAAAACTCTTAGGAGAAGCGAAAATGGCTAACAAGCAAGAATTAGTAGATTCAGTTGCAAAGGCAACTGGTTTGACAAAGAAGGATGCTACTGCAGCAGTTGATGCTGTCTTTACATCAATCGAAGAAGCTTTGAAGAACGGTGAAAAGGTTCAATTGATCGGTTTTGGTAACTTTGAAGTTCGTGACCGTGCAGCTCGTAAGGGTCGCAACCCACAAACTGGCGCAGAAATCGAAATTCCTGCATCAAAGGTACCTGCATTCAAGCCTGGTAAGGCATTGAAGGAAGCTGTTAAGTAATCAGATTCTGACTGAATCGTGATTGACAGGGTATCCTGGGTGAAATGAGTCAACAGAAGTGTTTATTTTCTAATCTAGCATACCGAAGGCAAGCGCAACAGCGCTTGCCTTTTTCTGTGTGATGACGCCATTAATTTTAAAAGGCATTAATCAATAAAGGACAAAATACTTAAAAATTAATGTGCAAAATTCGCCCTATATTATCTTTTTTGTGTTAGAATATGCTTGTAACGTCAGATCACCACTCAAGGAGGACAGGTTATGTCAGTTGAAGAAAAGTTTGATAACGCTAAGGACAAGGTTGCTGGTAAGGCAAAAGAAGTAGAAGGCAAGGTTACCGGTGATAAGGCACGTGAAGCAGAAGGCAAGGCTCAAGGGCTATTTGCTGATGTGAAGGACAAGCTATCAGATGCTGCTGAAGCAGTCAAGGACAAGGCAGAAGAAGCCGTTGACGCAGTGAAAGATGGTTTCGACCATCTCAAGAAGTAAGATATTAGTTAGTAACGCTGCTCAATGAGCGGCGTTTTTATTTTGAATAGATTGCTGATATGTTAGCCATAAAGTCGCTGTTACCAACGGTTTTATGGTAAAATAGGCTGTTAAATAAAATCATATTAATGGCGACATACTGCCCTAAAAAGTAGTGTGGTCGGCCAATAAAAAATAGGGGTCAAAGTTAGAGGAGTCAGAATGTCAACAAGTTATGCCGAACAAATGTTAGATGCACTGGAGCGTGGTCAGTTAGAACCGGCGCAAAAATTTTTTGATCAATCATTACGTCAAGATAGCGATGAGTTGATATATAGTTTAGCCGAAGAGTTGTATGCTTTGGGCTTTTTAGAAGAATCACGACGGGCTTATCAACAATTATTGGCTAAGTATCCGGACGAAGATGAATTGCGCACAGCGTTAGCTGACATTGCTATTGAAGATGGCGATATTGATGACGCACAAAACTACCTCGCGCAAATTCAACCAGATTCTGATTCTTATTTGCGGGCATTATTGGTTAAGGCCGATATTTATCAATCAGAAGGCTTAAATGAAGCAGCTGAACACAGTTTGTTACAGGCTGAAAAATTAGCACCAGATGAAGATATTATCCAGTTTGCTTTAGCTGAATTTTATTTCGCAAATCAAGCCTACCAAAAGGCCATTAGTCGCTACCGCGCCTTACTTTTGAAAGGCAAGCGCGACATGAGTCGGGTGGACTTGGTGGCTCGGATCGGGGTTGCATATGCCCAAATCGGACAATATGACCATGCTATTGGTTATTTGGAACAAATCAAGCCGGAATTGATGACGCTAGACACGCGGTTCCAGCTAGCCATTTTGTACCAAGAAACGCATCGAGAAAACGAAGCTATTCGGCTATTTAATGACATTTTGGATGTTGATCCAAAGTACACATCAGTTTATCCACTACTTGGACAAGCCTATACGCAAATTCACCAGATAGAAGATGCTTATCGGACGTACCAAGCGGGGTTGGCCCAAGATGAAACGAATGTGGCGTTATATCGTCTTGCTGGCCAAGCGGCTGAAAAATTGGGGGATACAGCGGCAGCCGAAGCTTATTATCTTAAGGGACTCGCTGTTGATGGGTCCGATGTGGCCACGTTAATTGCGTTGACGGATCTTTGGCTTGCCCAACAACGTTATGACGACGTGATTGCGCGCTTAACGACCGCTATGGCAGAGGATGTCTTAGATCCACAGTTCTATTGGTCATTAGCCCGTGCCTATCAGGCTATCGGGGAGACAGACAAGGCCGCTGAAAATTGGGCAACTGCTGCGCCATTATTCCAAGACAATAGCGCCTTCTTGCACGATTTGATTGATTGGTACCATGAACAAGGGCAACCTGAAGAAGAAATCACTGCGTTGAAGCAATATCTATTCTTGGCACCTGATGATCTGGACATGCAAATGCGTCTGGAAGATTTAGCTTACTAAGGTGAGAAAAAAGACCGGAATCAGCCTGATAAATGGTGTGAGGGAGTGTTTCTAATTAGGGTGTTTTTGATATAATAGACAAAAGGATATTATGTATGAAAATTGAAACGTTACCATCGGAATTTGTGGCTGCGCAACCAGTTTTGCAACGTTTAGAAGCAGCCGGATTTGAGGCCTGTTTTGTTGGTGGCTCCGTACGCGACATGTTACTTCAAAAACCGATTCATGATGTTGACATTGCGAGTGCTGCATTTCCAGAAGAAGTCAAAAAACAATTTGATAAAACAGTCGATACTGGCATTCAGCACGGGACCGTGATGGTATTAGATCATGGGCTGGGCTACGAAATTACGACGTTTCGGACGGAATCGACCTATACAGATTTTCGCCGACCGGATACGGTTACGTTTGTGCGGAGTTTATCCGAAGATTTGCAACGCCGTGATTTTACGATTAACGCCTTAGCAATGACCTATGATGGTGAAATTGTTGATTTGTTCGATGGGCTAGCGGATTTGTCGGCTGGTGTCATTCGGGCCGTCGGTGAGGCTGAAGTACGCTTTACCGAAGATGCGTTGCGCATGATGCGTGCTTTACGTTTTAGTGCCCAGCTTGGCTTTCAAATCGCACCGGATACCCGCGCAGCTTTGCAACGATTGGCGCCAAATTTGGCCAAAATTGCGGTTGAACGGATTCGTGTTGAATTTGAAAAACTATTGATGGGGCAACAAGCCGCCGCCAGTCTGGCCATGGCAATTGAAGATGGCGTTGTGACGTACTTACCTGGTCAACTGGATCAGTGGCAATTTGATGCGATCATGACGGACCTTGAAGCCCAGCAACCCGCAACAATTCCCGTCGTTTGGGCGCATCTTTTAACCCGTTCAACATTAAATGAGTCAGAGATGACGACATTTATGCGGACTTGGAAAACAAGTCGGGACTTGATTAAGATGGCCACTGCGGTTGTGCCGGTTGCACGCCACATTGCGCGGCGTGACTTATGGACGTTATATCAAATTTATGATTACCGTGACGTTTTAATGCACGTCTTACGTTTAATCGGAACCGATGATGCGGTAATTGCCGATGTGGACGCGATGTTTGCGGCCTTACCGATTCATCATACACGTGAACTACGTGTGGCTGGCGGCCAATTAATTGCCGAACAAATTGTACAACCAGGCCCACAAATGGGACGTATTTTAAAGCAAATTGAACGGGCAGTTGTTACAGGCCAAGTGGCTAATCAGCCAGCGGCATTGTTAGCCTATGCAAAGGAGCTCAGTCAACATGACTAAGATTAAAATGGTATGGGCAGAAGACAAACAGCACGCAATTGGTAAGAATGGGGACTTACCATGGCATTTACCTGATGACCTTAAGCTATTTAAACGAGAAACAATGGGGACGTTAATGATTATGGGCAGGACGACTTGGGATAGTATTGGGCGCCCATTGCCCAACCGGACAACCCTGGTCTTAACCCATCAAACCGATTGGCAACCTGGCTACGACGACGTACTGGTCGCGCATAGCATGTCAGAAGTTTTAGCAAAGATTACGGCAGAAGATCGTGATGTGACAATTGCTGGTGGGGCAACCATGTATCAAGCATTCATGCCTTATGCCACGGATTTAATAATTACAAAAGTTGCTGGTGATGTGGCGGGTGATACGTTTGCTCCAACGGTGGATTTGTCACAATTTGAGCTGATTGCCAGTCAACCACACCCAAAAGATGAAAAACATGACTACGCATTTGTTGTTGAACGATATCAGCGTAAGAATTGAGGAAAAAATGTCGAATATAAAGATTGTTACAGATTCAGCGATTGCTTTAACCCCAGAAGAAATCGCCCAATATGATATTACGGTAGTACCTTTGACGGTGCAAATTGATGGGGTCGTTTATGAAGATGGTGTGACGCTTCAGCGTGATGAATTCCTTGAAAAGATGTCAAAAAGTGCTACCTTACCGCAAACATCACAACCATCAATTGGTAAGTTTCAAGCAGCTTATGATGCGATTCATCAACAATATCCTGAATCAGAAATTTTGAGTATGCATCTCTCATCTGGTTTGTCTGGGACAGTGCATGCAGCCGAACAAGCGGCCGCACTATCAGCAGCCAAAATCACAACATTTGATACGTTAAATGCTGACCGTGCCGAAGCTTTCCCTGTTTTAGCAGCAGCTAAAATGGCACAAGCAGGGGCATCAATGGCAGAAATCTTGGCGGAAGCAGAAAAGGTGCGTTCAGAATCGCATACATTTTTGAGCTTTACGTCATTAGATAACATGGTGGCTGGTGGTCGCTTGAGTAAAACATCTGGCATCATCGGTAATTTGTTAAATATTAAAGTCGGTGCAACAGTTGATAACACGGGTTCAGTTGAAGTGTTGGCTAAGGGACGTGGGATGAAAGCCATTGCCAAATTCAATGACAGTGTGATTGAAAAAATGCAATCTTATAATGAAATGATTGCCATTGGTATTTCTCATGCCGGTGTGCCAGAAGTGGCCGAAAAAATGGCTGCCCGGTTAAACGCTATCTGGCCCGATATTAAGATTGAAGTGACGAATACAACACCGATTGTCTCAACCCATACGGGTATCGGTGCTTTAGCTATTTTGTATCAGGCACATTAAAATAGGTGATTAAAACCCCAAAATTTTTTGGGGTTTTATTTTAACCGTTGTGTCAAGAAAGGACATTGGGAAACCGCAATGTGGGGACAATTGAAACATTTCAGCCATCAACTTATCGGTCGGTTTAAAACTTGGCGGATAATGACACAATGGCAAGACACCGATATGGTGAGTTTAGCGCGTATTCGGCACTCGGCGCTTAAGAATGTGCACCAAATTGGCATTATTGGCGATAGTGTGTCGTTTGGCTTAAAAGCCAAATATAATTATGGCCAGTATATTCAAAAAGCCACAGGGGCCACGGTCCAAAATCTGGCGGTTTCCGGTGCGCATCTTGCTGATAATGGTTTTACCAGTATATTTCAACAGGCGCAACGGTTAAATCCAGCTGACTTATATATCGTTCAAGGTACGGATGATGATTGGTTGGGAGATGTCCCCATTGGTGGGTCGACTGATTTAACCGCTACGACTTATATCGGTGCGTTCTATCAGATTATTGTCTATTTACGGCAACGCCAGCCGCAGGCGACAATCATCGTCTTGACGCCGACATATCAAACACCTGTCCGTGGGCAACAGGTGCGACGAACTGACCGGACGTTAAATGGCTTGGGCTTGGATTTGCATGCCTATGTGGCTGCTCAGCTTGCGGCTTGTCAGGATTTGGCCGTACCAGTCATCAACTTAATGCAAAAAAAACGCTTTGATCCGAGTCAGGCCGACTTTCGGGCACAAGTAATGCCGGATGGGTTACATCCAAATGACGTGGGTCAGCGCCGCATTGCCAGATTAATTGCTGAAACGTATACCAAAATAATCAAGGCCAAATAAAAAAGTTCAAGTCAAACGACTTGAACTTTTTTGATTAGTTTTCAAAGGCAACGCGCACACCTTCTGGAATGGCAAAGTCTTTTTGTAGTAGCGTTAATTCGCCAGTTGCTTGATCGCGGGCAAAAAGCGTCACGTTATCCGTGTCTTGGTTAGCAACAACCAGGAAATCTTGGTTGTCATCCCAGTTCATGTCACGGGGGAATTCACCTTCAGAACTGATGAGTTGGATACGTTCAATTTCAGCGCCTTCATTCATGACCTTAAAGACCGCAATTGAGTTGTGGCCACGGTTTGACGCGTAGATGAAGCGACCGTCATGGCTGATACGGAGGGCAGCTGAACCATTGTGGGCTGTCCAATCAGCTGGAATCGTTGAGGCCGTCATCACGTGTTCAAATGTGCCATCTTCAGCGTTATATTTCAAGACACTTAGCAAGCTTGAAAGTTCACCGAGCACATAAGCATATTGCCCATCTGGTGAAAAACGAATATGACGTGGACCAAAGCCTTCTTCAGTGTGGAAACGCGCCACTTCAGTAAATTGGCCATCATCTTGTACGTCAAAAGTAATCACTTCATCTGTTCCTAAGTCGACAGCAACTAAGCGATTATCAGGCGTCAAGTTAGCAAAATGAATGTGAGAGCTCCCTTGTTCTGGGCGTGGGCCAGAACCTGTATTAGTCCATGTTGTCACGAGTGACAAGTTGCCATCAGGCTTGATTTGATATGATTCAACGGTACCACGATGGTAGTAACCAGTAAAGACAAGTTGACGGGCTTCATCAATACCAATATAAGCTGGCGCAGAGCCTTCACTTAATTGGGCATCAATTTCAGCCAATGGGCGAACAGTGTTATCCAATGTGACAACGCCACCTTGACCGTCGCGATTTTCAACGGCATATACTTTGTCAGCCTTTGATACGGCGAGGTAAGTCGGATTTGTTAGTGGTGCCACAAAAGTGGGGTTTTGTAGTTGACGCGCTTCAGTGTCGAGTTCAGCTTCATAGAGGCCTTTTGAGATGCGTTTTGTATAAGTACCAAATAAAATTTTATGAATTGTCATAATAAACTCTCCTTGATGTATTGCCTCTATCATAGCATATATGTAAGGGGTTTCACAAGTTGTGAAAGCGCAAGCAATTCAGTATAATAAAATAAGCGAACATTTGTTCAGAGAGGTCGATTATGAAATTTATTCATGCAGCGGATAGTCACTTAGGGAACCCCTTTAAAGGGTTAGATCGTGAGTTACCAGCAGCGCTCAAACAGCTGGTGCAAGCGTCAACTATGCACGCATTTGAAAAAATGATAACGCAGGCGCTGACGGTGCAGGTTGATTTTTTAGTGATTGCTGGGGATTTATATAGTGCCACAGAAAACAGTCCCAAAGTCCAAGTTTTTGTGTATCAACAGTTTGAACGTTTAAATCAAGCAAATATTCCGGTTTATCTGAGTTTTGGGAATCATGATTTTGAAGCGGATCAACATGCCCACTTACCTTGGCCAGCAAATGTGCATGTGTTCAGTCAAGATGTGGCGACACAACGGTTCACACTTGCGTCCGGTGAACGGGTGGCGCTTACTGGCTTTAGCTACCAAACGCCGCGACAAATGCAGCCTGTTTTAACAGATTTTCCGGTGAAAAGCACGACGGATGACTATCATATTGGTCTGTATCACGGCGCGCTGGGGAAGGCGGGCGATCCTTATGCGCCATTTACCCTGCAAGGACTGCTCACCAAGCGCTATGATTATTGGGCACTTGGTCACATTCATGTGCGCCAAACACTACATGAGCAACCATTTATTGGGTATTCGGGGAATTTACAAGGGTTAAACCGGAAAGAAACTGGCGAGAAGGGCTACTATTTAGTCACAGCGACGCAAGGTAAATTAGTCCCAGTATTTCAGCCATCAACGGTGATTCGTTGGGAGGAACTCGTTTTTACGGACAGTTTAAACGAAGATGAGTTGTTAGCGCAACTGGCGGAACGTGATGATCAGACGCCTGTTTTTTTAACCATTCAATTCACTGGACAGTTAGATCCAGCTGTGGTTGAACGCTTAACAAGTGGCGTGATGTTAGCCAAAATTCGGGCAAATTTACCAGCCAACCAATGGGTTGTTAAACTGGAACGGCGACAGGCAGCCACAACGATGTTAGCAGCCGATCAAATTGATCAACAATTTTGGCATGACGCAATGGCGCAAGTACTCGATGATTTTGATATGGGGGCGCATTTACCCGCACAAGTACCTAATGTTGTCCGTGAGTATTACCTTAGTGCAGCTGGTAAGCAAGCTTTACGTGACAAAATGCAACAACTGTTATTAGAAAGGAATATGTGAGACGCATGGATATCCAACAAGTCGATATCAGTGGCTTTGGGCGTTGGTCAAAGCAACATTTTGACTTTCAATCAGGACTCCAAGTCATTCTTGGCCAAAATGAGTCTGGTAAGTCAACCTTGCGGGCCTTTATCGTCGGAATTTTATTTGGTTTCCCCAGTAAAAAAGGGAAGACCAATACTTATGACCCACGAGATGGGAGCCGCTATGGTGGGAGCTTAACGGTGCGTTTTGCGTCCGAAACGGTGAAAATTTCCCGCTTAGGTCGTACACAATCGCAATTAACGATCACGCGTTTGGCTGACCAAACGCGTATCGCGGAACCTGAAAAGTGGTTAGCTGATCAATTAGCCCCGCTAAATCGTGAAGCCTTTGACGCGATTTTTAATTTTAGTCAACAGGATTTAGCAGAAATTACACAGCTTAAAGCGGTTGATTTACAGAAGCTTTTGCTTAATATTGGGGCCGTGGGCAGCGCACAGTGGTTAACTGTTGCTGATGATCTAGACAAACAAGCAGATAAGCAATTTGCGCAACGGCCAACAGGTAAACGGCCGCTTAATCAAGCGACCAAGCATTATTTTGATACATTGGCGCAAGTTCAGCAAAAAGCGACCGCCTTACCTGATTTTATTGCCGGCGAGGCGGCAGTGATGGCTGATCAACAACGCGTAGCTGAAGCTAAGGCAGCTGTTTTATCGCTGACAGCACAAGTTAAACAGCATGAGCAACTGCAACAACAATATGATGTGTATACAACAGCTGTTGCGTTAAAAACAAAAATGACGCAAGCTGGGCCGCACGTTTCAGATGCGGATTTGTTGGCTTTACAAGAGCAGACGTCAGCCATCAAATTACATCAATCGGCTTTAGAAACTTTACAACAGGCACAAGATCCCAAACAAGTGGCAGCCACACCAGACGCCTTTGAATTCGAGACAACTTTGGCGCAAGCCCAACACGCAGTGACACAATTACAGGAGAAACTAGCAGCACGGGAAAAGCTCCTGTCAGCGCAACGTCAATTACAGGCACAATTTGAAGACGGGGTGCTACCCGAACCGCTAAGTCCTGCTGAAAAGCAGCAATTGACACGGCGCAGCTCTGAAATGGTCTGGTTAATGGCGAGTTTGGTTGTGGGCGTTTTAGGCTTTTTGGTTGCCAAACCAGCGGTCTTGTTGGCCGTTGTGCCGGCTGGCTTGGCCTTTTGGCAATACAAGTCACATCAGCGCCAAGTCGCCGCAATTTTAGCGAGTTATGGTCATTTAACGGTTGATGAGGTGTTAACACTACAGAAAACCTTGCAGCAACAACCGGCAACAAAACAAAAGTTATCGGGTTTAAACATTGCAATTGCTGATTTACAAACTGCGATTATGCGTCAATTGAAGCCAGTTGCCACGCATTTTAACGTGACGTTGCACATGACTGATTTAGCGCAATCAGTGGTTGAATTGCAACATCGCTATGAACAGCAAAAATTAACGGCGCAACACGACTTTCTGGCGTTGAGCCAGCAACAACAGCAGCGCGTTGAAGCCATCGCTTTTCATCAACAGCAATTAGATCAAGCTCGTGAATCGCAACAGAAGTTATTTGCCCAGTATCAAGTCAGTGACATGGCAGATATTGAGGCCTTAAAACAACAAGAGTTATCACAGACCAGACTGCGCCAACGGTATGACGATTTGATGCGTCAAATTCAGCCTGACGTGCTGACGCAATTAGAACAAATTAAGGATCGTGATACTTTACAGGGACAACTCTCTGCTTTACAACAGCAGTTACAAGCTGCCCAGCAGCGTCTTTTTGCCTGCCAAGCGGCATTATCAGATCGTCAAGCACAACAAGCACATTTAACCAGTAACGACCAATTTATCGCCATGCAACAGGCGCTTGCAGACGAGGAGACCGCCTTAATTGAACAATTCGGTGTCTATATTGCCGAAAAGTTGACTAGTCAATGGATTACAGTCGCTTTACAACGCGCCTCGCAAAACCGCTTTCCAAAAATGCAAGCATTGGCGACGCAGTATTTCAAGCGATTAACGCACGGTCGCTATCATGAGATGACATTTTCAGCGTCGGAACTATTGGTCACGCGTGCGGACCAGCAACAATTTGCCGTGACTGAATTATCAACTGGGACACAAGAACAACTTTATATTGCGTTAAGGTTAGCTTTAAGTCGCGTGATTGCAGATATTGTATCAGTCCCAATTTTGATTGATGATGGGTTTGTTAATTTTGATCCGCAGCGTAAACAGACAATGATCGCGCTGTTACAAGATATTGCCCAGCAGCAACAAATCATCTATTTTACAACGGCTTGGCCCGATCAAGCGGCCGAGAGTATGATAAAATTATAATCAAAGAGGTGGCAAATGGTGAAATTACTGACAGCGTATCAAGATACAGAACCGATTGACAATTTTGCACTAATTAAGAGTGCCGATATGCGACTGACAAAAACAGGTAAGCCTTATTTGAGTCTGGTTTTTTCAGATCGATCGGGTGATTTGCCAGGTAATTTGTGGGATGCGACGGATGAGCAGATAAAAACTTTACTGCCAGGTCAAATCGTCAAATTGCAGGGCGTTCGCGGTGCTTATCAGGATAAGCCACAAGTTCAAATTACGCATGTACGCTTATCACAAACTGGGGAACCGGATGATCCGGCTGATTTTATGACGCATGCGCCGATTAAGACGGAGGCGATGCAAGAAGAATTAAATGACCTTATTTTGATGATTACCAACCCCACTTGGAATCGATTGGTCCGAAAGTTATTTACAACCTATCATGAGGCATTTTTGCGTTTTCCGGCAGCTAAGGTGAACCATCATGCCTTTGCCGGTGGCTTAGCGTATCATTCATTATCGATTGCGCGTTTAGCAAAAAGTGTCGCAGCGCAATACCCACAGCTCAATCAATCCTTACTGATTGCTGGGGCTTTGTTGCATGATTTGGGCAAAGTCATTGAATTATCCGGTCCAGTTGCTGCGCAATATACATTGGCTGGAAATTTGATTGGGCATATTACGTTGGTGGATGAACAAATTGTATTGGCCGCTCACGAATTAAAATTTGACTTACAATCTGAAGATATGCTGTTGCTGCGGCACGTTGTGTTGGCGCATCATGGGGTACTAGAATATGGCTCGCCAGTACGACCAGCCACGATGACAGCCGAAGTGTTACATCAACTCGATGAGATTGATGCCAATATTCAGATGATGACGGCTGCTTTAGAAAAAACGCCTGAACATGCTTTTTCTGATCGTATCTTTGGGTTAGATAATCGTCGTTTTTATCACGATACGCAGGCATAAAAAAACACGTCACTTCAGTGACGTGTTTTTAATTTACTTTGACTTGTTAGCTGTTAAACCAGCTGTCAAGTAAGCATTCAAAGCATTTTTAAGTTGTGCGTCCTTAACGTCAACGTTTTCTTGACGTAGGATCTTACCAATAATGGCTTGCACTTTATCGCTGCTCTTTTGATCATTCAAGAAGTTTGTGACAAGCTTGTCCGTGAGTTGTGTACGCACGCTGTTCAAGCTCGGCTTCTTTGTCGTCTTGTCCAAACGGATCACATAATAGCTACCGTTAGAAGTTACAGGGTCGGTGGTATAGTCACCGGTTTTTGCAAGCTTGAAGGCTGCGTCTTGAATGGCTGAATCAACACTTGTGCTAGTAGAATCAAAGGCAGGGAGTTGGCCATTTGACTTTTCATAAGTCTTATCTGTTGTATATTGCTTATAAACATCGTTCCAACTTTTACCCGACTTTAAGTCTTCAATGGCTTTTTTGGCAGAATCTTCATCTTTTGCTTTAATCATCGAAATTGTTGTTGATTGATGATAGTCTTTGTAAGCTTGTTCAAGTTGGCTGTTTGACACCTTGTAGTTGGCTTTCACAGCTGCCGTCATAATCAAATTGTTTTTGATGTTCGTCTTGAATTGTGCTTCAGTCATATTGTTTGAAGCTAAGACAGTCTTGAAGGCATCGCCGTATTTCGCCTTTTGCGTATCAAATGCTTGTTGCACGTCAGACTTTGAGACATCACCTCCGTATTTATTGTCAAGTACGGTTGTGACCACGGTGTTGGCGAACGCTTGTTGACCAGCTGGTGACTTTTTTAAGTCAGCCAAGAATGATTTTTCCGTAATTTTTCCTGCGTCAGATGTCATCAGTGTTTTTGATGAATTGAGACCAAGATAGATTAGACCACCTGCAAAAATAACAACAAGTAGCCCCCAAATAAATTTGCGCATGAGATGCTTCCTTTTCTGATTAGTATCTTGATTATTTTAACACAAAATCAGTCACTACGCCTGATACTTTGACAATTCAGCTTTCAGGTGCGCAGTGGTCTCTTGGATGCGATCGAGATGTGGCTTATTTTTGAAGTTCATCTTATTAATGTCAACTTGGAGATCATCTTGCACGACTTTTAGTTGCGCTAATTGCACCTTAAGTTGGGCTTCTTGGTTTTTAAGTTTTTTGCTCAAAGACAGGATGGTTTGAATTTGGGCAATCACATGTTTGATTTGATCAATGAAAACCATGGCAGTTACTCCTTTTCAAGGGCTTCAGTAATCGCTGTAGCAATCGCTTGGTAACGTTCAGGTGAGAATTGACTGCTGTTGTCAATAGTTGGTGCCAAGCGTGAAGTCAAATTGTCGTCATCATAACGTGGAATCAAATGCCAGTGAGAGTGACGGACTGTTTGACCAGCGGATACGCCATTGTTAGATGAAATATTCATCCCCGTAATCTTAGGATCACTGGCTTTAATCGCCCGCGCAAGCATAGGGAGTTTCAATAGCACCGCTTCAGACACAGCGGCATCATAATCGAAGATATCATCGACGTGTTTTTTGGGCACGACTAGCGTATGACCAGGGGTTACTTGAGAAATGTCGAGGAATGCTAACACATCGTCGTCTTCATATACTTTGTAGCTGGGAATATCACCAGCAATGATTTGATCAAAAATATCCATTGTTTAACTCCATTTCGTTTTGTTATGGCTATTATACCAAATAACCAATGGCCCCTGTTATAATGGAATCATGGGATTAAAAATTGACAATTTAACCGGCGGTTATGCTGGGAATCAAGTCTTGCACAACGTGTCGTTTGAAGTAGCTGATGGTCAAATTGTGGCGTTAATTGGGTTAAATGGGGCAGGTAAATCAACCACCATCAATCATATTATTGGTGAGTTGTTACCAAAATCTGGCAAAATTACCTTGAACGGCTTTGATTTGGCACAAGACCCGTCAAACTTCAAGGCACAATTGGCTTATATTCCAGAACAGCCGATTTTATATGAAGAATTAACGTTAGAAGAACATCTCGACTTGATGTTAGCTGCGCATGGTTTTGATAAAACCGCGGTCTGGCCAGATGTGGTGGCGTTGTTAACCTTATTTCGGTTAGCGGACAAATTACATTGGTTACCAAGCCATTTTTCCAAAGGGATGCGCCAAAAGGTGATGCTGGTCTCAGCATTTATGTTAAAGGCACCGTTATTACTCGTTGATGAGCCATTTTTGGGACTCGATACGTTGGCCCATCGGGATGTGGTGCGCTTGATGCAAGCACAAGCATCAGCTGGCAACAGTGTTTTGTTGACGACGCATTTGCTGAGTTCGGCGGCCCAATTTGTGGACACTTTTGTCGTGCTAGAAGCTGGACAAGTACGCTTTGTGGGGTCCCCGCAAGCATTAGCGAATCAATATCAGCTCACGTTGGCGACGCTTGATGACTATTTTGATTTGGCACAAGGAGCGGTGTCTCATGGCCATGACTAAGATTTTTGCGGCGCGTTGGCACCAGGCTAATCACATCACGGTTACTTACTTGAAGCGGTTGTTTAATGACCATTTTCTAGTTTTTCTCGTGATAGCATTTGGCGCTGGGGTACTGGGCTATCGCGAACTGTTAACGGACCCGCGATACATGCAGTTGTGGCAATCGCCGTGGTTAATTGCCGCTGTGGTCTTGTGGTTGGTCGTGGGCCTGCAATTTGGGACGTTGATCACTTATTTTAAGCCGGCTGATGCGCTGTTTTTGATGGGCAGTGACCAACAGCTTGTCAAACATTATCTGCCACGTGCTTTTGCAGTGAGTTATGGTGTGGCGATGGTGTGGCAGTCAGCGATTATCGGCCTTATTGTGCCCATCCTTTGGCAAATCGGGGGCATGTCAGGCTGGCGTTTGGCGTTGCTCTGGTGTATCGTTTTGGCCTACAAAGGGCAGCTGCTTTTGATCGCGCGGCAACGTTTATTTTTAACGCTGCAACAGTCAGATCACGCCTGGCGACGGGGCGTGCAAGCAATCATATATCGCGTTGTGATACCTGGTGGTCTGCTAACTTTACTCTTAACTGTACCGCAAAAATGGCTGGGGTTGTTTGGCCTGACGCTACTCATCATATTATGCCTAGCTGGTTATCGTTATTGGTTAACAGCAACATGGGCCAAAAGCTTGGCCATCAATTGGCCGATAGCCATTGCGCAAGCACAACAACATGAGCAGCGCGTCTATCGCTTTTATGCAACCTTTTCAGAAACCCCTAACCAACCAAGAACCATTAAGCGTCGGCGTTATTTGGACGGGGTGATAAAAACATTGACAAAACGCCAGTCGGTCATGTATCGTTTATATTTGATACGTTTGGCGCGAGATAATGACAGTTTGCCATTAGCCATACGATTAGCAGTATTAGGGTTGCTACTCGTTTGGGCGTTAGCACAGGCGCCAATTTGGCTTGTTGCTGTTATTGCAGCAGCTGTGCTGTATTTAATCACGTTTCAACTGCTACCGTTGTATACTAACACGCAACAGACGTTATGGACGCGTTTAATGCCAGTGTCGCCTGCAATACAGCAGCGGGCTTTTATCACGTTGAATCAACAACTCAATGGGTTAGTTGCCAGTTTGCTGGTGTTGGCAAGTTGGCCACACGGGTGGGCAACAATGGGGGCAACGCTGATTAGTGTGGTTGTGATGTGGCTATTTTTAAGCCGAGTTTATCTCCCCAAACAGTTAAATAAAAAAAGATTTTAAAAAGAAAGGCAATCAATGCGTGATGCGCATTGGTTGATGTTATGCATATGCATTTACGAGCAAAACCATGGGCGGCCGATTGGTTGGCTGCCCATTCAGATATTGTGATTGACCAAGAACGGGCAACGGCACAAATTGGCAAGTGGCAAGACTTGTTTGATCAAGAACAACCTATTCATGTTGAAATTGGTTCAGGAAAAGGCCAATTTATTTTGGGGATGGCTTTAGCACACCCTGAAATCAACTATATTGGGATGGAAATTCAAGAAACAGCGATTGCCATTGCGGCACGTAAAAGTTTTGATCAAGTTGGGAAGTTACCGAACTTGCGTTACATTTACGGTAATGGTAACGGGGTCGAAACGTATTTCGAAAAGGCCGAAGTTGCCAAATTGTACTTGAATTTCTCTGATCCTTGGCCAAAAAAGCGCCATGAATCACGTCGTTTGACTTACAAGACATTTTTGAAGTCGTATGAAGCAATTTTGCCTGATCATGGTGAAGTTGAATTTAAGACCGATAATCGTCACTTGTTTGAATACTCAATGGTCAGTTTCATGGACTACGGTATGCGTTGGACAGCCGATGATTACACATTGGATTTGCATGCAGACGAAGACAAGGTCGCTGGCAACATTGAAACCGAGTATGAACAAAAGTTCTTAGCTAAAGGACAACCAATCTATAAAATTAAGGCACACTTCTAGTCCTGCAAGGGTTACAGCCTGCTTTTAACAATAAAAACACGACTCAAATTGAGTGGTGTTTTTATTGTTTGGGGACATTTGGGGACCTGATACGCAAATAATCGTTGCTGTGTTGGGGAATTAAAAAGTAAAACCTTGCAGGGGATTAAAATATGTGATACACTTAGTGTTATTGAATGCAACAGAGAGTGTTTTCAGCAGTCTAGCAGAATACTTGTCAAATCATAAGTTATTTGTTTTAATATGATATTTAATAGATGTTGAATGGGACAGAGAGCCCGTTAACATCACATATATTAAGTGAGTTTAATTAATCAATTAAATCTAGTTTTGTAATGTATATCCGTTTTATCAAGAAGCCTGTTAGGCTTTTTATTTTGAAAAAATACGCACATAAAAACCGCTAAACAAACGTTTAGCGGTTTTTATGTGCGTATTTTATTAATCAAATTTTGACGTTGTGTCTCTTCACACCAACAAGTGACAATTATTCTTCGTAAATATCGTTTGCATCACCACGATTGTTGACGATTTTGGCTTCCATGTATGGGACAGTCACATGAACATGGTTGGGGTCATTGTAAGACTTGGTTCCATCACCAATCCCTGATACAGTGATGAGATTGTCTTCTAAAATACTTGCGTTTTTAAGTAAGTGGCGATCGATTTCAACGAGCATCACGTGATCCTCATTATTATCAACGGCAATTGGCACTTCAATTTCATCATCTTCGACATTGATCACTTGCAAAACGCGACCAGTGAATTTTAACTTCTTGTCATCGAATTGCTCAGGATTACGCGCAACTTGGTTGTAAGTGTTCTTTGATTGGTACGCTTTAGGATCTTGGTCGTGTGCATCACGTTTTGATTGTGCAATCATTGTTACGACTAACGCACTCAAGAAGGCGAGTGCGACGACAAAAGCAATCATAACCGTGCGTAAACGGATCGACCCTTGACGCTTGCGAATTTTATCAATGACGTAAATTACCAACAAAACGATAAATGCGATTGCCGCAATTAGAGATAGTATGGAAAAAATTTCTGTCATCTCATGACTCCCTAAAGCCTTTTTATGTGGATGCTCAGCACATGTTGCGCTTATTTGAGCGACTGCATGGTCCAATATGTACGCCCACTTGGGCATGACGCAAACGTCGGGTTATTGTGTTTGCTTTGTTTGGGAGGCTGTTGGCTGTGTTTCAGCAGCATCCATAATGGCTGCCCCAATAATCCCAGCAAAAAAGACAAAAACGACAAAGAAAGCAATAATAAGTATCCGTAGATTAATCGCACTTGGTCGTTTGTTGATTTTATCAACGAAAAAAACAACTAATAACAACATAAAGATTAATGTTGTTATCAGCCAAAGAATGCATAAAATTTCAGCCATTTTTTCTCCCCCAAAAACCTTTTACTGCGATTGTTTAGCACATGTTGTGTTGATCTACCGCATGATGTTGCAAATTTGCAACGGGCAAAGTGATTTTTTTCCATAAAATATATTAAATGAGTTTTAGGTGTCAGTCAACCGAATTGTATCATATTTATCGGTTTTATCAAGCGAATTGCTAAACGTTTGCATGTTGGGAAGGTAGGATATCTGAGGCTAGGGGTTCTTTTGTGACGTGATTTTTGATACACTTAATAAGCATTTATCAAAAATCAACGGCTTCCCGTTGGACTGGTTCGAAATGCTGCCCAGGATAAAAAACCAAGAACCCTTGAAAGGTAGGAGAGATAATGCAAAAACATCATGTGATTATCGATGCTGATCCTGGCATTGATGATAGCCTCGCGTTACTGGTGGCATTGCAATCACCAATGATTGAAGTCATTGGGATTTCAATTGTCGCTGGTAACGTCCCAACTGATATTGGCGTCGCCAATGCGCTAAAAGTCTTGCGTGAAGTCGATCGGTTAGATATCCCAGTCTTTGCTGGGGCCACGACCCCTTGGACCCATGAATATGTGAGTGCCCAAGATACTCACGGAATGGATGGCATGGGCGATAGCCAAATGCCACCAGTTACCGACGTGAGCGCTTCACCATTAGATGCGCAAGCAGGGTACAAAACCTTGTTACAAGCACACGATGACGTTTGGTTCATGGCGTTAGGGCCGTTAACCAACGTCGCGCAGTCGCTGAAAACGCAACCAGAACTTTGGTCCCATGTTTCACGTTTCATTGTGATGGGTGGGGCCTATCAAACCAATGGGAATACCTCCCCAGTTGCTGAATACAATTTTTGGGTGGATCCCGATGCGGCCGATTATGTTTTCCAAAATAGTCCGCTGATGATTGAATTGGTGCCGCTAGACGTGACCCGTAAAATTGTGATGACGCCCAATATTTTGCAAATGATGCATTATTTGGATGCTGATAAATCAGCCTTTGTTGAACAAATTTTGCCATTTTACTTTGATTTTCATTGGGCGCAAGAACATGTGTTGGGGGCGGTGATTAACGATCCGTTGGTCATTGTTTACGCCTTACATCCTGAACTGGCAACAGCCATCGAAAAATATGTGACGGTGGTAATCTCAGGCGTCGCCTTGGGGCAAAGTATTGTGGACGGGGCCGACTTTTGGCAGCGACCAGCAAATGCGAAAATTTTACAACAAATTGACGCTAAACGGGCGATGGCCTATATTGTGGGTGGCTTATTAACACGCGATGTAACAACAATTGAAAAAGAGCTTGATAACATCGCCACAGATTTGGAGCGATTATCATGACAAAACAGTTTTCAGCACAAAAAATTGCCCTCATTGCGCTTTTTACTGTGATTAACATTGTGGGTGGCCATTTGGCCCTTTATACACGGCTACCAGTTTATTTAGATACAATTGGGACCTTGTTAGGCAGTGCGTTCTTTGGACCAATTGGTGGTGTGATTACAGGTGTCTTAACAGCCTTGATTAACGGCGCAACTGGCGACTTATTCTCGATTTATTACATGCCGAGTCAAATTACCGTGGCCTTAATGGCTGGTCTGGTCTATAAAAAGTTCAAGCCAACCGATATCAAAAATATTTGGTGGCTGGCTTTGGTTATTTCGTTGCCAGCAACGATTGTCAGCACGATAATTACCGTCATGCTCTTTCATGGCATCACGTCATCAGGGCCAAGTATGATTGTCCAAGTGCTGCATGGCATGGGCATTAATGAAGTCGTCGCAGTCTTTTTGGTTCAAGTGGGGACAGATTACCTTGATCGCTTGATCGGTGTTTATGTGGTAGCGATTGTTTATCCCGTCATTCATCGCTATATTAAATAATTATCACTTATTTTTAATTTATTGTTGACAACTATCATTTTTAACGTTATAGTAAGAGCATCAAATAGGAACGAGAAAAATCATGAACAATACAATCTTGAAAAACAATAGCTATTATTACTTCTGGTTTATGTAGTACCGTCGCATGTTAAGTGCGTCGGTCAACGACGCACTTAGCGGCCAGAGGTTTTTCAAGGTTGGGTCACTAAGTGGAGTGTAACACTTAGTGGCTTTTTATTTTAACAGGTGAACTGTTGTGGTAAATCGTGCTGGGGGGTTACACCCTGCACGATTTTTTTATGAGGAAGAATAATGAGCGAAACATTAGTAAAACCTGATATTGCCACGCAGACGATTAATCAATTACGATTACTCGCTAACCAAATGATTACCAAAGCAGGCTCGGGTCATCCAGGGATTGCTTTGGGAGCGGCGCCAATGCTCTATGAATTGTATGCGAACCAATTGGTCGTGGATCCGGCGCAACCCGAGGCGCTTAATCGCGATCGGTTTGTGCTATCAGCAGGTCATGGGGCAGCATTACTGTATGCCACTTTGCATGCCGCAGGTTTTGCACTATCGGCTGCTGATTTAGCCGCGTTTCGTCAACCACATTCAAAAACACCTGGGCATCCTGAAGTGGGGGTGACACTAGGCGTGGATGCGACCACTGGGCCACTGGGACAAGGATTAGGCATGGCAGTTGGTATGGCGATGGCAGAAGCTAAACTTCATGCCCAATTTCCAACGGTCATTGATCACTTCACCTATGCGCTAGTTGGGGATGGTGACTTAATGGAAGGCATCAGTCATGAAGTCGCGACGCTGGCTGGCCAACAGGCGCTGGCAAAACTGATTGTGTTATACGATGATAATCAGGTGAGCTTAGATGGCCAGCGGGCGCGGGCCGATACGGCGGATAATGTCGCCCGATTTGCTAGCTATGGTTGGGATGTACGACGCATTACTGATGGTAATGATTTAGCGGCCATTCATGATGCGATTGAAAATGCCAAATTGTCACCAGAACCCACGTTGATTGCGGTGCGGACAACCATTGGTGATTCAGGACCATATGCTGGGACGCATCAAGCCCACGGGACGCCGCTAACACCGGCCCAACTCAACGCGTTAGCGGATAATTTAGGCACCACATTAACGACGAACTTTAGCCTCGATGAGCCACCCGTTACCCATATGCGTAACAAAATAATGCAGCGTCTCGCACAACAAACAAAGCCGAGTGCTGCCGAGTTACAAGCTTATCTTGAATTTGCGCAATGTCAGAGTCCACAAATACCAACCCTGAATGCTACCGCGCAACACCAAGCAGCGCGTACAATTGGAAAAATCACGTTACAAACAGTCGCTCAAACTTGGCCACAGTTGTGGGGTGGGGCTGCGGATTTAGCCAGTTCCACGCAAACGACGATTACTGATTCATCCTTGTTTGCGCCAAACAATCGTACGGGTCGTAACATTGGATTTGGCGTAAGAGAGTTTGGTATGGGCGCAGTCATGAATGGGATTGGGTTACACGGTGGCACCAAAGTGTTTGGTAGTACATTTCTGGCATTCTCCGACTATATGAAGGCCGCTATTCGTTTGAGTGCCTTGCAGCACGTCCCTGTCATTTATGTCTTTACCCATGATAGTGTCACAGTTGGTGAAGATGGGCCGACGCATCAACCAGTTGAACAGTTAATGGGGTTGCGCCTGATTCCTGGGGTGAACGTCTTACGACCAGGGACAGCTGAAGAGGTGGCGGCCGCCTGGCACCAAGCCCTATTATCAACAGATACACCCACGGTTTTAGTCCTAAGTCGTGGCAGTCTAGGTATACAGGGCACACCAGTACAAGCGCATCAGGCCATGATTGCTGGGGCAGCGCAAATTGTCGCGGCACCAGCGGCCGTCGTTAATTTGATTGCCACAGGGTCAGAAGTGCAGTTAGCACTGGCTGTTAGCCAACAGCTCCCACAGCCTAGTCGGGTCATTTCAATGCCAGACTTACAACGTTTTCTATCGCTTGATCAGTCAAAAAAAGCTGCAATCATCCCCAAAGACCAGGCTAAAAATGTGATAATAGAAGCAGGCACAACGCTTGGTTGGCAGGCTGTTGCCGGCGATGATGGCTTGATATTTGGCCTTGATCATTTCGGCATGAGCGCTGCACCGCAAACCGTTCTTGAAGACGTTGGTTTGGCCGTGGATGTGTTGACTGAAAAAATTACGCAATATTTAGGGAGTTAGTATGACAATATATGGTTTGATTGCCCAACCGGCTATGCATTCGCTATCGCCAGTGATGCAAAATAGGATGATCGCCGCACGGCAAATCGATGCGTATTATCAAGCATTTGATGTTGCACCCGAACAATTGGGTGCTGCGGTTGCAGGATTACGGGTCCTATCAGTTGGTGGGTTCAATGTGTCGACCCCCCATAAATCAACCATTATCCCGTATTTAGATGAACTCACACCACTGGCGCAACGTCTGCAAGCGGTGAATACGGTCAAAAATGTAAAAGGGCGCTTGATTGGAACGAGCACAGATGGCGATGGTTTTTGGCAAAGTATCCCGCGTAACCAACCACATGAACGGGTGGTGTTACTTGGCACTGGTGGCGCTGCGCGTGCCGTTATGGCAACGGCACTACAATATGGGGTGCGACAATTAACCGTGTTCAACCGTGCGCATCTGGATTGGTCACAACGGGAAACAACCGTGGCATATCTCAGCCAAGGGATTGGGCAATTGGCTGATTTGGCTGATAATCAAACACTCTCAGCAGCCTTACAACAAGCCGATTTGTTAATTAATGCCACAACGGTAGGGATGAATGATGCCCGCACCTTATTAACGGATTACCAAATTGGCCTCTTGCCACAACATACGTTAGTGGTAGATATGATTTATCGTAACCAACAAACAGGCTTATTACGTGCCGCTGCTAGTCGCCAATTACCTACGCAAAATGGGTTGGCGATGCTAGTGAATCAGGGCGCATTAAGTTTTGAATACTGGTTTAACCAACCAGCTGATCGCCAGTTGATGGCAGAAACAATTCGAGGAATAACAATATGATTATTATTGCAAATAACAATACCACTGCCCAACATTTGGCCGATAACCTGAGCACAGGTGATCCACTTAAACCGGTATTTGTCCACAACAACCGTGTGGCATTAGCCGGCGTTAAAACATTATCAGATGAGCTACTGGCACCTTTTAAAAATGACATTATTGATGTTATTACCAACCACCATACCGCCATTGCGTCATCACGTGACTTCCATCCAGAAGACACGGTGATTACGACCAAGCATTCTGTCATTGGCGGCGATAATTTTGTCTTTATGGCTGGGCCAGATGCCATTGAAAGTCCGGACCATGTGATGACCATGGGTGAGGCCGTTAAAAAGGCTGGGGCAACGATTTTACGTGGTGGGGCCTTTAAACCACGCACATCACCTTACTCATACCAAGGGAATGGTGAAGCTGGTCTTCAAGCGCATCGTGCCGCTGCTGATGCTTTGGGGATGGATATGGTCACCGAGATTTTGGATACCCGTGACGTTGAGCTCGTGGATCAGTACACGGATATTTTCCAAGTTGGCACACGCAATATGCAGAATTTTGCCTTGTTGAAAGCTCTTGGACAAAAGCGGAAGCCTGTTGTCTTGAAACGCGGGATGTCTGCTACGATTGATGACTTGTTAAATGCCGCCGAATACATTGTGGCTGGTGGGAATACGCAAATTATTTTAATGGAACGCGGTATTCGCACTTACGATAATAAGTACACGCGCAACACCATTGATGTGTCAGCGATTCCAGTATTGCAGAGCTTGACTCATTTTCCAGTGATTGCTGATGCCTCACATGCTGCTGGGGTTGCAAAATTTGTGGCACCGTTGGCTTTGGCAGCGATTGCAGCGGGGGCTCAGGGCTTGATGACGGAGATTCATGATGATCCAGCGCATGCTTTTGTTGACGGGGCGCAAGCACTGACCCCAGCAGAATTTAGCGCATTAGCGGACAAAGCGCGTCGGGTGCGTGAGGTTGTGCAAGCTGATTTAGTGGCGCAATGATATGGCATGTGAGAAAGGAAAGATCATGACGACTGTAACTGTCAATGTTGGCCAACAGGCTTATGACGTTAAAATTGATGATAATAACCACACGCGCATTGGCGACGAAGTCGCAGCCGTTTGGTCATCACGGCAAATCGCTCTAATTACTGATAGTCATGTTGGGCCACTTTATTTAGCCGATACGACACGCCAACTCGAAGCGGCCGGCTTTCATGTTTTACCACTCGAAGTGCCGGCTGGCGAACAATCAAAATCGCTCCAAGTTGCCGGTGATCTAATAAGCGCCCTGGCCGAGCATGGATTTACCCGCAGTGATGGGGTGGTGGCGTTAGGTGGTGGCGTGATTGGTGATTTAGCTGGCGTGGTTGCATCACTGTATATGCGTGGCATTGCCTATATTCAAATTGCAACCTCGTTGACGGCGCAAGTGGATTCATCAGTTGGTGGTAAAACTGCTGTCAATTTAGGCGCAACCAAAAATATTGCTGGCACTTTTTATCAACCTGACTTGGTCTTAGTTGATCAGACTTACTTGGCTACTTTGTCGGATCGTGATTTAGTGGAAGGCTATGCGGAAGTGGTGAAAACGGCTGCGTTAGCCGGAGCTGAATTTTTTGATTTGACGGGTAAGATTCGGAGCATCCCAGATATTCGCACCCATGCGCAAGCATTATCAGCCCGCGCCATTGCTTACAAAGCAGCGGTCGTGATGGCGGATGAAAAAGAAGCCGGGCAGCGGCAGTTCCTCAACTTTGGCCACACGTTAGGTCATGCGATTGAATTACTGGCACATGGGGATCTGCGACATGGTGAAGCAGTGGCGATTGGTATGATGGCGTTGACTGAACGCATGGCGCGCGACGGCGTTTCGCCAGTTGATCTTGTCCCAGCATTACAATCTCGATTAACGGCAGTTGGTCTGCCAATTACCTCTGATTTGCTAGGCACACCAGCCTTCTTTGACCGATTAGTTAATGATAAGAAAAATCACGCCGGTACTTTGAACCTGGTTGCGCTTGCTGAGGTTGGGCAACCCGTTATTGTGCCCAAAGCGTTATCCGCCATGCCGGAATTTATGGCATCAATTTGATTTGAAAGGAATTGCGCCTGTGGGCGCAACATATAATAAGACGATGAGATATACAACTGCTGGCGAAAGCCATGGCCCAGAAGAAATTGCTGTGATTGAAGGGATTCCTGCCGGCTTACATCTTACCCAAGAAGACATTAACGAACAACTTGCACGGCGCCAACGCGGGTATGGTCGGGGTGAGCGCCAAAAAATTGAAACAGACACGGTCACTTTTTTAACAGGGGTGCGGCATCAGTACACGCTTGGTTCACCAATCACTTTAAATGTGCATAATGATGATCACAATAATTGGTCAAAAATTATGGCGCCTAACACGCCGGCTACACCGGAAAATACGCTCCGGAAAGTATTGCGCCCACGACCAGGACATGCTGATTTGGTGGGGGGGATCAAATACCGCCACCATGATGATTTGCGCAACGTATTGGAACGTTCTTCTGCCCGAGAAACGACGATGCGCGTGGCGGTCGGTGCCGTAGCCAAGAAGCTTTTGGCTGAAATAGGCGTGGATGTCCATGGTTTTGTGGTCAATGTTGGGCCAGCTAAATCTGATTTGAGCCAGTTAACCCAGTATCATGACTTACAAGCTTTACGTGAGGTCACGGAAAGCTTTGAAACCCGCGCCCTTGACGCTGCAGCTGATGCGGCGATTCGTGACGTGATTGATAAAACAAAACGCGATGCCAACACGGTCGGCGGGCAGGTCCAAGTCATTGCAACTGGTATGCCAGTTGGTTTGGGGTCTTATGTTTCAGCCGATGAAAAATTGGATGGTAAAATCGCGCGGGCCATTGTTGGGATTAATGCGTTTAAAGGTGTGCAATTTGGCGGTGGTTTTGACAATGCTGAAAAATACGGCGACCAAGTGATGGACGAAATTTTCTGGGATGCGGAAAAGGGTTTCTATCGTGGCTCAGACAATTTAGGCGGCTTTGAAGGTGGCATGACAACTGGGGAAGCGATTGTGGTGCGCGGTGTGGTCAAGCCGATTCCAACACTTTATCGGCCAATGCAGTCGGTTGATATTGATACCCACCAAGATCACAAAGCGTCCATTGAACGTTCCGATACGACGGCGGTGACGGCAGCTGCGGTGATTGCCGAAGCGATGGTGGCCATTGAGTTGGCTAAGGCCGTTTTGGATAAGTTTGATGCCGACAATATTGACCGGATGAAAGAACAGGTCGCGGCCTACCGTGAAGAAGTTCGTCGTTTCTAACAAGATATTTTCAGATAACAGGAAAAAAGGAGAGGCTATGATTCGATTAACGCCCGCCCCGACAACGGGCCTACACGGGCAACTAACTGTCCCTGGGGACAAATCTATTTCACACCGCGCCTTGATGTTTGGGGCGATTGCCCAAGGCATGACTGAAATTGAAAATTTCTTAGATTCTGATGATGTGTTACACACCATGCGCATTTTTCAGGACTTGGGGGTTCAGATCACACAAACCGGCACACATGTCCGCATTCAAGGACAAGGACTTGAACATTTTCAGGCGCCTAACGCGCCATTAGACATGGGAAATTCAGGGACTTCCACACGCTTGTTAATGGGGTTGTTGAGTAAACAGCCCTTTGACATGACAATTTTTGGGGATGGCTCATTAAGTCAGCGGCCGATGCAACGTGTGTTAGCACCGTTATCACAAATGGGGGCGCAAATTACGTTGACCGATGGTGATAAATTACCAGGTGTGATTCATGCGAATCAAGCGTTAACCGGTATCACCTATGAGATGCCGGTGGCGTCGGCGCAAGTTAAAAGTGCCATTATTTTAGCTGGGATGCAAGCCGCGGGACAGACGACAATTATTGAAAAATTACCTTCACGTGACCATACGGAACGGATGCTGCGCCAATTTGGCGGTCAAATCCAGGCAGATCATGGCGTCATTACCTTGTCACAGCAGCCAACATTGATGGGCCAACATGTCGTAGTACCAGCTGATATTTCCAGTGCTGCCTTTTTCATTGTGGCTGCCTTGATTACCCCAAATTCTGAGATTACTTTGAAAAATGTGGGCATTAATCCAACGCGCGATGGGGTTTTGCGTCTGCTACGGCAGATGGGCGCTGACTTAACGCTGACTCATGTGAATGACGGCTATGAACCGACTGCAGATATTACAGTGCGCGCCCAACCGTTACATGGGATACAAATCACCGCTGCAGATATTCCTAGTGCTGTAGACGAAATCCCAATTTTGGCCTTAGCTGCCACGCAAGCACAAGGGGATACTGTCATTTCGGGTGCGGCTGAACTGCGGGTGAAAGAAACAGATCGTATTGCCACGGTGGTTGCTGAATTAACAAAGTTGGGCGCAGATATTGAGGCCTTACCGGATGGCATGATTATTCACGGTGGCACACCACTCCATGGTAGCAATGAGTCCACGTTGTTAGAGACGCATGGGGACCATCGGATTGGTATGATGAATGCGGTGGCCGCTTTGATTGCTCATCAAGATGTTGTGATGACCGGCGAAGATGCGATGAGTGTCTCTTATCCTGGATTTTTGGCCGATTTGATGCAGGTGATGCGATGAACATTGTTGTGCAAGGGTTAGGAGAAATGGGGGCGTCATTGGCGGTTTGTTTGAACGCCCAACCGGCGCATCACGTGATTGGTGTTGATCAAGACCCAAACACGTTAACACTAGCGTTAGCCCAAGGAATTGTTGCCGAAACGGCATCACAATTAGCGCTAGTCGCCACGCAAGCTGACGTCATTATTTTAGCAACACCCGTGACAGGGATTATCCAAGCATTACAGACACTCGCGTCGCTGCCTTTGAAATCGGATGTCATCATCACAGATACTGGCTCGACAAAACGAGACATTATGGCTGTAGCAGCCACGCAACTCGCTCATGTGGCCTTCATTGGTGGACATGCGATGGCAGGGACGCATTTAAGTGGGGTGACTGCCGCCAACCCACAGTTATACCAGCAAGCACCCTATTTTCTCATCCCAAATCAAAAAGGGCAGGCTGCTTTATCGACATTGCAAACGTTGTTGGCGCCCTTACAGGCGAACTTTAAAACGATTGACACAACCACCCATGACCACTTGATGGCGATGATTAGTGATGCGCCACATATTGCGGCGTTTGCGTTGATGAATGCAGCGGTTAAGCAACTTGGGGATGTGGCCGATTTTGGGCAATATGTAGCCGGTGGCTTTAAGGATACCACGCGCATTGCAGCCAGCGATCCCAAACTTTGGACGGACGTTTTAATGAGCAATCAAGCAGCGGTACTTGCCAGTACGCAACAACTGATGGCGGAACTGACTGCATTTAATCAGGCATTGGCCGCACAAGATACTGACCAATTGTTACGATTGATTCAATCTGCGCAAAAGGCACGACAACATTTATGAGGTAGCGACAATCATGTTGACAGCACCAGAAACATTGCTATTGGTTGGATTTATGGGCGCCGGCAAAACGACGATTGGTCAGGAAATTGCCCGCCAACACCAAGCCAATTTTATCGATTGTGATTCAGAAATTGAACGCCGCGCTGGCCAAACGATTCCAGAAATTTTTGCCAGTCAAGGCGAGGCGGGTTTTCGTGCGCTGGAGACCCAAGTTTTAGCAGATTTGCAGACGTTTAAAGGTGTCGTGGCGACCGGTGGTGGGGTGATTGAGCGGCCGGAGAATCGGGCGATATTGCAAGCCTCATCGGCCACGATTATTTATCTGCATGGGAACTTGGAAAGTACGATTAGTCGTTTGCTGAACGAAGGTCAACGGCCGTTGTTGCAAGAAAAATCAACCGCAGCATTTTTTCAGCTATGGCAATTACGGGATCCGTTATATCGTAGTGTGGCACATGTCACAGTGGAAACGGTTGGTAAAACGCCTGAACGACTGGCAGCAGAAATTACCGCGTTATTTAGTACGCCGGAAGATGAATTAGATTTGTTACAATTACGCTCGGAAATTGATGCGCTTGATCGTCAAATTTTTCAAATGATTGAAAAACGTATGCAAATTGTTGGGGCCGTAGCCGAGTACAAGGAAAAATTTGGCATGGCTACCGTACAAACAGCGCGCATACAACAGATGCGTGATTTATTGAAATATGATTTTGCGCAATCGGCTGATATCTCAGATGACATGATTGATCAAATTATGACCATCCTGACAAATTCAGCGATTAATAAAGAAAATAAGCAGTTAAAGCGATGAAACTACACACGTTAGGGCCTGTCGGAACCGACTCAGAACAGGCAGCAAAAGATTACATTACCGACCAGACGTTGGTTTTACATCAAGATTTTGAAAGTATTTTAACGCATTTAGACGATTATGCCGGCGATCAAATTCTCGTGCCAGCAGCGTTTAAATCGCATCAATTGCCAGCGTTGGATTGGGCAAATTTTAACTATTTGGCTTGGGAAAAGGCAACCATTGTGGTCACGTTTGCTCGGCCTTTGATGACGCTTGTTGTGGTTGAAAATACCGCTTATGCACGAAATGTGGCTGTCATCCATGCCCAACTGAGGGATTATTGGCCCAATATTTACGCGCTAATAGCTTAGATAATGCCTGGGGACCCTCGGTGATTTTTGCCCCCAGTAAGCCTGTCGCCATGTCAGCCTTTATAAATGACCAAAATCGGTTTACAATTATATCAGAAGCACAATTCTTAAAATTACCAGAAAGCGAAGACCCAAAGTACCAAGTGCGACAACGATTAAGTCCACAAATGGTCTGGGTTGTCTATCAAATCAAATGACAATACGAGAACAATTACACCTTCCTGAAAGTCCAACTGGTAAGCCAGTTATCGCTGTGCCATTAATGCTTGGCCCAACTGATAAATTGACACCGTTTGCCCAGCAACTCCAAGCCCGAAAGCCAGACGTGGTGGAATGGCGCGCCGACTATATTGCGGATGATTTTACTGAAGCGGTGATGTGGCAACAAGTCAAAGCAGGCGCACAAGCAGCGTTAGCGCAAAAAGATGTTTCCGCGATGACGGAAGCTAAAATGTTAGCAGAAATCGACCAAGCCCAGCAGGAATTTAAGGCGAATTGGCCGATTATGAACCAACAAATCATTAAAGAACTGACGGGGTCAGTGTTTGAGACGATTGGCGACTTTCCTATTATTTTGACGTATCGCACGCAAGCACAAGGTGGTCGGGGCGAAATGTCACCACTTGAATATACGTTGTTCATGGTCAATGCGTTAAAATCGGGCTATCATTTTGCCGCTGTTGATGTGGAATATACGTTAGCTGCCGAATTCCGTGATAAAATCATGGCGGCCGCGCGTGCAGTTGGTGTGCCCGTCATCATGTCGTATCATGACTTAAATGAGACACCAGATGTGCCGGTTTATTTAGCTGATTTGGCGGCAACGGGTGCTGATATTGTGAAACTTGCGGTGACACCACATGATGAAGCGGATGTTGAGCGCTTATTGCTGGCCACACAAGCCGCACAAATTGCACAGCCGCTCATCACCATTAGCATGGGGCTATTGGGACAGCGGTCACGGATTGAAGGGTATCAATATGGCTCAGAAATGACCTTTGCGGTCTTAGATGGCCAACCTGTAAGTGCACCAGGACAACTCACAATAAGTGAATTAAGAGCAGCTTGGCAAGCCAAATAAAAAATCGCGCAATAATTTGCGCGATTTTTTATTTTTTATGAATGACTGCTTTTGATACGGCTGAGCCTGAAATTGCAGGGATTGCAATGATCGCAATTTCGCCAACAATAATGGCCAAAACGGCAGCACCAACAAATGAATAAGTACCACCAGTTAATTGAGACACAATGTAACCCAAAATTTCGCCAAATACAGCAGACCAAAAAGCAACAGTAATGAATTTCATACTTTTCACCTCTTTACAGAACTATCATACGCTTATTCCTGAAAAGCGCAACCTTTTTTCACGATTTTCGTGTATAATTAAAGGGAACAAAGTTTCGTATCATGAAGCGAAATTATGCGGAGGGCTAATGTACGCACCGTTACAAATTTTAAGCGCCTATAGCTTACTAAAAAATCCTAATACGATTCCTCAAATTATTGCAACAGCGAAAGCACGGCACTATGAGGCGATTGCCTTAACCGATCTCAATGTGATGTATGGGGCAGTCGAGTTTTACCGAACGGCTTTGGAAAATAATCTTAAGCCGTTATTTGGCGTAACTTTGGAAGTTAATGGATTAGTGAACACGGCGACAACGTTTCCCATGATTTTAATCGCGGAAACGCAAGTCGGTTATCAAAACTTGATGTGGTTATCATCAGCGAAAATGACGGCCAAAACGCCTGATTTAACGTTGGCGGCATTGTCAGAGCATTTAGAAGGGATTAACGTGATTGTGCCAGGCGATAGTGAATTATCACAGTTCATTGCGTCGGCCTACGATGATGTGGCGCAATATTGGCAAATCCTCACGACTTATATTGCGCCAGCACATTTATATTTGGGGATTAACCCCCAGATGGCGCCACAAATCCAAACCCGTCTCGCTGAGTTCCAAGCGGCAACCCAAGCACAATTGATTGCACTAGATGACGTTGCGTATCTGAATGCAGATGATGCGTTCACGACCCAGGTGTTAAAGTCAATTGATGCCAATGTCAAACTAGAGGGTATTAAAGCGTTGGCCCAGCAATCAGGCACCCAAATTTTACAAGATTACAACCAGGTCAAGGCCGCCTATCAGACGAGTGATTTCTTAAAGGCGGCCTTTTTGGCCAATGAAGCCTTGGTAGCCAGAAGCCAAGTCACGTTGACTTTTAGTCAGACAGCTGCTTTACCGGCGTTTCAGTTGCCAGCTGGTATGCCGGATGCCGGCACGTATTTAAAAACGTTGGCCGAGAAAGGCTTGGCGGCGCGATTACAAGGCTTGCATGTCGATCAGTCCCGTTATCAAGCGCGTTTAGCACATGAGCTGGCAGTGATTGATCAGTTGGGCTTTAATGATTATTTCTTAATTGTTTGGGATATTGTAAATTTTGCTTATCAAAACCATATCCAACTCGGGGCAGGGCGTGGATCGGCTGCTGGGTCACTGGTCGCATATGCCTTGCGTATCACGGATGTGGATCCACTGCAGTTTGGCTTACTCTTTGAACGTTTTTTGAATGCGGAACGTGTCCAAATGCCAGATATTGATATTGACTGGCCGGATAATAAACGAGACGTTGTCTTGAAATATCTACATGACAAGTATGGTCAGCGTAATTTTGCTCAGATTCTAACGTTTGGCACGTTAGCCGCTAAGCAAGCACTGCGCGATACGGCACGCGTGTTTGGTGTCTCGCAGCAAATGATGAGCCGGATTAGTAATGCCGTACCAACAGGTAAACAAGGGCGAAAAGTCTCAATTCAAGATGCGCTCCAAGCAGGTGATGGGCTCCAAAAGGTCTTGTCAGAACTTGATGACGGGCAATTACTGCTAAAGGTTGCCCAACAAATCGAAGGGTTGCCACGAAACTATTCAACGCACGCAGCGGGTGTCGTGTTAAGTGCCGATACACTGGTGCACACATTGCCGGTGCAGTCAGGGACTGACGAACGCTTATTGACGCAGTTTGAAAAGGATACGGTTGAGGCGTTAGGACTGCTAAAAATTGATGTCCTAGGGTTATCAAACTTATCCATTTTGGCACAAACTTTATATGAAGCACGGCAGCAATTGCCAGAGCACTTTGATATTAGCCGTGTGCCATTGGATGATGCGGCAACACTTGCTTTGTATGCTAAAGGCGATACCAATGGGATCTTTCAATTTGAATCGGCAGGCATTAAACATGTCTTGCGTCAATTGCAACCGGCCACCTTTGAACATATTGTGGCGGTTAATTCACTTTACCGGCCAGGGCCCAGCCGTAACATTGAAAGCTTTATCAAACGGCGGCATGGTCTTGAACCCGTGACGGTGCCTGACGCCAGCTTGAAAACTATTCTAGCGCCAACATTTGGCATTATTGTGTATCAAGAGCAAGTCATGTTGGTTGCTGAAGCCTATGCTGGTTTGACGCTTGGGGAAGCGGACGTGTTGCGTAGTGCCATGTCAAAAAAGAAGCTGACGCAAATGGCGGCGATGCAAGAGAAGTTTATTAATGGGGCAGTAGCCTTGGGACATGATCGCCAAGAAGCGGCCCAAATTTTTGCTTATATTGATGAATTTGCAAACTATGGCTTTAATCGCTCGCATGCGGTGGCGTATAGTAAGTTGTCTTTCCAATTGGCTTATATGAAAGCCCATTATCCAGCGGCATTTTTTACTGCTGTGTTAAATGCCAATTTAGGGTCACCGGAAAAGGTGCGGATGTATGTTGCGGAAGCTAAGGCGCGTCAATTGCAAGTAGCAGCACCGCACATCAATCAGTCACAACGTTTTTGGACAGTTAATCAAGGCGTCTTGCAAATGGGACTTAATAATATCCGAGGTTTGCGAACTGATTTTGTGGCTGCTGTCTTGGCTGAACGGACAGCTAATGGCCCGTTCCAATCGATTCAATCCTTTGTTCGGCGTCTACCAGAAAAGTTTAGAAAACGGGACACGCTGCGTCAGCTAGTTTATGCGGGGGCTTTAGATACATTCGGCTACAATCGGATGGAACTTGTTACCGCTTTAGATGATTTGATTGAAGCGGCTAGCTTTGGCGACTTAATTTTAAACGAAACCAAAATTAAGAAAATGCCGGATTGGGATTTGACGGAGAAGTTAGCCTATGAAAAAGAGGCCATCGGGGTGAATTTATCGGGCTATCCACTGGATGGGTATGCCAGCTTAATTGCTGATCACAATTACCAAGAGATTGCTGATTTGACTGAAAAGACTGATAAAAAGCAACCGGTGACCGTTATTGCCCTCATTGACCAAGTGCGCACAACCCGTACCAAAAAGGGTGAAGAAATGGCTTTTGTCACAGTATCAGATGCGACGGGTACAACTAGTGTGACCGTTTTCCATCAACTTTATGACAAAGTGAAAGCTGACCTAAAGGTTGGCGCCATTATCCAATTCACGGGCCGTGTGGATTACTATAATGGGAAAATTTCAGTGGTGGCCAATCACTTGAGTTTGGCCCCGGATTTAACCCAATCACAACAAAAAGGGACGTGGTTTTTGCAGTTTGATACCGCACATGATACGCAAGAAAATCGCCGTGACGTTATTGCAGTTTTGAAAAAGTATCATGGTAATAATCCCGTCGTGATTCATTGGCAAAATGACCAAAAAAATCAACAATTAGCACCGGCATTTTGGTTAAGTGATGAAACCGCTATCATGCGTGAACTGGCGCCATTGCTGGGAAATGACAATGTGGTCTTTCGACGAAGTCATTAATATTATGGCTTGTATAAACACCTAAGAATGTATAAAATAGAGCTTGGGTAGTGTTGCACAAGCAACAACCAAGATAACTAAGGAGCATATTTAACCATGAAAAAGACGAAAATCGTCTCAACACTTGGTCCGTCATCATCTGATGTCGAAACAATCGTCAAGTTGATTCAAGCGGGTGCCAACGTATTCCGCTTCAACTTCTCACACGGTGATCACGAAGAACACTTGGGCCGCATGAATGCTGTTCATGAAGCTGAAAAGATCACAGGTAAGACAGTTGGTATCTTGTTGGACACAAAGGGTGCTGAAATCCGTACAACAAAGCAAGTCGATGGTAAGATTGAATTCCAAACAGGCGACGTTTTGCGTATCTCAATGGACGAAAACCTTGAAGGTACAAAGGAAAAGATTGCCGTAACCTACGCAGGTTTGTTTGATGACGTGCAAGTGGGTGGACAAGTCTTATTTGATGATGGTTTGCTTGGCACAACTGTTCTTGAAAAGGACGTTGCCAACCGTGAACTTGTTGTTCGTGTTGACAATGATGGTATCTTGGGATCACGTAAGGGTGTTAACGCACCTGGTGTTTCAATCAACTTGCCTGGTATCACTGAAAAGGATGCTGATGACATCCGCTTTGGTTTGGACCACGGTATCAACTATATTGCCGCATCATTTGTTCGTAAGCCTGAAGACGTGCTCGAAATTCGTGAGCTGTTGAAGGAAAAGAACATGGAACACGTGCAAATCGTGCCTAAGATCGAATCACAAGAAGGTATCGACAACCTTGATGCCATTATTGCCGTTTCTGATGGTTTGATGGTGCCACGTGGTGACATGGGTGTTGAAATTCCAGCCGAAAACGTGCCTTTGGTACAAAAGGAAATGATCCGCAAGATGAACTTGGCTGGTTTGCCAGTTATCACTGCGACACAAATGCTTGACTCAATGGAAGAAAACCCACGTCCAACACGTGCCGAAGCTTCCGACGTTGCCAACGCTGTCTTCGATGGTACTGATGCCACAATGTTGTCAGGTGAATCAGCTAACGGTGAATACCCAGTTGAAGCCGTTGCAACAATGGCTGCTATCGATGAAAAGGCTGAATCATCATTGCCTTACTACGGTCGTCATCAAGATCTTCACTTTGATGAAACTGATTCAACTGAAGCTGTTGCTTCAGCTGTATCACGTATTGCCCACAGCGTAAACGCTAAGGCAATCGTTGTGTCAACAAACTCAGGTTACACAGCACGTATGGTATCAAAGTACCGTCCAGAAGTTAACATTTTGGCCGTGACTTATTCAGAACGTGTACAACGTGGTTTGACTTTGAACTACGGTGTCTTGCCAGTTGTTTACGAAGCCCCTGCAACAATAGATGAAATGATTGCATTGGCTAAGACAGCTGTTAAGGAACAAGGTTTGGCTAACTCAGGTGACACAATTGTTATCGCAGCCGGTGTACCAATGTCACAATCTGGTACAACAAACATGATTACTGTACAAACAGTTTAATCAAATTAATTGCTTTAAGTGAAATAGCCGCTAGCGGCTATTTTTTTTGCTTTGGGTTAAAAATTAGCAATGTCATAAAACCTACCACAATTAAAACGATCAATTGGTCTAGCTGATATGATTAGAGCAACGTTAAAAGAGGAGTACGGTTTTATGAATACAGGTGATTTGGCTTGGGTGTTAATTTCAGCGGCATTGGTTTGGTTAATGACGCCAGGTTTGGCCCTTTTCTATGGTGGCTTGGGTGAACGACGCAATTTATTGCACACGATGTTTGTGCCAATTTTAATTATTGGTATTGCGACAATGGTCTGGTTCACTGTTGGTTACTCGTTAGCCTTTGGTGGCGCGGGTGATATCATTGGGAACTTTAAGCACTTGTTCTTATCAGGGGTGTCATTTACCCATTCAACCAAGAGTTTAACGATTCCAGATGGTGCGTTTGCCTTATTCCAGGGCATGTTCCCAATTATCACAGCTGCCATCATTACCGGTTCGGTGATTGGCCGTGTCCGCATTAAAGCCATGATTGTGTTTATAACGCTATGGTTGATTTTTATTTATACCCCATTGGCACACATGGTGTGGGGCGGTGGTTTGTTGGCTAAGCTAGGTGCGATTGACTTTGCTGGTGGGACAGTGGTTCATATTTCAAGTGGTGTGACGGGCTTGGTATTGGCTTTGATGATTGGTCATCGTCATAATGACAAACACGTACCAGTTCGTCCTTCATACGTCCTAATTGGTGGGGCATTGCTTTGGGTTGGTTGGTTCGGCTTTAACTCAGGTTCTGCATTAGCTGCCAACGGTATTGCTGTTTTGGCCTTGGTTAACACGTGGTTGGCTTCAGCTGCTGGTGTATTGACTTGGGGACTTGCCGAATATAAAATGCATGGCCGCGCTACCTTGTCGGGCATTACTAGTGGTGGGGTTGCTGGTTTAGTTGCCATTACGCCAGCTGCAGGTTTCGTTGCCCCTTGGGCTGCAGTTGTGATGGGCTTGTTGGCTGGTGTCATTGGTTTTGGTGGTATTACTTTTGTTAAGAATAGTTTTGGTTATGATGATACGCTAGATGCCTTTGGGATTCATGGCATTGGGGGTGCAGTTGGGGCTATTTTAACTGGTGTGTTTGCTGATAAAACGATCGGTGGCATTGCTGGTGCTGTGAACGGTGACTGGTCACTCGTTTGGAAGCAGTTGGTTGCCATTTTGTTCACCGTGGCCTTTGCGGCGATTGGCACCTATATTTTGGCAAAAAGCACTGCAGTGATCGCCGCGCCATTACGCCTAACACCTGAAGAAGAAGCGCAGGGTTATGACAATATTATGCATGATTTAACGGTGGAATAACGGGCAAATACCCGTTTTTTGTGTTAAAATTAAAAGAAACAATATAAAAGGGGATTTGCAATTTGTCAGCACAAATACAGCAAATTTTTAAATTCGAAAATGCCGAGCAGCAGACGAAATTAATTGGGGTAAATGATAGTCTTATCCGTCTCATTGAGGAAGGATTAGATGTCACGTTGCATGCACGCGGCGACCAGATGACGATTGCGGGTGAAGCCGATCGGGTGGCACTTGCGCAAGCTGTCTTACATGAACTAACGCAACTGATTAAACATCAAATTACCGTTTCACCGGCAGATGTCGTGAGTGCTGTCACGATGGCACAACGTGGCACAATTGAATATTTTGGTGATTTATATTCAGAAACATTGATTCGTGATAATAAAGGCCGTGCCGTTCGTGTGAAGAACTTCGGGCAACGGCAGTATATTCAAGCCATTCGCAAGCATGATGTGACTTTTGGAATTGGACCAGCCGGTACGGGAAAGACCTATCTTGCCGTCGTGATGGCGATTTCTGCGCTGAAGCGTGGAGAAGTTGAGCGTATTATTATTACGCGACCAGCTGTTGAAGCGGGTGAGTCACTAGGCTTTTTGCCAGGTGATTTGAAAGAGAAGGTTGATCCGTATTTGCGACCAATCTATGATGCGATGCATGCCATTATTGGGGCTGAACAGACGCAGCGCTTGATGGATCGTGGGGTCATCGAAATTGCGCCACTGGCTTATATGCGTGGCCGAACATTAGACGATGCCTTCATCATCTTGGATGAAGCACAAAACACCACTAATCAACAGATGAAAATGTTTTTGACACGTTTGGGCTTTGGCTCAAAAATGATTGTCAACGGTGATATTTCACAAATTGATTTACCACGTGGGGCTAAGTCTGGTTTGATTACGGCGCAAAAGATTTTGCAATCAGTGAATCGGATTGCTTTTATTAACTTTAGTAGCGCAGATGTGGTGCGACATCCAGTCGTTGGATTGATTGTTAATGCCTACGAGGCCGCAGAAGCCGCACAACACACGAATGAAAAGGAGCCATCCTCACATGGATTTAGCGATCATTGATCAAACACAAGCTGGTATTAGTCGTTATCACCACGACCTCGTGACGTCGGTGATTGATTTTGCTGGCCAAGCATTAGCTTTACCAGATGATACAGAAATGTCGATTACATTTGTCAATAATGAGGACATTCAACGTTATAATCGCGAATATCGTGGCGTAGACAAATCCACTGATGTCATTAGTTTTGCCATCGAAGAAGGCGATGACGTGTTTGAACAAATTGCTGCGGTGGATGACATTGCTAAAAACATTGGGGATATCATTGTCTCTGTGGATGTCATCGCTACGCAAGCAGAGTACCTGGGTCACAGCTATGAACGTGAGCTTGGCTTCTTGGTCGTGCATGGCTTTTTGCATCTAAATGGTTATGACCATATGTTAGGCGATGCAGAAGAAAAGGAAATGTTTGATTTGCAGCGGAAGATTTTGGACGATTATGGCCTCAAGAGATAATAAACAGACAAAATTAATCGGTGAACCAGCATCAGAAAAGCGGCAAACAACGCGTAATCGCAATTTCTTCCGAGCAATGCGTAACTCGCTGAACGGGATTTGGTTGATCTTGGTGCGCGAACGCAACATGCGTATCCATATTTTGTTAGCTTTTCTGATTTTAGTTGCTGGCTTGCATTATGGCTTGTATCGATCAGACTGGCTTTGGGTCACAATGGCCGTGTTTATTGTGATTTTCAGTGAATTTTTGAACACGATTATTGAAGCCGTTGTGGACCTCGTCGTGGAAAAAAAGTATCATCCGTTGGCAAAACTGGCCAAGGATGTCGCTGCGGGGGCAGTCTTAGTGGCAGTCGGCGTTGAAATTATCATTTTATTGCTGATTTTTCAGCCTTATGTTTGGCGTCAATTCGGCATTGTGACTAATTTTTCTGATTTGCTACATAATTTTAAATAAGGTAACATTAATATGTGGTATCGATAAGGTACCTACTGTGCTTGGATTGCCAGTGGTAATCGAGCTATCACTATCAATAGGGGAGAAAGTCGACCTAGGCGTCGCAAAATATTATGACAGAAACACCATTTAAATCAGGATTCGTGGCCATTATTGGCCGACCAAATGTTGGTAAGTCAACATTGCTTAATCGCATCGTTGGTGAAAAGATCGCCATCATGTCAGATAAAGCACAAACAACACGGAATAAAATCCAAGGGATTTATACCACTGATAATGCACAAGTGGTCTTCATTGACACACCTGGTGTGCATAAGCCACAAAATTCATTGGGCGACTTCATGGTGAAGTCAGCCTTCTCAGCATTGCATGAAGCAGATGCCATTTGGTTTGTGGTGGATGCCTCAATGCCACGTGGTCGCGGTGATGATTTTATTATTAGCCGACTTAAAGAAGTAAAAGACACACCAATCTATCTGTTGATTAATAAAGTTGATTTGGTCACGTCAGATGAACTTCTTGATGTGATTCAGAGTTATCAAGAAGACGCCCCAACTTGGGCGGAAGTTTTCCCAATTTCTGCCACTGAAGGGGACAATGTGCCAGAATTATTGGGGAACATTGTCGAAACACTTGAAGAAGGGCCACAATACTTTGATTCTGACCAACTAACAGACCATCCGGAACGCTTCGTCATTGGTGAATTGATTCGTGAAAAAGTCTTACAATTGACACGCCAGGAGATTCCGCATTCAGTGGCCGTGGTGATTGATAAGATCGCGCGTGAAAGTGAAGATAAAATTCATATTCAAGCGTCAATTATTGTCGAACGCCCAACGCAAAAGAATATTATTATTGGTAAGCAAGGGGCGATGATTAAAGAAATCGGCACTCGTGCCCGTAAAGATATTGAACGTTTGATGGGCGACAAAGTTTTCTTGGAAACATGGGTTAAGGTTGAACCACGCTGGCGTGACCGACCACAAGCTTTGCAAACACTAGGTTACCGTAAAGAAGATTATTAAGCTTGACGATGACCTGCCAGTTAATGTAGTTGGTAATGTGATAAATGGCAGTAATTAATGGCATTGTGCTATATACCAGACAATATAAAGACCATGATTTATTAGTTCGTATGCTCACCGAAAACGATGGGTTGCGAACTTTTTTGGCACGTGGTGCTAAAAAGCCGAAGTCGGCATTGAGTGCCGCTGTGCAGCCGTTCACGATTTTATCGTTTGAAGGGGCATTACCAAAGCGCAACACCGGACTTGGTTATATCAATGATGCGCAGCAAGCTAACTTATATCCACGATTGATCGATGATATTGAAGCCAATGCTTATGCGGCTTTAATTGCCAGTCTGATTGATCAGAGTTTTGAAGAGGGTGAACCGCTGACGCGTTGGTATCATCAGTTTGAACTGGCTTTACAGAAATTAGAGGCGGGCCTTGATCCGCAAGTGATTGCCAATATCTTTGAAATTCAATTACTCGTGCCGCTTGGGGTCGCGCCTAATTGGCGCGCCGACCCCATCAGCGGCCAAGTGACCGGACGTTTTGATTATTCGGAAAAATATAATGGCATTTTAGCTGAAGAACATTATGATTTAGATGAACATCGATTGATGTTAGATCAGAAAACTATTTTTTATTTGCGGCAATTTAGTGTGATTGATTTGCGGCAAATCAATCAAATCAATTTGTCGCCCGTTACCAAACGCGGGCTTCAGCGGGTGATTGATCATATTTATGATAAGCAAGTGGGATTAAAGCCACGTGCTAAGACGTTTATCGAGCAAATGCATGCATGGCAAAATACATTGGTTAATTTCAGAAAGAATAAGGAAGGTGCATCATGACCGTTAAAAAAATATTAGTCCTCCATACTGGTGGGACCATTTCAATGCACGAAGGCGAAAATGGTGGTGTTGAAACAGGCGTTGAAAATCCCTTAACGGGCGTTAAATTGGCCTTACCAGATGTTGACCTGACGGTTGAAAATATTTTCAATTTGGCAGATTGCAAGAAATAACTTGAACGAATTTAGTGACGTAGATTAAGTAAGAAGATCTCGATTGGTGT